>JAFHKH010000216.1 GCA_016937595.1 Pseudomonas cedrina subsp. fulgida | reverse complement strand
GAAAGCAGTGTGTCAGTCAGCCTATACCTCAACTGACAGAGCGCTTTCGCGAGCAAGCCCGCTCCCACAGGGCAAGCCCGCTCGCCACAGGGGGTTGGCTGTGTTTAATCAGTGATAAAACGCACGCCCGGTTTTGCGCGCTCATCCACCATCAACTCGAACACGTCCGGCCGGGCATAATGCCCCACCACGTCATAGTCATACCGCGCGCGCACCAGGTCAGCCGTGTCGATCCGGGCAGTCAGCAACCCCGCTTCACCCAGCAAGGGCCCGGCCAGGATGTCGCCCATCGGCCCGACAATCACACTGCCGCCGGCAATCAACGGACGCTCCGGCGGCCAATTTGCGATATCCATCCCCAAGGCTTCCGGCGAAGCCTGTACCTGGCATGCGCTGACCACAAAGCAGCGCCCTTCATGGGCCACGTGGCGCATGCTCACTTGCCACATTTCGCGCTCGTCCACCGTCGGCGCGCACCACACTTCGACGCCCTTGGCGTACATCGCCGTGCGCAGCAGCGGCATCATGTTTTCCCAGCACACGGCTGCGCCAATGCGCCCTACCGCTGCGTCGATCACCGGCAGGGTCGAACCGTCACCCTTGCCCCAGATCAGCCGCTCGGTGCCGGTCGGCATCAATTTGCGGTGCTTGGCCACCAGGCCTCCCGCCGGTTCAAAATACAGCACGGTGCAGTACAACGTGCTGCCACTGCGCTCGATGACGCCCAGAACCAGGCTCGCCCCGGTGCGCGCCGACAGGCCCGCCAGCGCGTCGGTCTCGGCGCCCGGCACGTCGATGGCATTGGCAAAATAACGCGCAAAGGCTTCGCGGCCTTCGGGCAGGCGATAGCCCAGTTGCGTGCTAAAACCTTCGCCTTTGGGATAGCCGCCCAGCAGCGCCTCCGGCATCACCACCAATTGCGCACCGCTGCGCAGGATTTCGTGCTCATAGGCCAGGATCTGCGCCAGGGTGTCAGCCTTGCCGCCAGGCAAGGAGCCGATTTGCAGCGCCGCTACAGTAGAAACAGGCATCACGTTCACTCCGAAGTCAGGGGTTGCCCATTGTCCCGTCAGCCTCGATCATGAATAAAGCACTCTTGAGTACTGAATGATATGAGCCAGATAAATATCGCCCAGGTCGATCTCAACCTGCTTAAAACCTTCGAAGCGCTGCATGACGAGTCCAGCGCCAGCCGTGCGGCGTTGCGCCTGGGTGTTACCCAGTCGGCCATCAGCGCCGGGCTGCGGCGCTTGCGCCAGGTGTACGGCGATCAGTTGTTCGTGCGCACCGGACGCGGCCTGGCGCCGACCTTGCGGGCCAACCAGCTGAAACCGCTGATCAGCGAAGCCCTGGATCGGTGCCGACAGAGCCTGGCGATGGTTAACCCGCACAACCAGCAATACCAGGGCCGCTCCGTGGTGGTGGGTTTGTCCGATGATTTCGAGATTGCCTATGGCCGCAGGCTGATGGACGAGCTCGCGCGACGGGCGCCGAAACTGCGCGTGATTTTCCGTCAGACCCACAGCCAGATCGTGGCGGGCGCGCTGCTCGACCGCACGCTCGACCTGGCGATTACCGCGGGCGGTTTCGCCCACGGCCGCCTGAGTCGCCAGGTGCTGGCGGAGGGGGACTATTGCTGCCTGATGGACTCAAGCCAGACCGACATCAGCCTGGAGGAGTTCGTCGCCCGCGAGCATGTGCTGGTGTCGTCCGGCGGGTTTATCGGGATCACCGACGAGGGGTTGGCGGCGCAGGGGCTGACTCGCCAGGTATGCGCCTCCACCAGCCACTTTGCCGCGCTGCCCTTTTTGCTCAAGGGCAGCCAGGCCGTCGCGACCATTCCGGGGCATGCCGCGCGGGCCATCGCTGAAATGACCGGCCTGCAAGTCTTGCCGTGTCCGCTGGCCCTGCCGCGCTATCCGGTGGAACTGGGTTGGCGCACCCAGGCGCAGTTGGATCCGCTCTTGCTCAACGTTCGCGAAGCGGTGGTGGCGAGCTTTACTTAGCCGCCGCCATCAGCTTGTTGACCTCACTGCGCACCATGTTGGAGAACTCCGGCGGCGACATGCCGTCCAGTTCCGCGCGCACCCATTCGGCCCATTTGCCCTTGCGCTTGGCGCGTTCGCCGAACAACCGCGCGGCCTCGCCCTTGGCTTTGCCCAGGTTGGTTTGCCACAGGTCGTAGAGACGGGACTTTTCATCTTCCAGCTCGGCGCGTTCGGCGAGGGTCTTGTTGGCGAGATTGAAGCTCATGTTGGATTACCTGCTGCATAAATAGCTGACATCTTACACCGTAGGTCGAAATTTCCTGATTCCGATTTTTGCCCACGCCGACGGGCACGCAAATAAACTGCAACTTTTGCCGCTGCGCGGCACTCCATTGTTCACTGACACATTCACCCGCAAGGAGTCACCCAATGGCCCGCAAAACCGCTGCCCAAGCCGTCGAAGAGCAAATCAAGGATCAAGCGTTCAGTGAACTGACGGCGTTGATCGAAGAATCGGACAAACTGCTCAAAAGCAGCGCCGCGCTGGTGGGTGAAGAAGGCGAAACCCTGCGCGAGCAGGTCGCCATCAAACTCAAGCAAGCGATGGACTCGGTGTCCAACGTACGTGAACGCAGCAAGCCGGTGGTCGACGCGACCGAAACCTATATCGGTGGCCATCCGTGGCAGACCGTGGCGATTTCCGCAGGCTTTGGCCTGGTGGTGGGCCTGCTGCTGGGCCGTCGCAACTGAGCAAGACCGGCTGCGCCCCGTGCGCAGCCTTTTTTCAAGCGTCTGCCATCGCCTGCAAGCGCTGCAACTCGTCAGTCTCCAGCACTATCCCCTCTTGTTCGGCCTTCGCTCGCGTGCGATGACGCCGATCCCCCGGTAAGCGCCGCAACCCTGCTGCATGCATCTGCCGCACCAGTTCCTGGCTGCGCTCGGCGAACGCCTGGCCGCCGGTCTTGCTCGGGTCGATCACAATCAGCAACTGACCGGTCCAGGGCGTGCGCGCGCCGGGGTGATCCGACCAGTCGAATTCGAATGAGAAGTTACCCCCGGTCAACGCCGCCGCCAGCAACTCGACCATCATCGACAGCGCCGAGCCCTTGTGCCCGCCAAATGGCAACAGTGCGCCACCTTCGAGGATCGCCTTGGGGTCCTGGGTCGCTGGCCCAGCCCATCCACGCCCATGCCAGGCGGCAAGCGCTCGCCCTTGCGCGCGGCGATCTGCACATCGCCATGGGCGATCGCGCTGGTGGCCAGGTCGAACACAATCGGTGCGCCATCGGCGCGCGGTGCGGCGAAGGCGATGGGGTTGGTGCCGAACAAGGGCCGATCAGCGCCGTGGGGCACCACGCAGGTCATGCTGTTGACCACGCTGAGCGCCACCAGGCCCTCTTCGGCGAACGGCTCTACG
>JAFHKH010000215.1 GCA_016937595.1 Pseudomonas cedrina subsp. fulgida | reverse complement strand
CCTGGATATCCAGTTGGACTCCCGACTCGGCCAGGGCACCCGCGCACTATCGGGGGGGCTGGAACGCATCATGCCGCGCGTCGAGGCGCAACGGCCGGCGGCCACGCAAAGCCGCCTGCAGGGGCTGCGGGTGTGCCTGGTGGAAGACGATTCCAACGTGCTGATGGCGACCTCGGCCTTGCTGGAAAAATGGGGCTGCGCGGTGGAGACCCACAGCGATGGCCTGAACGTGATCACCGACTGCCGACATCATCATTGCCGACTTTGACCTGGGCACAAAGATTTCAGGCTCCGAGTGCATCGCCGCAATTCGCGAACAGCGGGGCTGGGAAGTCCCGGCGATGATCATGACCGGCCATGAAATCGAGCGCATCCGCAGCATGCTGACCCACATGAATATCTCGATCCTGTCCAAACCCGTGCGCCCGCCCGAATTGCGCGCGACCCTGCTCGAACTGACCAAGCATTTCGCCAGGGAGGCGGGTTAACGGGAATGCGCGTTTACCTGCCTTTCCGCGCAGGCACTAGGTCATCTGTCGTATTGATATGGCGGGCTCCCCATCATCCAATGGGCCAGAGGCGGGTGACCCGTCCTCTGCTGTCTGATTGAGAGGCCGTTCAATAAGGCAAAGGGATGTCCTTGCCACAGGAAGGGCGGTTGATGTTGAAAACCGCGCTCCCGGCCAGGACCAGCGATCAAGTGATGGAGGCAGTTTTTATGAAAAACAACATGAAGAAAGTACGTTCGACCCTTGGAGTGGCGCTGGCGCTTTCAGTGGGCCTTGCGTTCAGCGGCACGGCCAGTGCCTTTACGTTTGAGCACGGATGGAGTTGCCAGAACAAGTGGTACCAGATGGGACTTATCGAGTTGATTGCGTGCGGGGGCGGCGGTGACGGCTGATCTGGCCGGGGCGTTTGCGTGCCTGTGAAAGGCACGTTAGAGGCCTCTTGCAGGCCAACTCGCCAGGGCGTTGCCAGCCATAGGCAACGTCCCGGCGAGACCCCGAGATAGAGCGAACATTCGTTAAAAGATTGCCCGTCTTCTGCTATTTCATGGAAAGAGTTCGTATGCGAAAACCTGCTGAATATTGCCTGCTGGTGTTGGCCTGCGCCGTTACGCTTATTTCGGGATGCGGCACCACCGGCGGGCTCGATGAAATCATTGCGCGGCAAATGTGGCGAGGAAAGACACTGGCCCAGGCGATCGATTCCTACGGTCAGCCGGATCGGAAGTCGGTCTCCAAGGAAACGGGGGAGAAGACACTTCAATGGTTCATGGACGGTTCCTACAACCGAAACATCTACCTTGGCAGCTCCACTGATATGCAAAACGGCGTAATGGTCACCACCAATAACTGGGACACTTCGGTGCGCAGAGGTACCTGTGTGATCACGCTGACGTTCGATAAAAACGATGTGGTGACGGATTTCGATGCCAACGATGGCAATAACCAGATCACTCACACCTGCGTCAATAAAAGCGCCTATTGATACAGGCCTTAATGCCTTGTGAGCGGGGCAAGCCCCAATGC
>JAFHKH010000214.1 GCA_016937595.1 Pseudomonas cedrina subsp. fulgida | reverse complement strand
CGCTCCACAGTTGATCTTCATTGCTTTGAACATTGCGTTTGCTTAACTGGCCGGAGCCTGGGCTGACGGGTTGCATCGGAGGCTACAGCGGCCTTCAAGGCCGTTCAACGAGGTGATCTCAAGCGCATGTAACCGCGCAAAACCGCCACGCAATGCGTTCACGCAAACGCCTGCATGGCTGTAAGGCATGTCTTTGTTCTTTGTGTGTAAGCGCAGGGGTGGCTGCCGGATCGTGGGGACGCGCATCAGCTTTTTTCTTGTTGAAATACATTAGCGTCTTGCACTGTGCATGACGTCACAAACGTCTCGATACATAAACCAGGCTCGAAGCGTCTGGCCAGGTGGCGTTCGACATTCGCTTGCAGGCTATCCGTAGCCAATGCATCGGCGCCTATACGTGCTAGCAGATGATGAGAGGGACATCCCGTGACGCTCTGCGTCACCTGTACAGCGTGAATGTTCGGCGGGACGCAGAGCGTCCCTGGTGGCATTCCCACGCGGAGCGTGGGAAAGATCAGGCCGGTGAACGGTGAGAGTGACGGATGGCATCTGGATTTTCCGTGGGCGTCGTCGCGCTTTTGCTGTCAGTAGATATCCTTGGACAGCAGCGTAAACGGTGTCTTCACCAGAATCTTGATATCCAGCCACAGCGACCAGGTGTTGATGTAGTGCAGGTCGATGTCCACGCGTCTCTGCATCTTCTCCAGTGTCTCGGTCTCTCCGCGGCACCCATTGATCTGCGCCAGGCCGGTGATACCGGGTTTGATGCGGTGGCGCGCCATGTACGCGTGGATCTTCCCGGAGTAATAATCGTTGTGCGCCACCGCATGGGGGCGTGGGCCGACGAGGGCCATGTGGCCTTGCAGCACGTTGAACAACTGCGGCAACTCATCAATGGACGTGCGGCGGATAAACCGGCCAATCGGGGTGATGCGCGTGTCGTTGCGGCTGGCCTGGCGTACCTCGTGGTCGTCATGCATGCGCATCGAGCGAAACTTCCACACCTTGATCACTTCTCCGTTCCAGCCATGGCGTTCCTGTTTGAAAATAACCGGGCCGGGTGAGGTGAGTTTGATCAGCAGGGCGAACAGCAACAACAGCGGGCTCAGCAGCACAATTGCCAACAACGCCAGGCTTTTATCCAGTAACGATTTGCTTAGCGCGGCAGTGGGGCGGCTGGTCAGCGGGCTTTCGTTGAGGAAGATCGCCGGCAGCCCATCTACTTCCGCCACGCAGTGGTTGAGCAGCAGCATGTTGTTGAGGTCCGGTACCCAGATCACATCCACGCTGATTTCCAGCAGGTTGAGGTACAGCGCCTCGATGTGGGTGGCATCCTGCAGCGAGTGGGTGATGTAGAGCCGGCGAATGGCGTGCTGCCGAATCAACTGCGGCAACTGCGGCAGGTCGCCCAGGATCTGGGTGTGCGCCTGCGGGGTGGCATCGTCACGGCTGCCCACCAACCCCACCAGAGGGGAGCGTTTCTGGCGGGACAAGGTGTTGGCCAGGTCGACGGCGAGCTTGCCAGTGCCCACAATCAATGACTTGTGCCGTTGATGAAGTTGACGATGGTAATACCGGGACAGGCTGTGCAAAGGGATATAACACAGTGCTAGCAGCGGGTAACTGACTGCTGCCCACAACAGCAGGATTTCCAGGGGGAACAGCGAATTGGCGTTACAGGCCACGCCCACCATAAACAGTATGCCTACGGTAAGCAGCCATCCCATGAACAACCGCCCGAGGCCAACGCTGTAATCATCTTTCTTGCTATAAACATCACATAAGCTATACGCCGGTAGCGACGCCAATATAGTCAACGCGGCCAAGATGCGATAGGTGTATTCCAATTCACCGGTTTTTAAAAATACCAACAGAAACAACAGCGTAACGACCAAACCCGACGCAAGCATCCATTGCCCCCAGAACGTCAGCCCCTTGGGGGTCAGGTGGCGATGCATTCTAGTATTATTCAGCATAGTTCTGCTCCCGGTGGTGACCACGTACGTGGGCAGGGTTTAATCACGCGGTGCAATACCGCACTAAAATGACAGGCACGCGCAATCGCGTACCCATGAATAGTAATGAACGGTCAGGGGCATTGGCTGACGACTTATAACAAGGTCAGCGGTGTCTTATTATTGGGTGAGGGTGTTATAAAACGGCAGGTAGAAGAGCGTGCCAATAATCAGGATGACTGATAGGGTGAAGTTATTTATATAATTATCGACGGGGCTGAGCCAATTCGATGGGCTTCTTTATTTTCTGTGTCAGGCAATAGCCACGGTTTCTGACCGCACGAAACAGGCGTTCACCGTCGTTGGCGCGCTTGAACTTTTCCTGCAGCCGGCTCAGGCACATTTCCAGACCACGGTATAACTCGGGTTCGCGCCCTATGTTTCGGATCAACTCTTCTTTGCTGACCACGCGTTCTTCATGGTGCAGCATTTTCTTGATCAGCGCCGATTCAATCGTGGTCAATGAAATACGCAGGCGACCCTTGACCAGGGTTCGATCATGGTGGGTTAACACCCAAAAATCCTGAGGGTATAACTGCGTTCGATCGGGGTTTAATTCCGGAGGGTGAGTATGGTTATTCGACGCGCTGTCATGATCCTTTGCCATGGGGAGTCGGGATTCTTGTCGCACAGCGTTAAAGGGGTGGGAGGGCAAGTTGAGGGTATGGGTAATGACATAAGTCGTTAATGTGTGACTATCATGGGGGGCGGCGTTTCGGTGAGCGAACAGATGTTCATGTTTCGCGACGGTATTAGTGGGCACTTTCAAGTCGTAATGGAATAACTCTGCATTGGGCGTAAAGTCGTGCAGGGCTATAGCGGGAAGTGTGGGCGTGAGGGTATGTTTCTTGAGGGAGCTCATGATATCCACCGATGTCAGTAAGGTGCAATTGTTATAAGCAGTCAGCAGGAGAGTAATAACCGCCCTGAAAGTATTCGAAAGGCAGCCGCCTGGCCAGCAAGGCACTGTCGGCAAACTCGACGGTGTCGGCAATGAAACACACGCGGGTCGCATCGATCAGTTCCAGCATGCGGTCATAGAGCCGATCGAACAGATCCGAGCGCGTATTCAAGCTCAACCGCAGGGCGGAATCCGGGAACGGCATTTTTATATAGTCGTAGAGCTTGAGATCGATCAGCAGGTCGGCCGGCTTTGTATCGAGCCGGTAATTATTGTAGGCAAGCGTGATACTGCACTGGTCCTTGAGCTTATATAACTGACGCACCATCGCCCTGCGCTCGACCGGGCCGGGCAAGGCGTCCAGCGGGTTATCGATGCTCAGGGTAAAAGGGTGGTTCTGTTTGTCCAGTGCCCGGGCAGCCTGGACAATTTTCCTGTGAAGGTGCTCATTCATCAGGGCCGCTTGATCGATACGCATGAACCTGTGACTGACCATAGGTTGAGCCGTTCTTGGCGGTGCGCTGATGCGCAGCAGCGCCTGGCAGTAGGCATCTTCCGGCGATGGGTAAGTGTCTGCGCAGGCCAGGCTTATTTCGTTGCCCCAGAGCGTATGGCTGCGATCAACAATGGCTTGCCTGACAAGATGAACGTCCACAGGGTCGGCAGAGGATTTCCTTTCGCTATTCACGGTGCGACCTCTCCTTGGCGGCTTGGAAATGGCTGGCGCAAATAAGACCCCGGCTTAGTTTGTATCCATAACCGCGGATGTTCTGGATGATATTGTCGCCGTAGTGCGACTTGATCTTGCTGCGCAGTCGGCTGATAGACTTTTCCAATGCCCTGGAATCATAGTATTTGGTATTAAGGCCCATGACGGCAGCGATCTCATTGTGACTGAGCAGTCGGCGCTGGATGAGCGCGTCCAATACTTTCATTTCAACAAATGATATTTCCAGCTTTTTGCCGTCGCCAAATAGACACATACGGTCCTGGTCGAGCACCAAGCCACAGCGATGCAGTCGCGCGCTCTCACTGAGAAAGGCATCAAAGAGGCTGAGTTTTTTTCAGGCGAGGTTTCTACTACCTTGATACAGTAGTCCGCACCGGCCAGGTAGTATTTGGTTTTACTCAAGGTAGAGGCGAAGGTGACAACCACAAAAATGGTGCAGTTGGGGTTGTTGTTTCGGGTTTTTCTTATTATGTCCAGGGTCTGGCCGCTGGCCGAGGGCGTATCGATTTCAATGATAATTGCACGGTAGCTTCCGTGACTTTCCTGGGTGTCGATTAGTTGTTCGTAGTAACGTGTATCGATTTTTAAATCATCCGCGACGGTGCGAACTATGAGCTCCCGAAAATCCTCCGATTTAGATTGAGTCCGTGCAATAGCGAGGACGTTGGAAAAATGCATCACCTACTCCCTTTTCCGGCATGCAAGGCCGTCAGTTCAATCGCTGCTAGCGTTTAGATACTAATCGAATTGAATACGGCAAAACGTGACAAATTTTAACATTCGCCACTTTGTTTTGCTGGGAGAGAGGGGGGAGTGCGCGGTTGTTGCGAGGGTATTTGCACGAACGTACACACATGCTAGTGCAAATTTTTAATGCTCGATAAGTATTTTAGCCCAATGGTTTTTTTGACGGAATCGGGTAAACCCTGGTGTTGCTAAGGCTTGACACAGCGAAGTAGGCGAACCGCATGCGCTGCCTTGCCCCTCCAGACGGATTCACCTGCATTAATCGATGGCGAAAAAAAACCGGCTGATCAGGCCGGTTTGGGGGTCCCGCAAACAGCACGGGTTCAAGCATTGTTACCCTGCAGACGATCAGCGCCACCTTCGG
>JAFHKH010000213.1 GCA_016937595.1 Pseudomonas cedrina subsp. fulgida | reverse complement strand
GCGTGGGAACGATCAGCCAATCACAACTTGGCAATCGACACCTCAGTGGATTTCACAAAGGCAATCACTTCGCTGCCAATCACCAGCTCCAGCTCTTTGACCGAGCGGGTAGTGATCACGGACGTGACGATGCCGGAGGCGGTCTGCACGTCAATTTCCGAGAGTACGTCGCCTTCGACGATTTCCTTGATGGTGCCTTTGAACTGGTTGCGTACGTTGATGGCTTTGATAGTCATGGTGTTTTCCTGTGTGAGTTATTGAGCCCAACGCAATTGCGTCGGCAGCGGTGAAACGGGTTCAGGTTCCGGCGGCGTGCCGGGCAACGACAGCACGCGGTTTAGCACTTCGGCTTCCAGCGCGGCCAGGCGGTGCGAGCCTCGGGCCCGTGGGCGTGGCAGGTCGACGATCAGGTCCAGGCCGATTTCGCCGTCTTCGATCAGGATCACGCGGTCGGCAATGGCCACCGCTTCGCTGACGTCGTGGGTCACCAGCAACACGGTGAAGCCGTGCTTGCGCCAGAGGTTTTCGATCAGTTGCTGCATCTCGATACGGGTCAGGGCATCCAGCGCGCCCAACGGCTCATCGAGCAACAGCAGGCGCGGTTGGTGGATCAGGGCGCGGGCCAGGGCTACGCGTTGCTTCTGTCCACCGGACAGCGCCGCCGGCCATTCATTGGCCCGCTCCGCCAGGCCGACCGCTTCCAGCGCTTCCAGGGCTTTAGGCCGCCAGTTGCCTTTAAGGCCCAGGCCGACGTTGTCGATGATCTTTTTCCACGGCAGCAGGCGCGCTTCCTGGAACATCAACCGCGTGTCTGCGATTGCCTCGGCCAGCGGCGCGGAACCGGCCCGCAGCTCACCGCCGCTGGCTTTGTCGAGGCCGGCCAGCAGGCGCAGCAAGGTACTTTTGCCGCAGCCGCTGCGCCCGACCACCGCCACGAATTGGCCGGCGGGGATGTGCAGGTCGATGTCCTTGAGCACTTCACGCGCGCCAAAAGCCTTGCGCAGCTTGCGTACCGCCAGGGGAATGCCCTTGAGCAGGCGCGGGGGTTGTTGAGCTGTCATGCCGCACCTCCCTTGTTGCCTTGATAAGCCGGATGCCAGCGCAGCCACACACGTTCCAGGCCGCGCGCCGCCAGGTCGGCGAGCTTGCCGAGGATGGCGTACATCACGATGGCCAGCACCACCACGTCGGTTTGCAGGAATTCACGGGCGTTCATCGCCAGGTAACCGATGCCCGAGCTTGCGGAGATGGTTTCCGCCACGATCAGCGTCAGCCACATGAAGCCCAGCGCAAACCGCACGCCCACCAGGATCGACGGCAGCGCACCCGGCAGGATCACTTGCCAGAACAGGCTGAAGCCGGACAAGCCATAACTGCGCGACATCTCCACCAGCGCCGGGTCGACGTTGCGGATGCCGTGGTAGGTATTCAAGTAAATCGGAAACAGCGTGCCGAGGGCGACCAGAAAAACCTTCGCCGTCTCGTCGATGCCGAACCACAGGATCACCAGGGGAATCAGCGCCAGGTGCGGCACGTTGCGGATCATCTGCACCGAGCTGTCCAACAGGCGCTCGCCCCACGTCGACAAGCCGGTGATAAAACCCAAGGCCAGGCCGATGCCGCCACCGATCAGAAAACCCAGGCCCGCGCGCCAGCCACTGATGGCCAGGTGCGTCCAGATTTCCCCGCTGGCGATCAGGTTGACGCCTGCTTCAATCACCGCACTGGGCGCCGGCAGGATGCGTGTCGACAACCAGCCCGCCGACACCGACAACTGCCACGCCGCCAGCAACAGAATCGGCAGGACCCAGGGCGCCACACGATGGCTTAGTTTTTCAACATTCATGGGCCTGCCTCAGCTCTGCGACGCCGCTTTGGGAAGGATATCGTTAGCCACCATCTCACCGAACGGGCTCACATACCCGGCGCCCTTTGGCAGCTCGGGACGTTCGACATCCAGGTGTGGGAACAGCAGCTCGGCGACGCGATACGACTCTTCCAGGTGTGGGTAACCGGAGAAGATAAACGTGTCGATGCCCAGCGCCGCGTACTCATTGACCCGTGCCGCTACGGTTGGGCCATCGCCTACCAGCGCGGTACCGGCACCGCCGCGTACCAGGCCGACGCCGGCCCACAGGTTGGGGCTCACTTCCAGATTGTCGCGGCTACCGCCATGCAGGGCGCCATGCGTTGCTGGCCCACCGAGTCAAAGCGCGACAGCGAAGCCTGGGCGCGGGCGATGGTCTCATCGTCCAGATGGGAGATCAGTTTGTCGGCGGCTTGCCAGGCTTCGGCGTTGGTTTCGCGCACGATCACATGCAGGCGAATGCCGAAGCGCACGGTGCGCCCAAGTTTTGCGGCCTTGGCCCGCACCTGGGCGATTTTTTCCGCGACGGCGGCTGGCGGTTCGCCCCAGGTCAGCACCATCTCAACCTGTTCGGCGGCCAGGTCCTGGGCCGCCTCGGAGGAACCGCCAAAGTACAGCGGCGGACGGGGTTGCTGGATCGGCGGGTAGAGCAGCTTGGCGCCTTTGACGCTGATGTGCTCGCCGTCGTAGTCAACGGTTTCGCCTTCGAGTACACGACGCCAGATGCGGGTGAATTCCACCGAGGCCTGGTAGCGTTCTTCGTGGTTGAGGAACAAACCGTCGCCGGCCAGCTCTTCCGGGTCACCGCCGGTGACCAGGTTGAACAGCGCACGGCCACCGGACAACCGGTCCAGGGTCGCGGCCTGGCGCGCGGCCACCGTCGGGGAAATGATCCCAGGGCGCAGCGCGACGAGAAATTTCAAACGCTGGGTCACCGGAATCAACGACGCAGCGACGAGCCACGAGTCTTCGCAGGAGCGCCCGGTGGGGATCAGCACCCCGCCGAAACCCAGGCGGTCAGCGGCCTGGGCCACTTGCTGCAGGTAACCGTGATCCACGGCGCGGGCGCCTTCGGCGGTGCCGAGGTAATGGCCGTCGCCGTGGGTAGGCAGGAACCAGAAAATATTGAGGCTCATGGAGTTGTCTCCTGAAAAAGTCGGATTACGGCGCTTTAGCCACGGCGGCGGGCGGTGTCCAGATCACGTCCTTGATGCTCAAGGGCTTGGGGATCAATTTGAGTTGGTAGAAGGTGTCGGCGATTTTCTGCTGGGCGGCGACCACTTCCGGGGTCAGGAACACGGCACCGAAGCCTTGGCGCTTCATTGAGGTCAAGGTGACATCGGCGGGCAGCCCCAGCAGCGGCGCCACTTGCGCGGTGACCTGTTCGGGGTTGCCTTGGCCCATTCGCCCACGGCGCGCACTTCTTCCACCAGCGCCGCGACGATGCCAGGGTGCTGCTCGGCATAGGGCTTGGTTGCCAGGTAGAACTGATGGTTGTCGGCGATGCCGGTGCCATCGCGCAGGGTGCGCGCTTGCAGTTGTTGCTCGGCGGCGGCCTGGTAGGGGTCCCAGATAACCCAGGCGTCGACACTGCCACGCTCGAACGCGGCACGCGCATCGGCGGGCGGCAGGAACACAGTGTGTACATCGGTGTATTTGAGGCCGGCGTCTTCCAGGGCGCGCACCAGCAGGTAGTGCACGTTGGAACCTTTGTTGAGCACGACTTTCTTGCCCTTGAGCTCGGCCACGGACTTGATCGGCGAATCTTTGGGCACCAGGATCGCCTCGCTGCTGGGCGCGGGCGGCTCGTAGGCGACGTAGAGCAGGTCGGCACCGGCCGCCTGGGCGAAGACAGGCGGCGTCTCACCGGTCACGCCGAAATCGATGGAGCCGACGTTCAGGCCTTCAAGCAATTGCGGGCCGCCAGGAAACTCGGTCCATTGCACGTTCACGCCTTGGGCGGCCAGGCGTTTTTCCAGGGTGCCCTTGGCCTTGAGCAGCACCAGCGTGCCGTACTTCTGATAACCGATACGCAAGGTCTCGGCCGCTTGAGCGTGAACAATGGCGCCGAAGGACACAGCCGCAACAAACAGTGCGACCAGACCACGACGCAAGATGACAGTGCGCATGGCGCTCTCTCCAAAAATGCGATGAGGGTTTTGGCTGCACCTGCTTGGCCGTTGGCGGCTGAGTAAGGTGAGGGGTTTTCCAGATTGTGGGGTAAGGCTTAAATGCTCCAGCGAGCAGTCAATAAACGGTCATTCAATACATGCGGGTCCAACGGTTTCGGGCGACGGGCCATGGCGCTGTAGAGCGTTTCCAACGCCTCGCGCAAGCGCTGCTCGAGCACCGGGACCAACTGCGCCTGGGCGCTGCCTTCGCCATAGGCGATCTGGCTGTCTTCGGCAAAAATACCGTGGAGCAACTCCTGGGCTTTCAGGGCCGACAGCACCGGCTTCAAGGCATAGTCCACCGCCAACATATGGGCGATGCTGCCGCCGGTCGCCATCGGCAACACCACCTTGTGGGCCAGCGCGCGTTCGGGCAGCAGGTCGAGTACGGTCTTCAGTGCGCCGGAAAACGAGGCCTTGTATACCGGCGTGGCGATAACCAGGCCGTCGGCGTTCGCCACTTGCTGCAGCAGGTCGACCACCTTGGGGCTGTCGAAGCGCGCGTGCAGCAGGTCTTCTGCCGGAAAGTCGCGTATCTGGTAACTCACCACTTCCACGCCTTTGTCTTGCAACCACTGACGGGTTTTTTCCAGCAGCACCCCGGAGCGGGAACGCTGGCTGGGACTGCCTCCAAGTATTACGACCAACATGCAGGAATTCCTTGAGCAGGTGTCGGCGGTTCGCGGTGTAGCGATGGCGCCAAGATGGGACAGACCATATCAGCAGATTTATATATCTATAAATCTTATTTTTTCATTTGGTTATTCTTTAAATGCATATGTGATTCATGAGTCGGCAGGCGAAAAAAAGGCCGTCGAAACGGCCTGAAAAACCCCTGCGATGTGAGTGTTGAAATGCGGTTAAACCTGTGGGAGCGGGCTTGCTCGCGAAAGCGGTGGATCAGTCACAGATATATTGACTGACACTACGCTTTCGCGAGCAAGTCGAATCGTCGCACCGCCGCTCCCACATTTGGAACTGTGTACAGCAGACGGGTAAGATGCGGTCTTTCGCACAGGCCCTTTCTGTGCGCCGCCAAATATAAGCCCCTGCCCATGCCCTCCGAACTCAGCGTCAGACCTCACCACCCTCGC
>JAFHKH010000212.1 GCA_016937595.1 Pseudomonas cedrina subsp. fulgida | reverse complement strand
TCAAGCTGGACATGCGCCTGTTCCAGGACGCCGCCCGCGGCGGGCCTGGCAGCGAAGTGGTGCGGGCCCTCGCGCAAATGGCCGAGAAGACCGGCTGCTGGATTATCGCCGAAGGCGTGGAGACCGAAGCGCAGTTGAACTTTGCCCTGGAATGCGGCGCGCGCTTTGTGCAGGGCTATCTGTTTGCCCAGGCCCAGTTGGACTGGTTCGCCACCGACGCCTTCGTGCCGCGTTTCGCCCAGTTGCGCACGGAGTATGTCCAGCAGAAGCTGGCAGAGCGCGGGCGCATCATGCATCTGCGCCAGCAACTGGCCGAGCTGACGGCATTCTGCAAACCTGGGCCCAGGCACAGGCGCCGCTGAGCCAACTGCCTCATCTGCCGGCGTTTCCCTGGCTGCTGCGCTTTTACCAGTGCGACCGGCATGGCACCCAACTGACGCCCAACTTCGAATGGCACCACGACGCCTGGCAGGCCGACAGCCGCTACCTGGGTCACAACTGGTCGTGGCGCCCCTACTTTTATCATTTGCTGGCCGAAGGTTGGGAGGAGCGCCGCCTGAGCCTGTCCTCGACCTACCGCGACGCGACCACAAACAGGTATTGCCTCACCGCCGGACAATTCTTCGAGAACGGCCAGCGTTTGCTTTTAATCGATATCGACGCGGCCGGGTTGTAGATTTTCGCTTGCCCAGGCCGCGCTGAACCGGGAAGCTGGGAGGGTCATTCACCCTACGGAGAGTATCCGCCTTGGATTGGCCCACCCTGCTGACTCGCGAACGTCTTGGCAAACCGCTGCACAGCCCGGAAGAACTGGGACGTAGCCCATTTCACAAAGACCACGACCGTATTATCTTCTCCGGCGCGTTTCGTCGCCTGGGCCGCAAGACCCAAGTGCACCCGGTCTCCAGCAACGACCATATCCATACCCGCCTGACCCATTCCCTGGAAGTGAGCTGCGTGGGCCGCTCCCTGGGCATGCGCGTCGGCGAAACCCTGCGCAGTGCCCTGCCCGACTGGTGCGACCCGAGCGACCTGGGCATGGTGGTGCAATCGGCCTGCCTGGCCCATGACATCGGCAACCCGCCGTTCGGCATTCCGGTGAAGACGCCATTCGCCACTGGTTCCAGCAGGCCGCAGGCCGTGGTTGGCTGGATGACATGAGCAGCGCCGAGCGTAATGACTTCCTCAACTTCGAAGGCAACGCCCAGGGTTTTCGGGTGTTGACCCAGCTCGAATACCACCAGTTCGACGGCGGTACGCGGCTGACCTACGCCACCCTGGGCACGTACCTGAAATACCCCTGGACCGCCCGGCATGCCGACTCCCTGGGCTACAAAAAACACAAGTTCGGCTGCTACCAGAGCGAGCTGCCGATCCTGGAACAGATCGCCCACAAGCTCGGCCTGCCGCAACTTGAAGAACAACGCTGGGCCCGGCATCCACTGGTGTACCTGATGGAAGCGGCGGACGACATCTGCTACGCCCTGATCGACCTGGAAGACGGCCTGGAAATGCAATTGCTCGAATACGCCGAAGTCGAGTCGCTGCTATTGGACCTGGTGGGTGACGACCTGCCCCAGACCTATCGTCAACTCGGCGCGCAGGATTCGCGGCGACGCAAACTGGCGATCCTGCGCGGCAAGGCCATCGAACATTTGACCAACGCGGCGGCGCGGGCTTTCGTCGAGCAGCAGGACGCCTTGCTCGCCGGCACCCTGCCCGGCGATCTGGTGGAACACATGCACGGCCCGGCCAAACGCTGCGTCCTGGATGCCAAGGACATGGCGCGCAAGAAGATCTTCCAGGACAAGCGCAAGACCCTGCATGAAATCGGCGCCTACACCACGCTGGAAATCCTCCTGAACGCCTTCTGCGGTGCGGCACTGGAGCAGCATGGCGGGCGCACGCCATCGTTCAAGAACCGACGCATTCTCGACTTGCTGGGCAACAATGCACCGAACCCCGAGTGGCCACTGCACGCCTCGTTCCTGCGCATGATCGACTTTATCGCCGGCATGACCGACAGCTATGCCACCGAAATGGCGCGGGAAATGACCGGACGTTCCAGCCCCCAATAAACGAGCACGATCAAGCCGCCTGTCTCCTCAAAGGAATCAACCTACAAGGGGAACAGAGCGGCCTGATCGAATTCGCACAAGCACACGATGAATAATCACGCACGCTCCCGGCGACCCTGGCGAACTGCTCCTACGCGCCCTCCCTTGACGCTTGACTCACCGTGTGGCCCCCAATGCCCAGTTATCCGCTTCGTATCCTGTTGGTGGAGGATCATCCCTTTCAACTCCTCGCCACCCAGTGCCTGCTGAGAAGCTTCGGCTTCGCACGGCTGACCCCGGCCGAAAACGCCGAGCAGGCAATCTGTGTCATGGCTCAGGCCGAGGTGCCGTTCGACATCATCCTGTGTGATCAATGCCTGCCCGACCTGCCGGGACTCGAACTGATTGAAATCGCCAGCCGCAGGCGCTTTACCACCACGGCCATCCTGCTGAGCGGCTTGCCGGTGGCGGAACTTGCCAGTTTGATAAACCAGGCCGTGGAGCGTGGCCTGCCATTGCTCGGCTACTTATCGAAACCGCTGAACAAGGATGAACTGGCGCACTTGCTCTGCCCCTTACTGAAGTTACGCATGTAGGATTTAAACATCTTTGCTCGACGAAAAAGGTCGGTACTGCCACAGTTAAATCCATAGCGGCCGCTTTTAACCCACGCCCTCTTCGAACACTGACCTATCGCTTCATGAAGCCTTAGCGACTAGTAGGCCGTTACCTTTTTTATTGTAGGAATTTTCCTGTTTTATACCTACTCCCCCCTGAGCTCATGCGCCTTACTCCGCTTCTGAGCTAATGTGCCCACTTTATTTTGCACTTGCACGGAATGTGACCATGAACTCAGTTTTTATTATTGATGACCACCCGGTTATCCGACTTGCCATCCGAATGTTGCTGGAGCACGAAGGCTACAAAGTGGTCGGCGAAACGGATAACGGATGCGACGCCATTCAAATGGTCCGTGAATGCCTGCCGGACCTGATTATCCTGGATATCAGCATTCCCAAGCTGGACGGGCTCGAAGTACTCTGCCGCTTCAACGCGATGAACACGTCGATGAAAACCCTGATCCTGACGGCTCAGTCGCCCACGCTGTTCGCCACGCGCTGCATGCGCTCGGGCGCCGATGGCTAGGTCTGCAAGGAAGGCGACCTGAGTGAGTTGCTCAGCGCCATTCGCGCGGTGTTGTCCGGTTACAACTACTTCCCCAGCCAGGCACTCACCACCAACGGTGTAGAGGGCGTGGAGTCCCAGGAACTTGAACTGTTCAAGTCCGTCAACGATCGGGAACTAATGGTATTACAACTTTTTGCACAAGGCCGCACTAACAAGGAAATTGCCAAGGGTATGTTTCTAAGTAATAAAACGGTGAGCACTTATAAGAAGCGGCTAATGCAAAAACTTCAAGCCAAATCCTTGGTAGACCTTATCGAGATGGCAAAACGAAACGCGCTAGTGTGAGAAAGTGGATGCCCAGCCGTATAAAGGACTACCTGATTATATTGAGCGCCAGTCTGTGCTTGAGCACCGTCGTGCTCGCGAACCCACCAACGGGCCCGGAATATCTCACCTTATTGAGCCGCTCAGGCTCGTTTCAACTGGACAGCCACCTGAACAAGGCCCAGCGGCAATGGCTGCAGAACAAGCGTGAATTGGTGCTGGGCGCCGCATCCCCTGACTACCCACCCTTCGACCTCAGCTCCAGCGGGCGCGACTACGAGGGCCTCACCGCTGATTACGCCGGCCTGCTGTCCAAGGCCCTGGCGCTGCCGGTAAAGGTGATGCGCTATGCCTCCCGGGAGGATGCGATCCACGCGCTTGAAAGCGGGGAGATCGATCTGCTGGGCTCCTCCAACGGTTTCGAGGCGCAAAACCCGAACCTCATATTGTCCGAACCCTACGCCGTGGACCAGCCGGTACTGGTGACCCGCGAGGGTGAGCCCGCAGCCTGGATGATGGCCTGGCCGGGATGCGCCTGTCACTGGTCTACCACTACCTGCCCATGGGCGAGGTGGAAAAACTGTATCCCAAGGCGATCATCCGCACCTACCCCTCTTATCAGAACGCCTTGAATGCGGTGGCATTCGATCAGGCCGACGTCTTTCTCGGCGATACCATTTCCACTCATTACATGATCAACAAGGGCTACCTGAAGAACATCCGCATGGCCAACTTCGGCAAGCACGAGGCCTATGGCTTCAGCTTTGCCATGCCTGCGCACCAGCGCACCCTCTTGAGTATCGTCGACGCGGTATTGACCGCCGTGCCTGCCGCGGAACGGGACGCGATCGCCAAGCGCTGGAGCGCCGGCAGCGACATCCTGCTGACCGCCGAAAAGCTGCAACTGACCCAGCGCGAGGAGCGCTGGCTGAAGGACCACCCGGTGGTCAAGGTGATCGTGAACGAGACCTTCGCGCCCCTGACGTTCTTTGATGCGGACGGCAACTTCCGTGGCATCACCGCCGACTTGCTGGAGCTGATTCGCCTGCGTACCGGCCTGCGCTTCGAGATGCAGCGAGGGCGAGACGTGAACGCGATGATCGAACAGGTCGGCGCCGGCGACATCGACATCATCGGCGCAATCGTGCCCAGCGCTGAACGCGAAGCGCAACTGAATTTCAGTCGACCCTATCTGGAAAACTCCTATGTGCTGCTGACACGCAATGAGCCCAATGCGCCGGCAAACCTGGAGCAAATGGCCGGCAAGCGCCTGGCACTCACCCCGGGCACTCCCCTGGAATCCTACCTGCGCAGCGACTTTCCCGAGATCCAACTGGTCAAGGCCAGCGACACGTTCAAGGCCTCCGAACTGCTGGCCCAAGGGCATGTGGAGGGCGCGGTGAATTCCCTGGTGGTCGCCAACTATTTCCTGTCGTCCCAGGTGTTCCAGGACAAACTGCAGATCAGCACCGCCATCGGCACCTTCCCCGCCAGCTTTGCCCTGGCGACGGCGCGCGGCGCCACCGAGCTCGGCTCGATCCTCGATAAAGCCTTGCTGAGCATCGCCCCGGATGAACTGGGGGTCATCAACAGTCGCTGGCGAGGCTACACCTCAGCCTCCGATAGCTACTGGCGCAACTACCACCAATTGATCGCCCGCATCATCATCGTTACCGGGCTGCTGCTGTTGGTCTCCCTGGGCTGGAACGCCTACATGCGTCGCCAGATCAAGCACCGCAAGATGGCCGAACGCGCCCTCAGCGACCAGTTCGAATTCATGCGCGCGCTGGTCAACGAGACCCCGCACCCGATTTACGTGCGCGATCGAAACGGCTTGCTGCAGACCTGCAACGACAGCTACCTGCAGGTGTTCGACGTCAAGCGCGAGGACGTGATCGGCAAAAGCGCCATCCAGATGAGCGAAGCCCTTGAAACCGAAGCCGTTCAATACCACGACGATTACCAGCGGGTGATAAGGGAAGGCACCCCGCTGATCCTGGACCGCACCCTGCATATCCGCGCAAAAAAACTGACGATCTACCACTGGATCCTGCCGTACCGCGATTCCATCGGAGAAGTGCAAGGCATCATTGGCGGCTGGATCGACATCAGCGAGCGACGCCAACTGTTCGACGAAATTCGCGCCGCCAAAGAGCGCGCCGACGAGGCCAACCGGGCCAAGAGCACGTTCCTTGCCACCATGAGCCATGAAATCCGCACGCCGATGAACGCGGTGATCGGCATGCTCGAGCTGACCCTCAAGCGCGCCGACCAGGGCCATCTCGACCGCCCGGCCATCGAAGTGGCGTACAACTCGGCCAAGGACCTGCTGGAACTGATCGGCGATATCCTCGACATCGCACGCATCGAATCCGGGCGCCTGAGCCTGGCACCGGAGCGCGTCAACCTGCGGGAAGTCATCGAGTCGGTGGTGCGTGTCTTCGACGGCCTGGCACGCCAGAAAACCCTCAGCCTGTCCCTTGAATTCAAGCCCAACCTCGACGACACCGACGTCCTGATCGACCCGCTGCGCTTCAAGCAGGTGCTGTCGAACCTGGTCAGCAACGCGATCAAATTCACCGAGCGTGGCCAGGTGAAAATCAAGGTGGAGGTATTGCCCACCGAGCTGGCGCAGCAGGTCGAGATGAAGCTGGTGGTCGAAGACACCGGGATAGGCATCAGCCGAGATGATCAGTTGCGCCTGTTCGAACCCTTCGCCCAGGCCGACAACTCCGGGCAACTGGCCAGGAGCGGCGCCGGCCTGGGGCTGGTGATCTGCCGCAGCCTGTGCGCAATGATGGGCGGGCAACTGAGCCTGAGCAGCGTGCCCATGGTCGGCACCCAGGTGCACGTCAACCTGAAGATGACACGCTTGCCCCGGAACAACTGCGGGTGGAGCAGACTCCCGAGGCGCCTGCGAACGCACCGGTGCTCAACGTACTGGTGGTGGACGATCATCCCGCAAACCGCCTGCTGATGTGCCAGCAACTGGCCTACCTGGGACACCAGTACACCGCCGCCCAGAACGGCGCCGCGGGGTTCCAGGCATGGCGCCAGGAGCGCTTCGACCTGATCATCGCCGACTGCAACATGCCGATCATGAACGGCTACGAGCTGAGCCGCTCGATCCGTGAGTACGAACAGCGTGAGCAACTGGCCCCCTGCGTGATCCTGGGTTTTACCGCCAATGCCCAGCCCGAAGAGAAGGCACGCTGCGCTGAAGCCGGCATGAACGATTGCCTGTTCAAACCCATCAGCCTCACGGCACTGGAGCGGCAATTGGCGCAGATTACCCCTCAACCCACCGACCTGAACCTGGACCTCGGCAACTTCGAGGCCCTGACCGGCGGCGACCCGCAATTGAGCAGGCGTTTGCTCGAGGAGTTGTTGAGCAGCAGTCAACATGACCGCCAGGAACTGACGGCCCTGATTGATGCGCATGCCCCGCTTCAGGACATTATCGAGCAGGCGCACAAGATCAAGGGGGCCGCGCGTATTGTCCAGGCGACCCCACTTGCCGGGCAGTGCGAAGCCGTCGAACAGGCTTGCGCCCGCGGTGATGAGTGGCCGTTGATTGAGGCCGGCGTGAAGTCCCTGGAGAAGCTGATGCTGGAACTGGAGAGGTTATTGCGCGTGCAACTTCACAGCCTGGATGCCCACTAAGGCGCGCATGAATAAGGTGTAGTGAGCGGGCGGGTCCCAATGCCGATCAGTTAAGCAAACGCAATACTCAAAGCAATGAAGATCAACTGTGGGAAGCGGGCTTGCCCGCGAAGGCGTCAGTCCAGCAAACATTGATGTTGAG
>JAFHKH010000211.1 GCA_016937595.1 Pseudomonas cedrina subsp. fulgida | reverse complement strand
AACTCGACGTGGTAGGTCGGCTGATGCGCCGCGCGGGTATCACCATGGCCAATCGCGTCGGGGAACGGCCACTTCACCGAAGTGCGGTGCAGCACCACGCCCGTCTTTGCCCCGCACGTAGGCCGGCATGCGCACATGGCCCGCCACGTACTCGTCGCGAACCACCACGCGCTCGCCCACTTCGAACGGCGGGCGACCGGTGATCGCCGAGCGTCCCTTGGCGTGGGCCGGGTTCGCCAGCTTGAAGGGCGAGCCCAGCGCCTGGTCGAGCTCGGCCTGGGTGATCACGCCCGTTTCGACCAGCAGCGTGGCGGTCGCGATGACATAACGCTCGTAGTACTGCGTGCCCACGTGTTGCCGCACATCCAGGCGTTCGACGGCGTGACGGACTTCGTCCACGCTGAACTTTTTCAAATGATCGACGCCGATGAACATCAAGCTATAGGCCAGGTGCTCCCAGTCCTGTTTGAACACCGGTGTGTAGCTCAGGCTGTTGATGGTGTGGGGGACTTTGCCAAAGCCCTGGAAACCGCCGAGATCGTGAAAGCCATCCATTGTGCATACCTCTGGAAAGTGAAAGGGACAACGCTTATCGGCTACGCTACGTGGGGCAGCGCCACGCCGATCAGCACATCCTTGGTAATCAGGCTTCGCAGCGCTGCTTCGTCCATGGCCTCGCTGCCCACGGGCCTTACGGGCAGAACCAGGTAGCGGGTTTCGGCGCTGGTGTCCCACACCTTGACGGTGACTTCATCCGGCAGCTCCGTGCCCAGTTCGCGCAGCACAGTGCGGCCTTCACGGACCAGGCGGGCACGGAACTCGAAGCCCTTGTACCACTCCGGCGGCAAGCCGAGGACGGGCCAGTTGGTGCAGGAACACAGGCTGCACACAATCACGTTTTTCAGGGTCGGCGTGTCTTCCAGGGCCACGATGTATTCGCCCTGCGGGCCGGTATAGCCGAACTGGGCGCACGCGGCGGTACCGTCCCTGAGCAGCAGTTCGCGAAACTGCGGGTCCACCCAGGCCTTGGCCACCACCCGCGCGCCGTTCTCCGGGCGCCAGTCGTGCGCCATCAGTTGGGTTAGCTGTTCGATGTAACCGTCGGGAATCAGCTCCTTTTGCTTGAGCACCTGGAATAGCGCCTGCGCGCGCTCGCCTGGGGTCGACGTGTTGTTTTCGTGGGTCTTCATCATGGGGTTCCTCATCATTGAGCTTCGAAGCAGCGCCTGATGGCTTTATTGTTTTTGCGCTTCACGGGGGCCGAGCCGGCTACAGGGTTTTCCAGTCGACAGACGCCTCGAAGGCGGCGGCTGCCTGGTAAATCGTGCCTTCGGCGTAGTGCTTGCCCACCAGCATCAGGCCGACCGGCAAACCGTCCACCAGGCCGCAGGGAATCGACATGGCCGGGTGGCCGGTGATGTCCTGGGCTGACGCATTGCCGATCATTTCCAGCGCGCGGGCCACGTATTCGGTGATCGAGCAATCGGCTGGCGGATGGGGCTGGGCGACGATGGGCACGGTCGGCATCACCAGCAGGTCATAGCGCGCCAGTGCCGCGTCATAACCGGCCCGCGCCATGCGCCGCAGGTTCTGGGCCTTGGCGTAGAAGCGCCCGTTGTAGCGGTCCAGGCCGTATTGGCCCACGAACATGCACAGCTTGAGGGAGGCGGACAACGCGTCGGCCTGCTCGCGCCATTGCGCCTGCTTGTCCAGCAACGCGACGTCGTACAGGCCTTGCCAGTTAAAGCCGGCGCCGTTGCCGTGCATCATTTGCATGGTCAGGCCTTCACAGCCGATGGGCAGCCACAGCGCACCGGCGATGCTATGTTCGGGCACCGACACCTCCTCGACCTGTGCGCCCAGTTGTTCAAACCGGGCGATGGCATGGCGCACCGAGGCGGCGACGCGCGGATCCTGGTTCGCCAGTGCAAAGCCTTCCTGCAGGATGCCGATCCGCAGCCCTTGCACACCGCGCTCCAGGTAATCGCTGTAGCTGTCGACCTGCGGCGCGGCCTGGCGCGGATCAAGCCCGTCGGCGCCCGCCATGACCTCCAGCATCAACGCGTTGTCGCGCACCGTTGCGGTGATGGGGCCGACGTGGTCGATAGTCGCTTCGATGGCCATGATGCCGGTGTAAGGCACCAGGCCGTGGGTCGGCTTCATCCCGTAAGTGCCGCAGAAAGCCGAAGGAATCCGGATCGATCGCCTTGATCGCCGCCGACCGCCAGGTCGACCTCGCCCGTGGCCACCAACGCCGCGCTGCCGGAAGACGAGCCGCCCGACGAAAAACCCTGGCGGTAGGGGTTGTGCACCGGCGCGGGATCGGAGGTGTGACTGCGCCGGACAGGCAGTAGTGCTCGCACGTGGCCTTGCCGAGGATGGTCGCGCCCGCATCCAGCAAGCGCGTGACCACAGTGGCGTCGAACGACGGCACGAAGCCCTCCAGCGGCTTGGCGCCATTCATCATGGGCACGCCGGCCAGGGAAATATTGTCCTTGAGTGCAACGGTTTTGCCCGCCAGCTTGCCGGTAGATGCACCGTTGACTTCAGTGCGCACATACCAGGCGTTGAGCGGGTTGTGCGCCGCCGAAGGGCGATAGCCCGGCGTGCGCTCGTAGCGTATCGGCGGGATGCAGTCGGGCAACGCGTCGATCAGGTCGTAGGCGTCGAAGCTCGGCTGCATCAACGCCAGGTATTCGCTGGCCTGCTCGCGGTCGAGCTGCATGTGCAGGCGACTCGCGGTGTCCAGTAGCTGATCAACGGTGGGACGAACGATTGCCATCGTGGGGCTTTCCTTATCGTAATGGCCTGTAAGCACTGTGGCGTTCAAGATAATCCCGGCGGGCCCACACAGGCTTGGCTGAAAAAGACAGTGACTTGGTTGAAACGGACAGCCACTGGCTGCCCTCCCTTGTCGCTACAGGCGGGTCTCAAAACACGCGGGCGTAGCGCAGGTTCATCCGGAAGTCTTCCTTGGGGCCGTTCTCCACGGAAAGGTCCTTGCCCAACTGCAGTTGGATCTGGTCCTGGGCGGTGAAAAACTTGGTGGCCGTCAGGCGGAAGTTGGTGGTACCCATTTCGTTGTCCTGGTTGACATGCTCGACATTGGTTTCGCCGGCCCAGGTCCGCCCGAAGCCGATACCGAACGCGGTGGTGGCGTCAGGCATATAACGCCCCATCACCTGCGCCGCGTAGGACACGTCCTGCTTGAGACGGTCGCCGTTGGCGCCGAAATCGGTGTTATCGCCATACCAGGTCGCGCCGCCCACCAGGTCCATCGCCCAGTGTTCGGTGAAGTGCTTGACATAGGCACTCTGCAATTCGAATTTCCAGCGGTTCTCACCGATGTTCAGCGCGTCATCCTTGTCGTAGGTGCCGGTGGGCACATACACATAGGGCGCGATGCTGAAGGTGTCGCGGGCGTCGTTGAGCCGCCACTTCAGTGGCGCGGTCAGGATCAGGTCGCCGACACCCCGCGTGCTGCCCAGCGCCGAGGCATCGCCGCCGGTGGAGACGTGGCCGAAGGGCAACAGGAATTGCGGGTCGATGGTGAGCGTGTCGCTCAACGCGTACACATGCAGCAGACGCAGGATGCCGACGTCCGAGTTCAGGTTGAAATCCGAGCTGACCTTATGGCCGTTGCTGTAGGCCGAGTTCGTGGTGGAGTGCTGGTAGTAAATCGCACCGATGGTCGCGCCGACGGGGTATTGCTCATAATCGCCAGGGGCCACTTCGCCCGCGTTGGCATGCAGCGCGGGCAATACGGTGGTGAGTGTCAGCAGACGGAGCTTGTTGTTCATGGTCAATTCCTTGCAAAGGGATGCCGTGCCGCCCGACTAAGGCGGCAAGCGAGCTGAAGTCCAGGTGAACGGTGGCGCTCAGGCTTTGGCCGGTTGCGCGTCGCGCAGCATTCCGGTTTGCGGGTGACAGTTGATGTACTCAAACACCTGGCTTTTGGCGTCCGACACAGACACTTCGTGGTACAGCCGCAGCTTTTTCAGGCCCGCCGCCACCCGGAAGAACGTCACGAAAATACGCAGGTGGGTGGGGTGCGATTCGGCCCAGCGCTCGAGCTTTTCGAGCGAGCGCCAGTGCCCGATGTTGTAGCTCAGGTCGAGAAAATTGCCGTCCATATCGATATTGCGTACGAACCGGTTGCTGTAGCAGCCCAGGGGTTGGCCGTTGTCCCGCAGGAAGTCCATGCCGTCCTGCAGCGTCGGCAGGATTTCATCGAGGTACAGCGAGCGCTCCTCTGCTTCGGCGTCCGCCCAATCCTGGCCAGAACGAATCAGCGCAATATTGTCATGCCCCAGCACCACGACTCGCCCACCTTTGGCCGGATCACCCGCGACGACTTGCAGCTCATCGGACGGCTTCATCCAGTCGGTCTGGGAGATCGGGAAACGGTCGCGCATCGAGCCCCAATAACCGTGCTCTTCGATTTCGCCACTGGTTGCGTCCATGACTGCGCCGACGCCCGGCAGGTTTTCCTGGAAGGCGTACAGGGTTTCGAACTGCTCGGCACGCGGCGCGGTGATTTCACGGAAGTAGCCCAGGCCTTCACCGAGACGCTCCGGCGCAGCCCACCAACCCTTTACCTCGGCTGAACGCAGCCAGCGGCAGTGGGCGGCCGGGTCTTTCCAGTAACCCACCACCATCAAATTATCAAAGCCGCTGTTGTCGGTGTGGTGGGTCAGATCGTGGGTCTGCGGGCCGTCGGGCAGGCTGAAGCTGCTGACGATCTGTCGCATGGCCTGCAACGCCGCCTCGCGTTGCGCCTCGCCGTGATATTGCACACCCAGGTAAGCCATCACCACTTGTTGCAACTGCTCGTCAGCGCGCGCGACCCACATCGGAAACGGCGGCTGGTACTCCTCGGGCACGCGGCGAGACAGGGTGCGTGGGCATTTGAGATGTTTATCGATTGCAGATTCCATCTTGAGCTCCTCGTTATTTTTGGGGTTCAGGCGTACGGGCGGCACTGACGTCGAGATGCTCGACGACCTGCCGTCGGTGCAGCAGCTTCAAGGCCCCCCATTCGAGCAGCCAGTAAGCCGATTCTTCGGGCACCAGGTCGCGCGTCTGCAGAAGCCAGAAGGCGTCAGGCGAAGGTTGCGAGGGTTGTCGATACATGGCGTGCCTCATCAGCGGGGGATTGAGCGCTGTGAGGTGGAAATTAATCCGCACGGCGCGGGGCCGCTTTGTTCGTCGAGACAACTGTTTGGTTGGCAAGGACAACCTTGGAGGTGACGCTCGAGCGTGTTCTGCGTTGGTGCGCCCGGGCCCCGAAATGGGCGCGGTACCGACACAACGTGTTGTGAGAACCCGGATCCCCTGTGGGAGCGGGCTTGCTCGCGAAGGCGTCAATCCAGCAAACATTGACGTTGACTGGCCCACCGCTATCGCGGGCAGCGCTCCACAGGGGATCTGCGCTTAACTGCAACGGCTTAGGGCAAGCCCGCTCGCCACGACAAGCCCGCTCGCCACAACAAGCTCACTTCCCTGGATGTTTG
>JAFHKH010000210.1 GCA_016937595.1 Pseudomonas cedrina subsp. fulgida | reverse complement strand
AAGCCCGCTCGCCACAACGCGCGCTCGCGGTTTATTTGTTCAGTTCGATCCGCTCGACCTTACCGACAAGCAATAGGTAGGAAAGCGCCCCCAGCAGCGCCAGCACCGCGATATAGGTAATCGCCGGCGCAAACGAATCGCCACTGGCCAAGAAGCCAATCACGATCGGCGTGGCAATCGCCGACAGGTTACCGATGAAATTGAACACCCCGCCAGTCAGCCCCAGCAGGCGCGCCGGTGCCAGGGTAGACACCAACGACCAGGTAATCGACGCCAGGCCGTTACCAAAGAACGCCAGCGCCAGGAACGCGATCACCCAGGCCGTCGAGTCCACATAGTTGGCGCCGATGATCGCCGTGGAAATCAGCAAGCCGCCAATGATCGGCAACTTGCGCGCGAAACCCACCGACGCGCCGCGACGAATCAGCCAGTCGGAAAAAATCCCGGAGCACAGCACGCCGACAAACGCCGCCAGGAACGGCAGCGACGCCAGCAGGCCGGACTTGATGAAGTCCATGCCGCGGTATTTCACCAGGTAGGTCGGGAACCAGGTCAGGAAGAACCACAGCGTGGAGTTCAGGCAGAACTGCCCCAGGTAGATGCCCCAGAGTTTGCGCTTGCTCAACACGATGCCCAAGTCAACCCAGCTGAAAGGCGCCTTGGTGGTTTTCTCCTGCATGTCCACCAGGCCACCGCCGTCGCGGATCAGCTCGATTTCAGCCGCGTTGGCACCTTTGAAATCCTTCGGCTCGCGGTACACCGCGTACCAGATCACCGCCCACACAATCCCCACGCCACCGGTGGCGACAAACACCATGTGCCAGCCAAACGCATGCTGCAGCCAGGCCAGGACCGGCGTGAGAAATGCCAGCCCGACAAACTGTCCCGAGGTGTAGACGCCAATTGCCGTGGCGCGCTCGCGCTCAGGAAACCAGGTGGTGACCACACGGCTGTTGATCGGATACGCCGGGGCTTCCAACGCACCCACCGCCATGCGCAGCACGAACAGCGCGATAAAGCTGGCAGCGAAGCCGAGCATGACGGTGGCGATGGACCACAGCAACAGCGCAGCGGTGTAGAGAATGCGCGGCGGCACGCGGTCCACCAGCCAGCCACCGGGAATCTGCATGGCGGCGTAGGTCCAGCCGAAGGCCGAGAAGATCAGGCCGACGTGCACCGGGTCTATCCCTAAGTCGCTGGTCAGCGCCGGGGCGGCGATCGACAGGTTGCTGCGGTCCAGGTAGTTGATGACCACGGTGATGAACAGCAGCACCATGATGAAAAAACGCTTTCGGGTAGGCGTGACTAAAGACGCCTGCGTGAGGGTTTCAGGTTGCATGGGAGGTGCCTCTTTTTATGTTTATTGAGGTCAATGCGTGCTGACGGAACGTGGTCAATGTGGGAGCTGGCTTGCCTGCGAAAGCGGTGGGTCAGCTTGCATCTCTGGCACTGATAGACCGCCATCGCAGGCAAGCCAGCTCCCACATTTACTCCGGTTTCGTCAGAGGGAAATCACCACTCGGCAAAGCTGCCGTCGGCGTGGCGCCAGATCGGGTTGCGCCAGCGGTGGCCGATCGCCGCGCGTTCGATCACGTATTCCTCGTTGATCTCGATGCCCAGGCCCGGCCCGTTGGGGATTTTCACAAAGCCCTGGTCGTAGTCAAACACCCCTGGGTCGCGCACGTAATCGAGCAGGTCGTTGCTCTCGTTGTAGTGAATGCCCAGGCTTTGCTCCTGGATAAACGCGTTGTAGCACACCGCATCCAGCTGCAGGCAGGCCGCCAGGGCGATCGGGCCCAGCGGGCAGTGCAGGGCCAGCGCCACGTCGTAGGCTTCAGCCATGTTGGCGATCTTGCGGGTTTCGGTGATGCCGCCGGCGTGGGAAGCATCCGGCTGGATGATGTCGACGTAGCCTTCGCTGAGCACGCGCTTGAAGTCCCAGCGCGAGAACAGGCGCTCGCCCAAGGCAATCGGCGTGCTGGTCAGCGGCGCCAGTTCCTTGAGCGCTTCGTAGTTCTCGCTCAGCACCGGCTCTTCGATAAACATCAGTTTGTACGGGTCCAGCTCTTTCATCAGCACCTTGGCCATGGGCTTGTGCACGCGGCCATGGAAGTCGACGCCGATGCCGACGTTCGGACCGACCGCATCACGCACGGCGGCGACGTTGGCCAGGGCCAGGTCGACTTTTTCAAAGCTGTCGACGAACTGCAATTCTTCGGTGCCGTTCATTTTCACCGCGGTAAAACCACGGGCCACGGCTTCCTTGGCGGCGCGGGCGGTATCGGCCGGGCGGTCGCCGCCGATCCATGAGTACACGCGGATCTTGTCACGCACCTGGCCGCCGAGCAGATCGCTGACCGACACACCCAGGGCCTTGCCCTTGATGTCCCACAATGCCTGGTCGATACCGGCGAGGGCGCTCATGTGCACGGCGCCGCCACGGTAGAAGCCGCCGCGATAGAGCACGGTCCAGATGTCTTCGATATTGCGTGGGTCTTTGCCGATCAGGTAGTCGGACAATTCTTCGACAGCCGCCGCCACGGTGTGGGCGCGCCCCTCGACGACGGGTTCACCCCAGCCGGTCACGCCCTGGTCGGTTTCGACTTTCAGGAAGCACCAGCGCGGCGGCACGATAAAGGTCGTCAGTTTGGTGATTTTCATCTGTTATCTCTCTTATAGATGCGGCGCCTGCAGGCGCGGAACTTATAGTCAGCTCAGGGCTTTCCAGGCGGCGACATAAGCCTGGGCGCGGCTCGCTACCTGATCCACTGTCATACCCGGTTTGAACAACCCGGAACCCAGCCCGAAGCCTTTGGCGCCAGCGTCGATAAACACTTGCATGTTGTCCGGGTTGATACCGCCCACCGGCAGCAGCAAGGTGCCAGCCGGCAATACCGCCAGCCAGGCCTTGATCACCGACGGGCCCATTTGCTCGGCGGGGAACAGTTTCAACACATCAGCGCCTTCGGCCAGTGCGGCGAAGGCTTCGGTGGGCGTGGCGACGCCCGGCGACAAGTAGAGGCCAGCGGCTTTGGCGGCGCGCAGGACCTTGGCATCGCTGTGGGGCATCACGATCACCTGGCCACCGGCCGCTTTGACCTGCTCGACCTGCTCAGGCAACAGCACCGTACCGGCACCGATCAGGCAATCGGCGGGCAGGCTGTCGCGCAAGGTGCGGATGCTGGTGTAGGGATCGGGCGAATTGAGCGGGACTTCGATCACACGAAACCCAGCCTGGTAGAGCACTTGGCCGACGGCCTGGGCTTCGTCCGGGCGGATGCCGCGCAGGATGGCGATCAAACCGTTTTGCGCGAGTGCTTGCTTGAGCATGTCAGGCCTCCGTTACAGGTTGAATGAGCCCGGCCGCCTCGGCCAGTTGCCACAGACCGCGTTCGCTGGCTTCCTGCGCCAGGCTGACATGGGCAAAGCCGCAGAGGGCGAGGGCGCGTTGATAGCGGGCGCAAAGCACGGCGGCGCCGACCAGGATGATCTGCTTGTGGCGTGCGCTGTCCGGCAAGCCGTTGAGTTCATGGCCGATAAGCAAGCCCGAAAGGTAGTCGGGTTGCTGCTCGGGGGTGAGTTCGGCGGTGAGGCCAAGGGTGCGTGCGCTGAACAACGTCGACAGCATGCCGCGCTGCCCGTCTTTGGAGAGCGCCACTTGCACGCCTCGGTCAAAGGCCTGGGCCTGGAATTGCTCGCTGGTTTGCTGGGTGCGCCCGAGGATGCTGTGCTTGCTCAGCACCGCGAACACCTCGCCGGTCATGAAGGTGTCGAAGTGGGTGATGCAGCCTTCGACCACTTCGACCCATTTGGAATGGCTGCCGGGCAAGCCGATCAATACGTCGGTGCCCAGCCCCTGCAACACACCCAATACCTGGGTTTCTTCGCCGCGCATCACGTTGGGCAAGCCCATCTTTTCGATGACGCCCGGCACGATATGTACGTCGACCCCGCGCACGCTGCGCACGCGGTGCAAGGCCTGGCTGAGGCGGGCGACGTCGACCGGCGTATTGCGGTATGCCGCCTCGCTCCAACCCTGTGCGCTGCCGACCATGCCACAGGCGATCACTGCAAGGTTGGGTTCGGCATCGAGCCAGTCGCCGCACGCCGCATCGAACGCCAACTCAAAGCCATCGCTGCAATGCACACCGGCGATATTCCGGGGCTCGCTGGGCAAATGCATGATGCCCCAGGCCAGCGAGCGCTGTTCCAGCACCACGCCTGCGGGGCCAAGTTTATAAGCACGAAGGGAGCTGGTTCCCCAATCGAGCGCGATCAATTGCGCCTGCATCGCTTCACCTGCGTTGAAAAAGCCGATGGGCGAATATAAACCTATGGCAGGTAAAGTCTCAATATATAAATAACAGTCCCATATATTGGGATAAAGCCAACATTGTAGGAGCGAGCTTGCTCGCGAAAAACCTGAGAACGCCGCGTACATCCAGAATGCCCGCGTTATCGTT
>JAFHKH010000021.1 GCA_016937595.1 Pseudomonas cedrina subsp. fulgida | reverse complement strand
CAAAGACGTCGCACGGCTGGCCGGCGTATCCCGCGCCACCGCCGCCCGCACTTTTGCCTCCCCCCGACCAGGTGCGCCCGACCACCCGTGAACAGGTGTTCGCCGCCGCCCGTGAGTTGGGCTTCCGGCCGAACCTGCTGGGCCGCCAGTTGCGCCTGCAAACCACCCAACTGATCGGTGTGGTGGTGCCCAACCTGCTCAACCCGGTGTTCGCCGAACAGTTCCAGGCCATGGAACGCGCCGCGCGCCTGCGCGGCTACAGCCTGGTCCTGGCCACCACCGATTACAGCAGCGAGCGCGAAAGCACAGTGGTGGAAGAGCTGTTGCGCCAGCGTGTCGACGGCCTGGTGCTGACGGTCACCGATGCCGAAAGCAATGCGGTGCTCAGCAGCCTCAATACCGAGAAGACCCCCTTCGTGCTGGCCTATCATCAGCCGAGCAACCCCAACTACAGCGCTGTGTCGGTCGACAACCGCGCAGGCATGTCGCTGGCCACGCGTTACCTGCTGGAAACCGGGCATCGGCGCATCAGCATGGTCGCCGGCCCGGCGTTGCAGTCCGACCGCGCCCGCCTGCGCTACGCCGGCTATTGCGATGCCATGCAAACGCACGGCCTGGACAGCCGCCCGGTGATCGAAATGCCGGCCCACACCCAGGCCGACTTCAGCGCCATCGAACCCTTCCTGCAAGGGCGCGAGGCGCCCACCGCGCTGGTGTGTTCCAACGACTTCCTGGCAATCAGCCTGATCGCGCAATTGCGGCGTAACGGCTGGAACGTGCCCGAACAACTCTCGGTGATGGGCTTCGATGGCATCAGCCTCGGCACCCAGATGCACCCGACCCTGTGCAGTGTGGTGCAGCCCATTGCGCTGCTGGCCAGCACCGTGATCGACCAACTGCTGGCGCAAATCGCCGGCAACGCCCCGACGTCCCATTGCCTGCCTTGCCATATCCGGCCGGGCGAAAGTACCCAGCCCCATGAGGAGACACTTGATGCGCGCACTCAGTAAAACCCTGGCAGCCCTGCTGCTGTGCGGTGCGGCCAGCCTGGCCCAGGCCGCCGACACCGCGATTTGCTACAACTGCCCGCCGGACTGGGCCGACTGGGGCACCCAGCTCAAGGCCATCGCCGCCAGCACCGGCGTGCAGGTGCCGCTGGACAACAAGAACTCCGGGCAGTCCCTGGCGCAGTTGGTGGCGGAAAAAGCCGCACCCGTGGCCGACGTCGTTTACTACGGCGTGACCTTCGGCCTGCAGGCGCAAAAAGCCGGGGTGGTCGACACCTATAAACCCAAGGCCTGGGACCAGATTCCCGCCGGCCTGAAAGACCCGGCCGGCCATTGGTTCGCGATCCATTCCGGGACCTTGGGCATCATGGTCAACGTCGATGCCCTCGGTGGCTTGCCGGTGCCGCAAAGCTGGGCCGACCTGCTCAAACCAGAATACAAAGGCATGGTCGGTTACCTCGACCCCTCCAGCGCCTTCGTCGGCTACGTCTCGGCCGTGGCGATCAACCGCGCCATGGGCGGCGACCTGGACAACTTCGCGCCGGCCATCGACTACTTCCAGAAACTGGCGAAAAACGCGCCCATCGTGCCCAAGCAAACCGCCTATGCGCGGGTGCTGTCCGGCGAGTTGCCGATCCTGGTCGACTACGACTTCAACGCCTACCGCGCCCGCTACAAGGACCAGGCCAATGTCGCCTTCGTGATCCCGAAAGAAGGCAGCATCAGCGTGCCCTACGTCATGAGCCTGGTCGCCAACGCGCCGCACCGCGCCAACGCGGAAAAAGTCCTCGACTTCGTGCTGTCGGACGAGGGCCAGGCACTCTGGGCCAAGGCCTACCTGCGCCCGGTACGGCCGATGAAAATGCCGGCGGACGTGGCCGCACAGTTCCTGCCCGACAGCGATTACGCCCGCGCCGGTGTGGTGGACTACGAAAAAATGGCCGCCGTGCAGGAAGCCTTCGCCGCCCGTTACCTGAACGAGGTCAAGTAAGTGGCCGCATCGGCACGACAGGCAGGCTGGGCGCTGGCTCCCGCTTTGGCGGTGCTGCTCGCGTTCTGGCTGTTGCCGCTGGCGCACCTGATGCTGCTCGCGCCGAGAGCCGCGACAGTGCCGGGAGCGGTTATTGGCAGGTGCTCAGCAGTGCGCAGTACCTGGGCAGCCTGGGGCAGACCCTGGTCCTGGCGGTGGTGGTGACGCTGGTCGCGTTGGTGATCGGCGGCATCAGCGGCGTGTTCCTCGCCCGGCAACAGTTCTTCGGGCGCTCGGCGCTGGTGGCATTGCTCACGTTTCCGCTGGCGTTTCCCGGTGTGGTGGTGGGCTTCCTGGTGATCCTGCTGGCCGGGCGTCAAGGGCTGTTCGCCGCGCTGGGGATGCAACTGGCCGGTGAGCGCTGGATCTTTGCCTACTCATTGGCGGGGCTGTTCGTGGGTTACCTGTACTTCTCGATTCCACGGGTGATCCTGACGGTGATGGCCGCCTGCGAAAGCCTCGACCGCAGCCTGGAAGAAGCCGCGCATTCGCTGGGGGCAGGGCACTGGCGCGTGGTCTGCGATGTGATCGTGCCGGGCCTGGCGCCGGCGCTGGCATCGTGCGGGGCGATCTGTTTTGCCACGTCCATGGGCGCCTTCGGCACGGCGTTTACCTTGGGCACGCGGCTCAACGTCACGCCTGTGGCGATCTACAATGTATTCACCAACTACGCCAATTTTGCCGTCGCCGCTGCGCTGTCGGTCGTGCTTGGCGCGGTGACCTGGGCCGTGTTGCTGCTCACGCGGCGCCTGGTGAAAAATTCGGGGACTGTGCTGTGAAGCGCTCATCGCTGTTTGTCGTTCAACTGCTGTTTACGCTGCTGGTGTGCGCTTTCATGCTGGTGCCGGTGGTGATGTCGCTGCTGGCCGGGTTGACCCGCAATTTCTTTGTCGGCCTGTCCAGTGGCTTGACCTTCGACTGGTTGGTCCAGGTGTGGCAGGCCTATTCGTCCACTGTGTGGTTGTCGCTGCAACTGGCCCTGGCCTGCGCGGTGTGCGTCTGCGTGATCGGCGTGCCGGCGGCTTATGCGCTGGTGCGCATGAATAACCGCTTCAGCCGCGCGTTCGAAGAGTTGATGGTGCTGCCGGTAGCGATGCCGGGCCTGGCGAGTGCGCTCGCGCTGTTGCTGACTTACGGACAGTTCGGCAGCTTTCGCAGCAGTTGGCTGTTTATCCTGGTTGGCCATGTGCTGTTTACCTTGCCGTTCCTGGTGCGTCCGGTGATGGCGGTGATGCAGCGCCAGCAACTGCCGGTGCTGGAGGAGGCGGCGGCGAGCCTGGGCGCGGGTCCCGTCAAACGCTTTTTCAGCGTGGTGGTGCCCAATTGCCGGGCAGGGATTTTGGCCGGCGTCTTGATGGTGGTTACCCTGAGCCTGGGTGAATTCAACCTGACCTGGATGCTCCATACGCCAATGACCAAGACCCTGCCGGTGGGCCTGGCCGACAGCTACGCCTCGGCGCGCCTGGAAATCGCCAGCGCCTACACCCTTATCTTTTTGCTGATGATCGTGCCGCTGCTGATTGCGCTGCAGGCCATCAGTGCCCGTTTGTCCCGTGGAGAGCGTCGATGACCGCTATCACTATTGGCCTGCAAGGCTGTCGCAAGGCGTTCGCCGACGGCACCGTGGCCGTGCATGACTTGAACCTGACCGTCGAAGGCGGTGAAACCCTGGCGATCCTCGGCCCGTCCGGCTGTGGCAAAACCACCACCTTACGCTTGATCGCCGGCCTGGAACGCCCGGATGTGGGCCAGGTGTTTTTTGGCGCTCAGGACGTGACCCGCCTGCCCATCGAGCGCCGCGACGTGGGCATGGTGTTCCAGAACTACGCGCTGTTTCCCAACCTGGACGTGGCCGGCAACATTGTCTATGGCTTGAAGATTCGCGGCATGGCGCCGCGCGAGCGCAACAAGCGTTGCGAAGAGCTGCTTGAATTGGTGGGGTTGCAGCAGCATGGCAAGCGCAGCATCCATGAGTTGTCCGGCGGCCAGCGCCAGCGCGTCGCCCTGGCCCGCGCCTTGGCGCCACGTCCGAAAGTGCTGCTGCTGGACGAGCCCCTGGCGGCCCTCGATGCGCAACTGCGCGAACGCCTGCGCAGTGAGCTGAATGAACTGCTGCGTGGCCTGGGCATCACCTCGGTGTTCGTCACCCACGACCAGGGCGAAGCCATGGCCCTGGGCGACCGCATCCTGGTGATGGAGCATGGGCGTATCGCGCAACTGGCCAGCCCACGGGACATCTACCAGAAACCGGCCAACGCCTTCGTCGCAGGCTTTGTCGGCAACCTCAATGCCTTCGCGGTCAGCAGCTCGTCACCCACGGGCTTGAAAGTCTGCGGCGGCGAATTGCCGTGGCAGGGTACCGACCAGCCTGACACCCTGTATTGCCGCCCCGAACATCTGCGCGTGATGGAGAGCGAAGGGCACCTGCATGGGCGTCTGCTGGCGCAGTTCTTCCAGGGCGCGCAAAGCCGTTTGCTGGTGGACGTAGGCGGCCCGCAACCGTTGCTGGTCGACAGCAGCGACAACCAGCTGTACGCCGTCGGCGCGCCGATCGCCCTGGCGATTGCGCCGCACATGTTGTTCACCCTGAATGCGTGAGAATCCACTGTGAATCGTCCGTTCCTCGTCGCCCAGATCAGCGACCTGCACCTCAAAGCCGGCCAGCGCCTCACCTATGGCGTGGTGGATACCCTGGGCGCGCTGCGCCATGCCGTCGACCATCTGAACGCCAGCCATCCGCGCCCCGATATCGTGGTGATCAGCGGCGACCTGGTGGACTTCGGCCGCGCCGATGAATACGCCGTGCTGCACCCCGAACTCGCGCGGCTGCACATGCCGTGCTACCTGGTGCCCGGCAACCATGACACGCGCGGGCCGTTGCTGGAGGCGTTCCGTGATCACCGCTACTTGCCGGCGTCGGCCGAGGGTCCATTGGACTGGGTGGTGGATGAGTATCCGTTGCGCTTGATCGGTCTCGATTCGACCATTCCCGGCGGTCATGGCGGCCAGTTGCTCGACAGCCAATTGCAGTGGCTCGATGAGCAATTGGCGCTTCGCCCGCAGGCACCGACCTTGTTGATCCTGCATCACCCGCCGTTCATTAGCGGCATCGGCCATATGGACCGCGAACCCTTCATCAATGCCGCCGCCCTGGAGCAGGTCGTCGCGCGCCATCCTCAGGTGGAGCGCTTGTTGTGCGGGCATCTGCACCGGCCGATGCAGAAACGTTTTGGCGGGAGCGTGAGCTGTGTCTGCCCCGGCACGTCCCACCAGATCGTGCTGGACTTGCAAGACACGGCGCCCGCGCATTTCAACCTGGAGCCGGCGGGCTATCTGCTGCACCGCTGGGAAGCGCAACAGGGGTTGGTCAGCCATAACGGCGTGTTCGGCGAGTACCCGGGGCCTTATCCGTTTTATGACGCCCAAGGGTTGATTGATTGAGCGAGTCCCGGCCTGCGCACCTGTATCGGATATCAACATGAATAGATCTTGTGATCATCTGGAATAGAATGAGTTTGTCTCATTATGCGTGTCTGCCGACAATGCCTGCCATTCATATCAACAGTGGAGTTGTAAGTCATGGCAGTCGCTCATTCCCTCGGATTCCCGCGCATTGGACGCGACCGTGAACTGAAAAAAGCGCAGGAGGCGTTCTGGAAGGGTGAGCTCGACGAAGCCGGCCTGCGCGCCGTTGGCCGTGACTTGCGCAAGGCCCATTGGGACCTGCAGAAACAGGCCGGTATCGAGCTGCTGCCGGCCGGCGATTTCGCCTGGTACGACCAGGTGCTGACCCACTCGCTGATGTTCGGCGTGATCCCGGAGCGCTTCCGTCCGGCCGATGGCAAGGCCACCCTGCAAACGCTGTTCGGCATGGCCCGTGGCGTCAGCGACAGTTGCTGCGGCGGTGCCCACGCCCAGGAAATGACCAAGTGGTTCGACACCAATTACCATTACCTGGTCCCGGAGTTCAGCGTCGACCAGCACTTCCATCTGGGGTGGGATCAGTTGTTCGACGAGGTGCGGGAAGCCCGTGACCTGGGCCACAACGTCAAGCCCGTGGTGATCGGCCCGCTGACTTATCTGTGGCTGGGCAAGGCCAAGGGCGGTGACTTCGACAAGCTCGACCTGCTTGACCGGCTGTTGCCGCTGTATGGCCAGATCTTCCAGCGCCTGGCCGAACTGGGCGTGGAATGGGTGCAGATCGACGAGCCTATCCTTGTACTTGATCTGCCACAGGACTGGAAAAACGCCTTTGAACGCGCCTACAACCTGATCCAGCGCGATCCGCTGAAAAAACTGGTGGCCACCTACTTCGGCGGCCTGGAAGAGAACCTGGGCTTGGCCGCCAACCTGCCGGTGGATGGCCTGCACATCGACCTGGTGCGTGCACCGGAACAGTACCCGACCATCCTCGACCGCCTGCCGGCGTATAAGGTGTTGTCCCTGGGCGTGGTCAACGGCCGTAACGTGTGGCGTTGCGACCTGGAAACAGCCCTGGCGACCTTGCAGCACGCCCATGAACGACTGGGTGATCGCTTGTGGGTGGCGCCATCCTGTTCCTTGTTGCACAGCCCGGTGGACCTGGGCCGTGAAGACACGCTGGATGCCGAGCTGAAAAGCTGGCTGGCGTTTGCCGTACAGAAGTGCGCTGAAGTCGCCGTGCTGGCGCAAGCGGTCGACGCGCCGCAAGCGCCAAGCGTACTCGCCGCCCTGGAACAAAGCCGTGCGGTGCAAGCGGCCCGTGCCGCCTCGCCGCGTATCCACAAACCGGCGGTGCAGGCCCGTGTCGCGGCCATCACCGCCCAGGACAGCCTGCGCCAGTCGCCGTTTGCCCGGCGCATCGAGCAGCAGCGTGCCGGCCTCAACCTGCCGTTGTTTCCGACTACCACCATCGGTTCGTTCCCGCAGACCGCGTCGATCCGCCTGGCGCGGCAATCCTACAAGGCGGGCCGGTTGAGTGAAGCCGAATACGTCGAAGCCATGCACAGCGAGATCAAGCACGCCGTTGAAGTGCAGGAGAACCTTGGCCTGGATGTATTGGTGCACGGCGAAGCCGAACGCAATGACATGGTCGAGTATTTTGCCGAACAGTTGGACGGTTATGCGTTCACCCGTTTTGGTTGGGTGCAGAGCTACGGTTCGCGTTGCGTAAAACCTGCGGTGATCGTCGGTGACCTGAGCCGCCCGAAAGCCATGACCGTGGAGTGGATCCGCTACGCCCAAGGCCTTACCCATAAAGTCATGAAGGGCATGCTGACCGGCCCCGTGACCATGCTGATGTGGTCGTTCCCCCGCGAAGACGTGAGCCGTGAGGCGCAGGCCCGGCAACTCGCCCTGGCGCTTCGTGACGAAGTGGTGGACCTGGAAGCCGCCGGCATCAAGATCGTGCAGATCGACGAAGCCGCCTTCCGCGAAGGCCTGCCGTTGCGCCAGGCGCAGTGGCAACCCTACCTCGACTGGGCCACCGAGGTGTTCCGCCTGTGCGCCTCGGGTGTGCGGGATGAAACCCAGATCCACACCCACATGTGCTACAGCGAATTCAACGATGTGATCGAGTCCATCGCCGCCATGGATGCCGATGTGATTACCATCGAAACTTCACGCTCGGACATGGCGTTGCTCGAAGCGTTTGAAGCCTTCGCTTACCCGAATGACATTGGGCCGGGGGTCTACGATATCCACTCGCCGCGCGTGCCGCAGGCTTCGGAAATGGCCAACCTGCTGCGCAAGGCGGCCAAGCGGATTCCGGCCGAGCGGTTGTGGGTGAACCCGGATTGCGGGCTGAAGACCCGGGGTTGGCCGGAAACGGAAGCGGCGCTGGTGCATATGGTGACTGCAGCGCGGCAACTGCGGGCCGAATTGGCCTGATTCCTGAGTAGAACACAGTCAAAAATGTGGGAGCGAGCAAGCCCGCTCCCACATTTGGCCCAGTGCTGGGTCAGAGGTATTTGAGCCAGGCCAGGTCGCGGCGTCGTGCCTTGAGCCCGGCAAACCAGCGCACTGGTGGGTAGAGCGCCAAGGGCAACAACAGCGACACCAGCCAAATGGCGCCGATGTGATCGAAGCCGAAATAGTTGCCTTGATTGAGGCCAAACAGCGCCACACAGGCGAGGTAGAGAAATTTCAGCACGTACAAGTGCAGCAAGTAAAAGAACATCGGTGCCGCGCCGAACGTGGCGAGTACGCCAATCCAGCGTTTGTGCCCGGCCCGTTCGAACGCCAGCAGCAACAGCAAGCCAATCCCCAAGGTCAACGCCAGGAACAACAGCGAAGGCGGGTACTTGGTCACGTTAAAAAAGCTCATCACGGTCTGCGCGCCGTTGTCATAGGCCTGCCAGGGCTTCTCGCCATACCCGTTGGCGCCCGCAACAGCACAAACCCCAGCAGCGCGCCGACGCCGCCAAGCAACAGGTAACGCTGGCGCAACGCCGGTTGCAGGCGGTTGGCGAACCATGGGCCGAGGCCATAGCCCAGGGCAATCACGCCGATCCATGGCAACACCGGGTAGGTCACGCGCAGGCGCAGGGCGTCGCCCACCTCGATCCAACTGCGTTCGTGCAGGATCGACCACGGCACCTGCAACGCCGAACCCGCGCCCGCATGCAGCCCGTCCAGCAGGTTGTGCCCGCCAATGATCACCAGCGCCAAGCCGATCAGCAGTGGGCGCGGCAGCCACACCAGCACGGCGAGGGCGATCATGCTCACGCCGATCGCCCAGATCACCTGCAGGTAGATCACGCTGGGCGGCAACTGGAAGGTCCAGGCGAAGTTGACCAGGGTAAATTCCAGCACCACCAGGAACAGCCCGCGCTTGAACAGGAACGCCGACACATCGGCGCGGCCCTGGTATTTCTGGCCGTACAGCCAGGCCGACAACCCCGTGAGCAATACAAACACCGGCGCGCACAAGTGGGCCAGGGTGCGGCTGACAAACAGCGCCGGCTCGGTGCTGTCGATGTTCATCGGGTCGCCGACCTGGCGGTGCATCAGGAAGGTTTCACGCACGTGGTCCAGCAGCATAAAGAGGATTACGAGGCCGCGCAGGGCGTCGATGCAAAGCAGGCGTTGGCGCAGGGGAGCAGCGTCGGTCATGGGGTGGGATCACAGAATAGGGCGGAAGTTTTCGTTATTCTATAACACTATTGTGTGGGAGCGGGCTTGC
>JAFHKH010000209.1 GCA_016937595.1 Pseudomonas cedrina subsp. fulgida | reverse complement strand
GGGCTTGCTCGCGAAGGGGCCAGCCCGACCAACCCAAAGCCATCTGTCCCACCTCGCCTCATCTTCGGTTATGCTCGCCCTTCGTCGCCCATCAACGGAGCCTCCATGACCGCTGCCCGCCTGTTTCTCCCCTTGAGCCTTGCCCTGCTGGCCGCCTGCGCCAGTGCACCGAAGCAAAACGTCACCGTGGACAACCAGGACGCCTGCCCGCTTGCGCTTAAAAATGGACAAAACCTGATCCTCAGCCTGCCGAGCAACCCCACCACCGGTTATCGCTGGGCCATCCAGGATTCCGCTGGTGGCGTGTTGCGTGCGTTGAGCCCCGAGGTCTACAGCAGCTCGGAGTCCGGTGTGATCGGTGGCGGTGGCCAGTCGACCTGGCGCTTCCAGGCCTTCGCGGCCGGCCAGGGCCGTTTGCGCCTGACGTCCCAGCAACCCTGGGAGCCGGAGGCTGAACCCGCCGAGACGTTTGACTGCGCCATCACAGTGAACTGATATGCCTTGGCTGATTCCTGCGTTGATGACGGTGGAATTTTAGATAGAAAACGGCCGACTTATAACGAGCAGTCGTGGCGCCTATAAGAAAGCCATCTATCAACCTGTTACTTTTGACAGTTATAAAACTCAGCCATTTTTCATAAGTTTCCGGTACGCCATAAACAATCAAGTATATGGCCATTCAGGTACCGATCATGAATACGAAGACGCCGTACACAGCACCCACAGGCACCTTTACCGCCAAGATCAATGGTGTCGCGAACTTCAACGCCAATGTTCTCTACCTTACGGCTGGTCGCTCACTGGAAATTGACGGAATACAAGACAACAGTAATAGTCAGGTACGGACGATCAGCATTGGTCTCGCCCCTGATATCCAAGATGGAATCTATGACTTCAACGTCGACCAGGAAGTCCACAAACTCGGCTTGATCGCTTCGGGTTCCGAATGGTTTGTAACTGAAAGCGGCACGGTATCTGTAAATTTTGATCGTCCCGGGGATCACTACCAAGGAACAGTAAAAATCAAAGCCTATGACCTCTGGACGGGGGAGTACATTGATGTAGACGGTGTATTTGATCTTCGCGGCATCACCCCGGTTCATACACGCAAACACCAATAGCGACCGATACCCAGGTCACTTCCCTATCGCTCAGTGGAAGTGACCCCATGGATAATTCAGCCTGCCGCCGCTGTTTATGAGACAACCCGCGCATCAATGCACCAAGTTGGCTAAAATGCCGGCCTTTCCCCCATCGTCGCCGGAACAACCGTGAGCAAAGACCCCGATCGCCTATTCGCCCAGCCCCTGCCCCAGGTGCCGGACTTCGCCTTTAACGAGGACGTGGTGCGGGTGTTCCCGGACATGATCAAGCGTTCGGTGCCCGGCTACCCGACCATCGTCGAAAACCTCGGCGTACTCGCGGCGCAGTTTGCCCAACCCGACAGCTTGCTCTACGACCTCGGTTCGTCGCTGGGAGCGGTCACTCAAGCGCTGCGCCGTCATGTGCGCACCGATGGCTGCAGGGTGGTCGCCGTGGATAACTCGGCGGCGATGGTCGAGCGCTGCCGCGAATACCTCAATGGCCAGGACTCGATGTTCCAGGAGTTGCTGCCAGTTGAAGTGATCGAAGGGGATATCCTCGCGCTTAAGTTCCAGCCGGCTTCGGTGGTGGCGCTGAACTTCACCCTGCAATTCATCGCGCCCGATGAGCGTTTGGCGCTGCTCACGCGCATCCGCCAAGCGTTGCTGCCGGGCGGTGCGCTGATCCTCTCGGAAAAACTGCGCTTCAACGATGCGCAAGAACACGCGCTGCTCACCGACCTGCATATCGCGTTCAAACGCGCCAACGGCTACAGCGAACTGGAAATCGCCCAGAAGCGCAGTGCCATCGAAAACGTCATGAAGCCCGACAGCCTCGACGAACACCGCGAACGCCTGCTGGCAGCGGGGTTCTCGAAAGTCGTGCCGTGGTTCCAGTGTCTTAACTTTGCCTCGTTGATTGCCTTGCCATGATTGATCTGTCCCCCCTCGCCCGCCATTTGGTCGGCACTCCCTTGGCCGTGTGGGCCCAGGGCCTGCAAGCGCAACTCGATAGCAAGATGGAAAAGGGTCATGGCGACCTGGAGCGCTGGCAGAGTGCGCTGGATGCCTTGCCAAAGATTCAGCCCAGCGAAGTGGACCTGCTCAATGGCCTGACGCTGGACACCGACTGCGACGACGCTACCCGCGCCCGGATGCACACCGCGTTGATGGGCCTGAGCCCATGGCGCAAGGGGCCGTTCTACCTGTTCGGCGTGCACGTGGACACCGAGTGGCGCTCGGACTGGAAGTGGTCCCGCGTCGCACCGCATCTGGACTTGAAGGGCAAGCGCATCCTCGATGTCGGCTGCGGCAACGGTTACTACATGTGGCGCATGCTCGGCGCCGGGGCCGACAGCGTGATCGGCGTCGACCCGAACTGGCTGTTTTTCTGCCAGTTCCAGGCGGTGCAGCGCTACCTGTGCGAGCCAAGGGCCTGGCACCTGCCGTTCCCGTTTGAAGACTTGCCGGCGAATCTGGAAGGCTTCGACACGGTGTTTTCCATGGGTGTGTTCTATCACCGCCGTTCGCCGATCGAGCATTTGCTGGCGTTGAAGGACACACTGGTCAAGGGCGGCGAGTTGGTGCTGGAAACCCTGGTGGTCGAAGGCGACCGGCAGCAGGTACTGGTGCCGGAAGATCGCTACGCGCAGATGCGCAACGTGTGGTTCCTGCCGTCGGTGCCGGCGCTGATGCTGTGGCTGCGCCGTGCGGGCTTCAGTGACGTGCGCTGTGTGGATGTGAGCGTGACCACGGTCGAGGAACAGCGCGGGACAGCGTGGATGAAGTATCAGTCGTTGAGTGATTTCCTCGATCCGCAGGATCACAGCAAGACCATTGAAGGACTGCCGGCGCCGATGAGGGCTGTCATCATCGCCAGGAAATAAGCCACCGATCTTCTTGAATAGATGGAAATCAAACTGTAGGAGCGGGCTTGCTCGCGAATGCGGTGTGTCAGTCACATCATCCTTGACTGACACACCGCATTC
>JAFHKH010000208.1 GCA_016937595.1 Pseudomonas cedrina subsp. fulgida | reverse complement strand
TGCGCTGGCGGGTGATCACTGTCACGGCTTGCGGCGTTTCGCGCATGGTCAGGGGAAGTTTGGTGGCGGTGGCCATCTCGCCCGTGGTGTAGGACTGCGTGCCTTCGGTGGTCTGGCCAAGCTGTTCACTGCTGATCTGAGTAGCCCCCAGCTCCAGTGGCGCAGCCTTTTCAGCATCAGCGGCAAACGCCGCGTGTGAGCTTGCAAGAAAGACAGCCACTGCCACTAAACTGGGTGAAAAACCGTTGCCGCCGCGATGTTGCACAGACATGTAATTGACTCTCCCCAAGTGCCATCCGTGGCGAATAATAAAGGTGTTGATAATTATTCGCATCAGTCTGGCAGATTGTTTCTTTGGGAAAAAGCCTTTGCCGATAATTAGTTAACGAATTTTTCACATCGGACGCGCTTGGCATATCGCCATTATTGGATACGCCCGACGCCCTGACGGCGTAGCGCAACGTGCCCTTTGCACGTTGCGCTACCCACCCCGCCTCTAGAAAGCGACGCTCACGCCGAGCGTGCCCCGTGTGCCCCGCAAAGCATGGCTATCGAGGTTTTGGCTGTGGCTGACTTCCCCATAGAGGTTAACGCCTTGCGCGATCATCGCCGTCGCTCCCAGGCTCAGATCCAGCGTGGTGGATTTTTGTTCGGTGTCGAAGTCCACGGTGTTGAACGTCACCGTGTTCTTGCCGCGCGGGGTATGCCAGATGTTTGCGCGAACATAGGGGCTCACGGGCAGGTCCTGGACGATGTAGTCGCCGCTGGCGCGCACGCCGGCGCGGACGGTGAGCTGGGAATCGGCGTCATAGGAAACCCTGGAGAACGGGTCGTTCTGGCTATCGAGTGTCGTCCGGTTCCATATCGCTTGGAACTGCGGCTCGACCTTCCAGTCCCGGGACATCGCAAACGGTTTGCCGACTTCCACCGACAGCGCCAGGTCGTGGCCCTTGGTCTTCATCTTTATACCGCGCTCCGACTCGTTGTTGCCGCTGAGTCGGGTATGCATTCCAACGACATCCACATAGGTATCGTCCTGGCCGATATGGGTGGCGGAAAGCCCCACACTGGTGCCGCGCAGTGTGATGTCGCCGGCGTCCCTGTCCGCAAACCCATCGATAACGCCTTTGACCTTACCCTTGAGTCGGTTCTGCCCCACGAAAACACTCAGGTGCTGGGTAGCGCCCGCCTCGGTGGTTCTGGAAAAAAACGGCGCGCCGACTTGATAGCCGCGCATCGAGCTGTCCAGCGACGTACTCAAGTCACCGGCGAAATCCTGGCGACTGCTACCGCCATAAACGCGTGCCCAGCCTGAGTGGAGCGCGTCTGTTTCTCGCTGTCTGCCTTGTTCTCCCACGCGTTCATGAAAGGTGCCGAGGGCATTGCGTATAACCTGCTGGGCGGCCGGATAGACCATTTTCGCGAGCGACACCTCCTGGCGAATGAAGGGCACTGGTCGAATCGTGGCCCCTGGCAACTCGGGGCCGCCCGGCCCCGGCAGCGGGGTGACGGGCCCTTCCTCCGGAGTTTGCGAACGAAGAAACCAACTGTCCTGTGTGCCGGCGCTGACCCCGCCGCGATACAGGTAATAATTGTATGGACCCGCCGCTGCTATTCCATTCAAGGAAAACGCATCGCTGCTGCTGGTCGCGCCATTTTGTGCATCCACCACGCGTATGCCGTCCGCAGTGGTCGCCGCGCCGAGGCCGCCCAGGTTGGTGACCCGAATGGCGGTGCTGCCGCCGATTGCGCCTTGGTTGACGACGAGTCTGTCGCTGGCGGAGCTGTCATCGCCCAAGACGGTCTGCAATGCGAGCCCGCCGGCGTCACCGGTGTAGTTGCCATTGAGGGTCAGGGTGTCCGTAGCGAGCGAGCTATTGGCGGTCATGTCGATCAGCCCGCGATTGTTCAACGTCGCCAGTTGGGCCGAGTCAAAGGACGCAACGATCCCTGTGCTGACCAACAGCGCGCTGCTGCCATTGACATTCAGGGTGCCGGTCCTAGTGCCGGTGTCGCCCAAGGTCAATGTGCCGCCGAGGCTGAGCGTTGCGTTATTGTCCAGATTCACGACCTCCCAGTTGACGTAGCGTTCTGGCGTACCGAGTTGGCTATTATTGAGGTCCAGGGTATCGACACCGCTGCCGCCGTCCACCAGCGGGGTAGGCGCGACCTTGGTTTCGGTGAGGTTTTGCACAAGTGCTGTGTCGTTATCGTTACCCATCAGAATGAAGGCGTTGACCTGCCCGCCGCCGATCCATTCAAGCCGGTCCTCGCCCGCGCTGGCAAGAATCTGGCCATTCACCGTGCCACCGGTGATGCGAACAAGGTCCGTACCGCCGCTCACGCTGATATTGCCGCCTATGTAGCTGGTCCCCGACACCCAAATCGTATCGTTGCCGAATCCGGTCACCAGATTCGAGACAATGGTTCCTCCCTGCATATCGAAAAAGTTGTTATCCAGCAGCATGTTGACGCGCCCGATCTGGCCGCCGGTCATGGTCGCGCGATCACCCGATAGGAAAACGCCGAAGATGATCCCGTCGTTCATAAAGAAGTCGTCGAGTCCGTCACCCTGATCCACGTCACCGTTGATGGTGCCGCCGCTCATGGCAAAGCTGTCGACGCCGGCGCCCTGGAGCACGGCGCCCAGGCTACCGCCACTCAATTGCAGAATATCCCTGCCGGTCCCCTGGATCACCGAGCCGGTGATTGTTCCGTTGTTCATCTGGAGGATATTGTCGCCGTCACCCTGATTGAGTGAGCCATCGATCTGCATCCCTGTGCTGTTGGCGTCGAGGAGGGTGACGATGTCAATACCCGCGCCGAAGGTGGCGGAACCGGCGATGGTGCCGGTTCCGCTTATGTTCAAGGTATTGTCGCCGCCGGTATCGGTGAAGCCTGCGCTGATGCCGCTATCGCAGGTGAAGGTGTCGTTGCCGGCGGTCGGCGAGATGACACAGGCGCCGTGTGTGACCGATGGCCATGTGAACAGGGCCGTCGAGCAGGTGATGCCCCAATACAGCAGGTGTGATATCCGCATGCGCATGATCCGTCCTCATCCAGGGAAAGATTGCCGGCACCTGCAACGGCAGGTGCGGGCCAGACCATGACAACGTCACGCGCGATACGGATCAGGGGACAGCGGGTTACCCGTTTCTGAAAACACCGGCCAATGCAAAGGGTTGGCATGGCTTTCTCGACTGCACCTGAACCGGTGCGGCCCTTTTCCAACATAGTCAGCCATCGCCTGGGCCGCTACTGTCAGAAATAACAGGTATGGACGAGTGGGGCCGCCCGGTTCGTTCGACTATGCTGAGTGGGCTGGGAATGATGCAGTATTGGATGAAAGTCGATGGCTAAGGCGCCGCAAGCCTCTGGAAGTCGCTGTTGGGTGTATCGAGGTTCAAGGCTCCCGGCATCCGGCCAGCAAGGCCGTAACTTCCTGAAGGAGTACGATCATGACTATTCGATATGCAAAAACACTGTCCATTACGTTGGTTTGTTTGGTGGTTCCGACGCTGAGTTGGGCCGCGCAGTATGATTGCGCGGTTTACGACAAAACCATCAACGGGGGGCGGGGGGCTGATGCCAGGCTGTCTGATGATCTGGTTGAAGCCGATAGTGTCGAAGCGGCGGTTGCTAAAACGGGAAAGAGCCTGGATCAGAAAAGGACCGACGATTACCTGATTGATTGCCGAAAGGCTGATGATGAATAATCGTTGAGCGGGGGCATGCGACATGCCATTCAGTTAAGCGCAGATTCCCCGTGGGAGCGGCGGTGCGACGATTCGACTTGCTTGCTAAGGCGGTGGGTCAGCCAGCATCAATGTTTGCTGGGCTGGAGTCTTCGCGGGCAAGCCCGCTCCCACAGGGGATCTTCGTTGCTTTGAGCATTGTGTTCGCTTAACTGACGGGCATTGGGGTATGCGATGCCCCCGGTTTTGTGTCAGGAAAACACAATCTCATACGGCTCACGCATCCGTTCCAGCAGCACCTGGGCCAGCATCGGCGCCAAACCGATCTGCGGGTCACCGGCCAACTGGCTGGCGTAGGCATGGGCGGCGTGGAGTTTGCGCGCCACGCTCCAGGCGTCCAGGCGCACCTTGCGCGCGCGGTGCCAGGGGATGATCGCCGCTTCGCGGGCGGGCCAGTGCCAGGCCCAGATCGGCAGCTCATGCAACTGCGCGCCCACCAGGCTGCAGGCGCTGGCACTGGCGCGGCCGACGCTGTCGTGGTCGTCGTTTCCGTCATTGCGCCAGGTGCTGAACACCACATCACCGGGCTGCAGGTAGCGCGCGATGAATTGGCTCAGTTGCGTTTCCCGCGCGGCGAGGGCGTTATCGCAGAACCCGCCACGGATCCACTTCAGGCTGTGCAAGGGCATGCCGAGACGGCGCAGGGCTTCGACGCTCTCCTGGGGGCGCACCACGCTCAAGCGGCTCGCCGGCCAGACACTGGAGCCTGGATGGCTGGCGCTGCCATCGGTGATAGAGATCAGTTTCAGCGGGTATTCCAGGGTGCTGAGCAATTGCAGCAGGCCGCCACACGCCAGGACTTCGTCGCCGGGGTGCGGCGCGATAATGACCACGCGGGCGCCAGGAGGCACCAGTGAAGAAGGGGTGATGGGCGGAATTTGCGCCAGTTGCAGGGCGCTGTTCCAGATCTGCGCGGAGCCGCTACGGCCGTCGCTTAAGGAAGCAAGCTTCATGGGTGTCACATCCTTGTCGGTTAACGCTGGGCCATGCCGTGGGGCGGCACGACTTGCCGGTATTCACCACAGGCTCCGCCGCGGTGGCTGCCCGGCGCTCCAACCCTGGAGTGCCGGCAAGCTGTCTCAGCATAGACAAGGATGCGACCTTTGGCATCCAGCCACAGCGTTTTTTACACGGTGTGTATCAGGCGCTTCAAATAATCGCCGAACCCGCCTTTTGCGCGGGCGTCCAGGCGCGCGCTGGTGATCACTTGCGGGGCGTGGCTCCAGGCGATGGAGGCGCCGGACGACTCGAGGTCGCGAACCAGTTGGACATCTTCATGGCAGGCCAGGGTTCGAACCCTCCGGCGCGCACGTAGGCGCCGGCGCTCACGCCCAGGTTGGCACCGTGGATGTGCCGATGACCGTCGCGCGCTCGTAACCCTGGTGATAGCGAATCTGCGCGGCGGGGTCGAACGCGTCGTCCCAGTGTCCACCGTGACGGTGCCGCACACGGCGTCCACCCCCAGCGCGAGCTGGGCCACCAGCCAGTCGGGGGCTACTCGGCTGTCGGCATCGGTGCAAGAGATCCACCGCGCGCCCTGGCTGATCAGGTGCCGCGCGCCAATGCCGCGCACCTGCCCGACGTTGCGCGCCTGGGCTTCCAGGCATTGCACCGGGTAACTCCGGGCGATGGCGGCACT
>JAFHKH010000207.1 GCA_016937595.1 Pseudomonas cedrina subsp. fulgida | reverse complement strand
GACAGCACCGCGACCCAGGGCAGGCGGCAAACGCTGAATTCCACGTTCCTGGGTGTTCGGGTAATCACCTGCTGGTGATTCAAGCGATTTCGCGGGCCGATGACGCCAAGGGCCATGCAGCGCTGGTGAAGCAAATTACCGGCGGTAAGTAAGCCTTAGTCCTGACAACACAAATCAACTGTGGGAGCGGGCTTGCTCGCGAAGGCGGTGGTTCAGTCAACGATGTATTCACTGACACACTGCCTTCGCGAGCAACCCCGCTCCCACATTTGGCCTGCGTTTCGTCAACGCTATACCTGTCAGAAGCGCGGTTTGACGGTCTTCCAGTCCGGCTTGTAACGCTGCATCTGTTTCACATCGTCGCGCTGGCGAATGCCGCAACTGAGGTACTGGTCATGCAGCTTGCCCAGTTGGTCATGGTCAAGCTCCAGGCCCAGGCCCGGTGCGCGGGTGATGGTCACGCAGCCATCGACGATGGGCAACTTGCCGCCCTTGATCACTTCCTCGTCCGGCTCCTGCCAGGGGTAATGGGTGTCGCAGGCGTAATCGAGGTTGGGCACTGACGCGGCCACGTGAGCCATCGCCATCAGGCTGATGCCCAGGTGTGAGTTGGAGTGCATCGACACGCCAAGACCGAAGGTATCGCACATTTTTGCCAACACCTGGGTGTCGCGCAGGCCGCCCCAGTAGTGATGGTCGGCGAGTACGATCTGCACGCTGTTGAGCGCCACACTGCGGCGGAACTCGTCGAAATCGGTGACCACCATGTTGGTCGCCAGCGGCAGGCCGGTACGTTTGTGCAACTCGGCCATGCCGTCCAGACCTGGCGTCGGGTCCTCATAATATTGCAGGTCATCGCCGAGCAGTTCGGCCATGCGAATCGAGGTTTCCAGCGACCAGTTGCCGTTCGGGTCAATGCGCAACGGCACACCGGGGAAGGCCTTTTTCAGCGCCTTGATGCAGCGCACTTCATGTTCCGGCTCAAGGGCGCCGGCCTTGAGCTTGATGCTTTTGAAGCCATAGGTGTCGATCATGCGCCGGGCCTGGGCGACGATCTGCTGTTCGTCGAGCGCTTCGCCCCAACTGTCCGGCTTGTAGGGCGAATCGATGTGCTCGGCGTACTTGAAAAACAGGTAGGCGCTGAACGGAATCCGGTCGCGGATCGCGCCGCCGAGCAAGTCCACCAGCGGCACATTCAATGAGTGCGCCTGCAGGTCGAGCAGCGCCACTTCGAACGCCGAGTAGGCGTTGCTGACGGCCTTGCTCGCGTGGGAGCCCGGTGCCAGTTCCGCGCCGCTGAGGCTCGCCGGTTTGTGCGCGGCCACCGTGGCCTGCACGATCGCGCGCAGCCCGTTCAGGTTGAAAGGATCGAGGCCGATCAGTTGCGGCTGCACCTGTTGCTGGATCGCCAGCGCCGGGGCATCGCCGTAGCTTTCGCCAAGGCCGATGTAACCGGTGTCGCTCTCGACCTCGATGATCGAGCGCAAGGCAAAGGCTTCGTGGATACCGCTGGCGTTGAGCAGCGGCGGGTCGCGAAAGGCGATGGGCGTGACGGTAACGCGGACGATTTTCAAGAGGCTGCTCCCTGTGGGCCTGAGGCGTGCTGATGAGTAGACGGGGTGGACGTGGGGGGCACAGTGCCGCGTGGTGCGGTGCGCGCAAAAAACACCACCACCGCCGCCAGCAATGAAGTGGCGGCCAGGCCATACAAACCGCCTTCGATGGAACCGGTGGTCTGCTCCAGAAAGCCAAAGGTGGTGGGCGCGACAAAGCCGCCCAGGTTGCCGACCGAATTGATCAAGGCAATCACCGCCGCGGCGATCCGCGCATCCAGGTAACCCTGGGGGATCGGCCAGAACAAGGCAGACGCGGCCTTGAAGCCAATCGCGGCAAAACAGATGGCGACGAACGCGAACACCGGCCCGCCGGTGGTGGACATGAACATGCCGAAGGCGGCAATCACCAGCATCAGCGCCACCCACGCCTGCTGGTGTTTCCACTTGCTGGCCAGGGCAGCGAACGCGTACATGGCGACAATCGAAATCAACCAGGGAATCGAGTTGAACAGCCCGACCTGGAAGTCGCCCAGGTCGCCCATTTTCTTGATCATGCTCGGCAGCCAGAAAGTGGCGCCGTAGATGGTCAGGGCGATGGAAAAGTAGATAAAGCAGAACAGCGCGATCTGTTTGTCGGCGAGCAGCTTGAACATAGACGGCCGCACGGTCTGAACCGCTTCGCGCGCTTGTTGTTCCGCCTCGATGGCACTGACCAATGCGTGCTTTTCCTCGGCGTCGAGCCACTTGGCCTGATGCGGGTGGGACTGCAACCAGAACCACACAAAGCCGCAAAGCACGATGGAGGCAAAGCCTTCGATCAGGAACATCCACTGCCAGCCATGCAGGCTCAAGCCATTGATGTGCAGCAACGCCCCCGACACCGGCCCGGCCATCACCGAGGCAATTGCGGAACCACTGAGGAAAATCGCCATCGCCTTGCCACGCTCGGAGGCCGGCAGCCACTGGGTGAAGTAATAGATGACACCGGGGAAAAACCCGGCTTCGGCGGCGCCGAGGACAAACCGCAGGATGTAAAAGCTGGTTTCACCCTTGACGAAGGCCATGGCCATCGCGGCCGCGCCCCAGGTGAACATGATGCGCGTCAGCCAGGCCCGTGCGCCGTAGCGCTGCAACAGCATATTGGACGGCACTTCGAAGATCGCGTAGCCAATGAAGAATAACCCGGCACCCAAGCCATAGGCCGCCGCGCCGATGCCCAGGTCGATTTCCAAATGGCTGCGCACAAAGCCGATGTTGACGCGGTCGATGTAGTTGACGATGAACATCACCACAAACAACGGCAGTACATGACGCTTGACCTTGGCGGCCGCGCGGGCAAGCACGTTCGGGTCCGGCGGATTCTGGAGGGTATCCAAGGGGCAACTCCCATTGATTGTTTTTTTAGGGAAGCCTGGATGATGGACGCCGGGGATTGTTCCCGTCTAATCTAACTTGGCATTCGATTGATACCTGGATTAGATCAATGTTCGAGCTGACTCAACTGCGTTGCTTCACCACCGTGGCCACCGAGCTGAATTTTCGGCGCGCGGCCGAACGGCTGAACATGACCCAGCCGCCGCTCAGCCGGCAAATCCAATTGCTTGAACACCACTTGGGGGTCGAGCTGTTTACCCGCACCACTCGCAGCGTGGCCCTCACCGCCGCCGGCCGTGCGTTTTTTATCGAGGCGCAGAACCTGCTGGAGCGCGCCCAGCAAGCGGCGGTGACCGCGCGACGCTTCGCCGAGGGCGACATCGGCACGGTGAATATCAGCTTTGTCGGCAGCGCCGTGTATGAGTTTTTACCACGGGTCATCGCCGAGGCGCGGCTCAAGCAGCCCCAGGTCAGGATCGACCTGTCAGAAATGAACACCTACCAGCAATACGAAGCCCTGCGCGCCCGGCGTATCGACCTGGGCATCGTCCGCGCGCCGCTGCTGGAGCCGGGTTATGCCACCGAATGCCTGGTGCGCGAACCCTTTGTGCTGGCGGTGCCCAGCAGCCATCGCCTGGCCAAGGCCGAGACCGTCAGCGTGCACGACCTCGACGCGCAGCCCTTCCTGATGTACGCCCACTCAGCCTACCCGCCGTTCAACGAACTGCTCACCGGCCTGCTGCGCTCGGCCCGCGTCGCGCCGGAGTACGTGCAATGGCTGGGTTCGTCGCTGACCATCCTGGCGCTGGTCAACGCCGGCATGGGCCTGGCGCTGGTGCCGCGTTGCGCCAGCAGCGTGGTGTTCAAGCACGTGGTGTTCCGCGATATCGACCTGGGCGAAGGGGCGCAGAGCGAGCTGCATTTGATCTGGCGCGAAAACAACGACAACCCGGCGTTTGCGATGTTGCTGGAAGGGATTCGCAGTGCGGTGCGTGACGGCTGGGCCGTATAGGGTTGGTGGCATTTGAGAGCCGGCGAAACGCGGACCAACTGTGGTAACCCGCGTTTATCAAACATGAAATAACTTACTCATTTTCAAGAGTTAAAATTTTAACCCTCAATTTTTTGTGTTTCACAGCAGCTAATTCAGGCGATCAGGTCCTTGTGGCGAGCGGGCT
>JAFHKH010000206.1 GCA_016937595.1 Pseudomonas cedrina subsp. fulgida | reverse complement strand
ACCCACCGCTTTCGCGAGCGAGCCCGCTCCCACATTTAGACCGCGGTACCAAGAAAAACCAAGACATCCCCCGCTACAAAACCAACACGCTTTTCACCACTCAATCCGTATAATGCGGACCTTTCAGGGTTGTAAGAAATACGCCATACACGTGTAGCCTTATTACCCGAGCTTCCGCACGGGCCTGCTGAACCGGGCCATTCACACAGGTGTCATCCATGGATTTCAACCCGCTCGACCTTATCCTGCATCTCGATGTCTACCTCGACCTGCTGGTAACCAATTACGGTCCGTGGATCTACGCCATTCTGTTCCTGGTCATCTTTTGCGAAACCGGCCTGGTGGTCATGCCGTTCCTGCCGGGGGATTCGTTGCTGTTCATCGCCGGCGCCGTGGCCGCAGGCGGGGGCATGGACCCGGTGCTGCTGGGTGGCCTGTTGATGCTCGCGGCTATTCTCGGCGACAGCACCAACTACGTGGTCGGGCGCACGGTGGGCGAACGCTTGTTCAGCAACCCGAACTCGAAAATCTTCCGCCGCGACTACCTGCAAAAAACCCACGACTTCTATGACAAGCACGGCGGCAAAACCGTGACCCTGGCGCGCTTCCTGCCGATCCTGCGTACCTTTGCGCCGTTCGTTGCCGGTATCGCGAAAATGCCCTACCCGCGCTTCTTCGGTTTCAGCGTGCTCGGCACCGTCCTCTGGGTCGGCGGCCTGGTGACCCTGGGCTACTTCTTCGGCAACGTGCCGTTCATCAAGAAAAACCTGTCGCTGCTGGTGGTGTTCATCATCCTGCTGTCGCTGGTGCCGATGATCATTGGCGTGTTCCGCAGCCGCTTCGGCCGCGCCTCCTCCGAAGCCAAGCAGCCGTAACCCATCATGTGGTCCCTCAGCGCCTGGCGTCGCCAGCGTTTGCTGGCCAAACACCCGATTGCCGATGACACCTGGCAGCGGGTGCGCCAGCACCTGACCTTTCTCGACGGCATCAGCCCCGAGCAGGACCGGTGGCTGCGCGAAGCCTGCGTGCTGTTCCTCGCCGACAAACACCTGACCGCCCTGCCCGGCGTCGAACTGCACCAGGAGCAGCGCCTGCTGCTCGCCGCCCAGGCGCAACTGCCGCTGATGCACCTGGGCGACCTCGACTGGTATCAGGGCTTCCACGAAATCGTGCTGTACCCCGACGACTTCGTCAGCCCCCAGCGCCATCGCGACAGCAGCGGCATCGAACATGAATGGGACGGCGAACACAGCGGCGAAGCCTGGCAGCAGGGCCCGGTCATCCTCGCCTGGCCCGGCGTACTGGCCAGTGGCAACTGGGAAGGCTACAACCTGGTCATCCACGAACTGGCGCACAAACTCGACATGCTCAACGGCGACGCCAACGGCCTGCCGCCGCTGCACAACGACATGCGCGTGCAGGAATGGGCCAGCGTGATGCAAAGCGCCTACGACGACCTCAATCGCCAACTGGACGCCAACCCGGACGCCGAGACCGAGATCGACCCCTACGCCGCGGAAAACCCGGCGGAATTCTTTGCCGTCACCAGCGAATATTTTTTCAGCGCCCCGGACCTGCTGGTTAACCGTTATCCACAGGTGTACGCCCAACTCAGCCGCTTTTATCGCCAGGATCCACTGGCCCGTCTTGCCCAACTGCAAGCCAGCGACCCGCGTTATCAGCCACAGGGCGAATGACCGTACGACGTCTGGCGCATGGCATCGGCGTCAGAATATGCCTATAATCGCCGCCACTTCTAGGCCAATCCGGCCATGTCATATGGCCAACTAACGGGGGCAACGCCCAATGAGCTACAGCAAGATTCCGGCTGGCAAAGACCTGCCGAACGACATCTACGTCGCCATCGAGATTCCGGCCAACCACGCGCCGATCAAATACGAAATCGACAAAGACAGCGACTGCCTGTTCGTTGACCGTTTCATGGCCACCCCCATGTTCTACCCGGCCAACTACGGTTTTATCCCCAACACCCTGGCTGACGACGGCGATCCCCTCGACGTGCTGGTGGTTACCCCTTACCCGGTCACCCCAGGCTCGGTGATCCGTGCACGCCCGGTCGGCATCCTGAACATGACCGACGACGGCGGCGGCGACGCCAAGGTTATCGCGGTACCCCACGACAAGCTGTCCCAGTTGTACGTGGACGTGAAGGAATACACCGACCTGCCGCCCCTGCTGCTGGAACAGATCAAGCACTTCTTCGAGAACTACAAAGACCTCGAAAAAGGCAAATGGGTGAAGATCGACGGTTGGGGCAACGCAGACGCCGCCCGCGCCGAGATCATGAAGTCGGTCGCTGCCTACAAAGGCTGATACCCGCTCCTCATTGCTCACGCAATTGAAAAAGCCCCGATCATTCGGGGCTTTTTTTGTGGAAAAAAATAAACGCCAAGTTCAATACTTTATAAACACTGTTTAACTAGCATTGAAATCTGAAGTATCAGGCTACAACTAAGCAAAAGCCTACAGGCGCAACTCAACGCATGGTTTATTTGATCTATAACTCCGGCCAGTAAACTCTGCGTTTATGAATACATCAGGTGATCGTTTAAAAGCACTCTTGCGGGAAGTTCATCTTTCCGCCTCCGACTTCGCCAAGAACCGCGGTGTCACGCCTCAACACGTGAACAACTGGTTCAAGCGCGGTGTACCCATGGGCCGACTCAACGAGATCGCAGAACTGCTCTGCGTCTCCAGCCGTTGGCTGCGCACCGGCGAAGGCCCCAAACACCCACCGGCCAACTTCCTGCTGGAAGGCCCGGACACCCGAAAAGGACTGCCCACACTGCGCGAGGGAAGCGGCAAATACCTCACAGGCCCCGCCTGCCACCCGGAAAAAATCGACGTGGAGATCCCCCTCCACCCCACCTTCACCTCCAGCGAATGCATCCGCATCTCCCAGCACACCCTCGACACCCTCAACGTCAACCCCGACCGCGCCCTGGGCGCCTACATGGTCGACAACAGCATGATCGACATCATCCAACAAGGCGCCACCCTCGCCGTGGACCGAGGCCGCACCCAAATCATCGACGGAGAGATCTACGCCGTCGAACACGACGGCATGCTGCGCATCAAATACCTCTACAACCGACCCGGAGGTGGTTTGCGCATGCGTAGCCACAACGCCGGCGAACACCCGGACGAGTACCTGACGTACGAACAACGCTTCGAGCAGAACTTCCAGATAGTGGGCTGGGTGTTCTGGTGGTCCACCCTGAACAACCGCAGGCCACCCGTGCCGCTGGATGATCACCTGTTGGGCTGGGAAGGCTCTAAATCGGATCCGGAGGTGGGCAACTGAGGTGAATGTGGGTATCATGCGCCGCACATTTGGCAGGGGGTGGCTTAAGGTTATCCACCCTGCTCGGCGATGCGGGGAAATTCCTGCGGATGCCCCTACTATTCAGCCCGACGCAATGTGGGCTGAGCGATTTGAAGGCTGGTGAGGTTTGTCAAAAACAAGCTGAAGCAGTCAGCGAGAAGCCGGCCACAAGCCGGCTTTTTAATGCCTGAAAATCACACTCAGAATTGTCCAACAGTTTGTTGGACAATTGGATAACCAAAGCTGACGGCTTTCGCCTCATCTCTCAGTCGCTTCATCACATCGGTACCTCAGTTGTCAGCAAGCTGCTGCCCAAACTGAAGCGGATGATATGTCACCGATAAAGACATGAAGGCGAGACGTGTCGCAAAAATCGCCAAATGGCGACATGAGCACGGTACTGAGCATGCAGGCCAGTCCACCATTATCTCAGTAGATTGCCGACCTAATACTCAGTGTCACGTCACCTCGGCTGCATACACTCCACAGCCCTATCCGCCACCATCTTCGCCATCTCCACCAAATGCATCACTGCCCTCTGCGGCGCACCCAGCGGCTCCCCGAGCACCTGCGACGTAGCCACCGCACACTGCAGCAGCTCAGCCACACGCACCCAGGCATCCTCGAAGCTCAGTTCTTCATTGACGGCAAATGGCTTGGTCGCAGTCGATGACGGCGAATTTGAAAAAACGTTATCCATAGCAAAACCTCTAGCAGTAAGTGATTACCACCGTCCTTTCGCGACTAAACGAGTAGAGGTGGCGGCTGTACGCAGGTTAGTCGACCGGCCGCTAGGCACCGGCGCACCCGGAGGTGCCCTGCGCACAGCCACCATAAAGTGCAGGTGAGAAGACACCTGTCTTTGGGATGGCGCGTGCGCCTAGCGAAGTCCAGGCGACTAAACCCGATCACTGAATAGCAGTGACGATCCGCAGCCTAGTCACGCATTCCCGCTGACGCAATGCGGTTGGGATTCTCTCGGAAACGTCCTGCAAATGAAAGGGACCGGACCTGCTGGCCACTCAAGATCAAGGCCCAAACCAGACAACAAATCACTCGTCACTTCGATTGGTGCAACAGGCTGCTGCACAAACCGACCAAGCTGATCGTCCCTTTTAAGTTGACAGTAAAACGCCTCCCAGCCGATTTATCCCCCAGCGACCACCCATTAATCTGTGCCCATGTTGAACGCAACGCCCAAACCCACTTAAACAAAAAGGATTCAACCATGAGCACGCCAACCTACAACCGCCTCAACAAAGACGACGCCGTAGTCCTGCTGGTCGACCACCAGACCGGCCTGATTTCCCTGGTGCAGGACTTCTCGCCCAACGAGTTCAAGAACAACGTGCTCGCCCTCGCCGACCTGGCCAAGTTCTTCAACCTGCCGACCATCCTCACCACCAGCTTCGAACAAGGCCCCAACGGCCCGCTGGTGCCGGAGTTGAAAGAGATGTTCCCGGACGCGCCGTACATCGCCCGCCCAGGCCAGATCAACGCGTGGGACAACGAAGACTTCGTCAAGGCGATCAAGGCCACTGGCCGTAAACAGATCATCATTGCCGGTGTGGTCACGGATGTGTGCGTCGCGTTCCCGACCTTGTCGGCGCTGGCGGAGGGGTTTGAGGTGTTTGTGGTAACCGATGCGTCGGGTACGTTCAATACCACGGTGCAACAGGCCGCGTGGAGCCGGATGACCCAGGCCGGCGCGCAGATGATGAACTGGTTCTCCGTGGCGTGTGAGCTGCATCGCGACTGGCGCAACGATATTGAAGGGCTGGGAAATTTGTTGTCGCAGCGGATTCCCAACTATCGCAACTTGATGAATGGGTATGCGGCGCTGACGGCTCGTCAATCCTAAGCCTGCCCGGCGCCAACAATCAGCCTGCCTTGAAAAGGCAGGCTTTTTTCAATCCAGTATCAAATGCGGCAAAAACCGACTCGAATCCTTGGTAATCAAGCTGTTGTCCTCCCGCACCCCAATCCCCGCCGCCTGATCACCAATCACCCATGACCCAATCAGGGTGTAGCTGTCGCCAAATTTCGGCAGCGGCGCAAGCTCCTGAAGGATAAACGGCGCATCCGTGTAGGGGCCGTCTTCTTTTACGATCAGCCCGTCGGCGGTTTGCAGTTCGATGTTCGCGCCTTCGCGTGAGAAGAACGGCTTGCGCACCCAGCCCTTCGGCACGGCTTTACCCGGATCAGTATCCAGGTGCGCCGCGAGCAAATTCGGGTGACCTTGGTTGAATTCCCACAACAGCGGCAGCACGCCTTTGTTGGAGAGGATGGCTTTCCAGGCGGGCTCGAAAAACTGCGTGTCACTCTGGGCAATCGCGGCACCGAAGGGTTCGTGGAAGATGAACTCCCAGGCGTGCAGCTTGAACAGGTGGGGGATCCAGCGGTCCTGAAGGTCGACGAAACGGCCTTCGCTGGTCAGGCCGATGTCTTCGATGTCGATATGGCGTGATTCGATGCCGACTTTTTCCGCGACCAGGCGCAGGTAGTCCGTGGTGCCTTTGTCTTCGAGCGAGTCTTTCATCGAGGCGAAGTAGAACGGCTGGTTGACCTGCAATTGAGCGAAAGCCTGGTGCAGTTTGGTGTCGATGCTATTGAACTGGTCGACATGCTTGGGCAGCAAGCCGCGTTCGATGCATTGTTCCAGCCAGCCCCATTGAAACGCCGCCGCCTCGTAGAGGCTGGTCGGTGTGTCGTAGTTGAGTTCCAGCAGTTTGGCGGGACCGGTGCCGTTGTAGGAGAAATCCATGCGCCCGTACAGGTGCGGGTGGCCTTCGAGCCATGAGGTGCGGATCATGTCGAAGAAGGGTGCGGGAATGCTCAGGCGCTCGAGCAGTTCTTCGCTCTGGACCACCCGGGCGACGAGGTCCATGCACAGGTCATGGATCTCAGTGGTCGGGTCTTCGAGGTCGTGCTCGATTTGCTTGAGCGTGAACTGGTAATACGCACTCTCGTCCCAGTAGGGTTCGTCGTCGATGGTATGGAACAGAAAGCCGAGGCTCTCGGCGGTCTGTTTCCAGTCATGACGCTCTGCGCAATGGATCTTCTTCATGGCCCACCTTCCTTAACTGCTCGACCCGCCGCCGCCCCAGCCGCTGCGTGCGCTGGCCTTGCTGCCAAAGCCGCCCCGGGAGGTGGCCGACGCCACGGAGCTGGAGGAGCGCAGCGTGTTGGTGTAATCGCTGCTGCCGTAGCGGGCCTGGTTCGAGCGGCCAAACGTGGCGCCATTCGAGACGCGCTGGTTGAGCGTCGAGGAGCCGTAGTCGCCGCGATCATCGCGATAGCGATACACCGGTTCGGAGCGGTAGCTGTTGCGGTTGTTGCTCAGCATGTTGCCGATCAGCAGACCGGTCAGCAAACTGCCGGTGGAGAAGCCTGAACCGCCACTGTTCGCCTGGGAGCCGCCCGCTTGAGCATTGGCCGCGTCGACCTGGGACTGTGTCACCTGGCCTTCAGCGGTCAGTTCGAAACCGCCCAGCTTGGGGATGAATTTGCCGGTGGAGTCCTGCTGGCACCAGCCGGCGACAAAGTCGGCATCGCAATCGGCCTGGCTGTCGTACACCGGCGCAATACGCCGATGCTCGGCCATGGCGGTCATGAAGGCGTCCGAGCACACGTCCACCGGCAGTTTTTCATCGGCGCACTGCTGCACAGACTGGAAGTTGTACTTTTTCTGCAAATCGTAGGTTTTTTCCGATGGGCCGCAGCCGGATATCGCCATGGCGACCGACGCTGCCAGCGAAAGCTGGACGTACTTGCTTCGTTTCATAGGGAGCTCCGTGCGCAATCAGTTCTGGGTAGGCGTCATGCACGCGGCATTCAACATGCCGACGCTGATGGCCACGGCGGCCACGTAGATGCCTGCCGCGAGCTCGCCGTTCTTGATGCGCTCGGACGCGCCTTTGAGCACCAGGCTGGTCATCAGGAACGCCAACAGTTGGACGAAGGCTGCGATTACCGCCCAGACGACGAAGTCGAGCAGGCTGATCGAATGGGCAATCACATTGCTGGCCGGAATGGCGAAACCGACAATGGCGCGCCCAAGGCCACCGCCGCGGACACGTTGCCGCCACGGATCAGCTCGAACTCCTTGTGCGGGGTGATGCGGGTGTAGATGAACTGGAACAGCGCGAACAGCACTGCAGCGCCGAGGATGTAGATGACAAACCCGAACACGGCCGCTTTGTTCAGGGAGATGGAGAGGGCTTCTAGCATGTGTTTCTTCCTTTTGTTAGAGCGCGTTCAAGTCGGTTGTGTACAGCGAAATGCCCAGCGATGTGCTCAGGCTGACAGTGCCTTCAGCGTCTTCTTCGACGGAAAACAGCAGGAACTCCCGGCGATCGGTCAACCCCGTGTCACGGGCGTATAGCATTGAGCGGTGCTCGACGCTGTAGGAATCCTCGGGGTTTACCACCTGCTCGCTCATCGCCACCAGCTCTGTCTGGCCCTCCTCGCTGCCCCATACGCGCGTGTATTCGACGCCGTCATGGGTGTAGGTCGGCAACCCGATGGGACTCTGTGGCCCCGCCAGCCGGCGCAGTTCAGCTTCGCTGCTGATGGTGACGTAACTGAGGTAGTTGAACAGGATCACAGACTCGACTTGCCCGACGATGTCGCCCGTGGTGTGCACCTGCAACCAGTAATCTTCGTCGTTCATGTAATAGCGCGACAGCCAGGTTGACTGGCCGAGGTCAACGGTGCCGTTACTCCAGATTTCCTGGGAGCCGGGAATAACCACAGAGGTTTTCCCATCAAGCAATAATTTCAGGGTGGTGTCGAACATCACGCCTTTGCCCGGTGCCAGGCCCAGCGGCCCGGTGGTCGGCACGGGTGCAGCGACGGCTGGTTCGAGCGTAGGTTCGCATTCGGGGCCTCGAGCCCCATCAACTGTTTAAACCATCCCATTGGAGATTTCCTTGAGGCGGGTGGAGGCGATGTAGAAGAGTTCGCCGCCTTCGACACGCGTGGCGCTCGGCGGGTTGATCGACGGTTGCTGGGCACCTTTGGCGCGATAGCCGATAAGGGTGGCGTTGTGCTGTTCTTTCATCCGCGTGTAAAGATCGCCGAAAGTTGCCTCAAAGGCTTCGGGCAATTTCATCAGGTATTGGGTGGCACCTGCCCCACGCACAGCAGTTCATTAATGACCACCGACGAGCCCGGGTCCTGAGAGGCGCGCACCAGCATCTCAATGGCCATGCTCGACGTGCACTCCAGGCTGGGTGCATAGGAGCTGGCCAGTGCGGCAATCTCACTTTCATTGAAATGGGCGACCACATGCCCGACAGGGTTCAACTGATTCACCGCCAGCACGGTGGCCAGGGTCAGGTCATCAGACGGGGTTCGCACCAGCACACGCTCGGCGCCGGGCACACCGGCACGCAGCAATAACGCCGTGGAAGACAGGCTGTCACCGCGGATGAACGCCGCTTTGCCCGGCATCGGGTTTTCGTCGAGGGTGCAATCGCAGATGACGATCAGGTTGTCGTTCGAGGTTTCGTCTTGCAGCAACAACTCAATGACCCGCTCACTGGATGCGCCTTCCCAGCCAATAAGCACGGTATGGCCGACCTTGCCGGTGAAATCGCCTTTGCCCTTCATGCCTTTTCTCCATGCATCAATGACACTGCTGGTGGTTTTGCCGATGGCTGCCGTCAGCAGCGCAATGCCCCCGAGCATGACCCAGGTCGCCACGAACACTCTGCCTGCCGAGGTCTGCGGCGCAAGATCGCCATAGCCAACGGTCAGCGTGGTGGTGAGATAGAAGTAAACGAACGTGGCGGGAGCGGTGAGGTGTTGTTCACCCAGGTACACCAGGCCCAGGTAAGCCGTGCTCAGGTGTACACCCAAGGCGATGACCAGGCCTGCCCAACCGAAGCGGTGAAACAGGGAGGAAGCGTACATGCGCAACAGAAGAAAAATCGACATTCCGTCCTTGACTCCCTGGTGCTTGATGGCTGATGGCGTCATCGCCTCGACAGCTGGATGCTCAAGTGCGCTCAGCTGGCATTAAACCTGCTGCGCGGTGTGGAGAGAAGTACCTTGGCTGCAATAAATCCGGCGAATGCACCAAACAGATGCCCCTCGAAGGAAACGCCCTGGCGAGGAAGGAAACCAAGGATCAGGCCGCCATACAGTAGCGCGACGACACCGGCCGTTATCAGGTTGCTCCAGCTCCGGTGAAACCAGGCGCGAGACAACAGGTACGCCCACAAGCCGAACACCCAACCGCTGGCCCCCACATGAACGCCGGCAAAACCGAACAGCCAGACCAGCGAGCCGCCCAGCAGGATGATAATTGCGCTGGCGGTGACGAATCGATTGAGCCCTTCGATAATGACCAGGGTGCCCAGGATCAAAAAGGCAATCAGGTTCGCGCTGAGGTGGGCAAAAGAACCATGCAGAAACGGCGAGGCGAGGATACCGAACAACCCCTGCAGCGTCCTTGGCACCAGGCCGAACGCCATGAGGCTGTAACCGGTCGCGACATTGAGCAGTTGCAGCGCGACCATGAATAGCGCCAGGCCTGCGATTGTCTTGAAACCCTTCAGGGCGTCCATCCTGACCTCTAGGCAACAATAAATACCATCAGGGCGACCGGTAACGTGTAGCGAGGGAGCTTGCTCCCGTTGGGTCGCGAAGCGGCCCCAGTTCTTGTTTGAAAAGACTGGGACTGCTGCGCAGTCCAACGGGAGCAAGCTTCCTCGCCACAAGTGCAATGTTACTCGGCCGATTTTTGCTTCAGGCGTTCCAAAATCGCATTGGCGCTGCCTTCGTTCGGCGTGATGCCGGCTTCGCGCAGCTTGCGCTCCAGGTCGGTCCCCGTCGATGCTTCAACCAACTCGTCCTGGGCCTGCAGTTCGGCAGCGCGTTGCTGCTGCTTGGCCTGCAAACGGTTCAGCGTACCGACGGCGGTTTCCAGCTTGCCGTTGGCACCGCCGCTGGCGATGGAGGCGCTGACTTGGGCCTTCTGTACGCTTTCGCGCGCCTTGGCCATGTCCACTTGCTGGCGCAGGCTTTTGATCCGGCTTTCGGCCTTGGTGATGTCCTTGCGCATGCTGTCCGCGTAGCCGCCAAACTCGGTGGCCTGCTTGTGCTCGGTGTCCCGTTCGCTGGTCAGGGTCGAAATCGCTTCGGCCACTTCCAGGGCGAGGTCTTCACGATTGGCTTGCAGGGCAGACATCGCCTTGGTTTCCAGGTCCTTGATCTTGGCGTCGTACTCGCTGACGCGATCCGTGGCCAGTTTGTGCTTGGCCATGATGCTGACCAGCTCACGCTTGGCATTGGCCAGCGCGGTGTCCGCATCACGAATTTCCTGATCGAGGATACGCAGGGCCTGTTGGTCGACGATTGATTCGCCGACTTCGCTGGCACCGCCACGCAGCGCGGTGAACAGTTTGCTCCAGATGGATTGAGTCATTGGATACTCCCGAATACTTAATTGAAGAAACGTTCGAAGGCTTCGCTGGCGCGCTGCACGTTGTCGACGAGGGTTTTCACCTCGGTCACGATATTGGTCAGGCTGGAGTCGGAGCTCAATGCGCCGAACATGTTGTAGACCACTTGCCCGTTCGGCATGGACTCGATACCGATGGAGGACAGCGGGAACATCTCCCGGCTGCGCAACACTGCGTCATTGAATGTTGCGACATCGTTGATGGACTCGACATCGATCAGCACGGTGTCGACGATGATCTGCTCGCCCACCACTGCGATGTAAATCGGCAAGCCACCGAAGTCGTTCATCTCCAGCTTGATGCTGGACTCGGAGCCTTGAACCAGAGAAAGCGTAATGTCGTTGGAGACCACTTCGTCCAGGGCCTGAAGCGCCGTGAAGAGGCGATCGATATTCCAGTTGGTACCTGCGCTCATGTAATTCTCCGAGATGAATGAACCAGCCAGAATCGGCTGGCGAAGCTGTTTCTCCATCTGCTTGAGCAGGCTTCGGTTTTCGGGAAGCACCCAAGCTTCGTGTTTCACGTAACCGGCGGCCGCCAGACCCGCGCGCATCTGTTTCATGTAAAAGCTTGATGGCTTTTTCGCAGGAGGCTTCAAACGCTCTCCCTGAAAGCGTGTTGAATCGGTATCGGACCGGCAGCCGGGCTCGATGGAGAGCTGCTCTTCATGGTACTGACCTCGCCGTGAAAAACTCACGCGTGAGAAAATCTATAGGCAATTTGCGTCCTGTTCAATAGCTCACGCGTGAGATTTACGAGCTCATCAGAAATAAGTAAGCAAAGCCGTACGACAAGCCTGCCCTTGGAAGCAGTCTTTCGCCGTTACCTTGCCAGTTCTCGCTCTATCTGTTCGATGCTTGGCAAACTGGTTTGCAGCTCCGCAGGCAACGATTCAACCAGTTGATATTCCGCCACCCCAATAGGCCGGTTGTTGTCACGCAACGCATATTCCGCCACGACCTCATTCTTGCCCTTGCACAACAGCAATCCAATGGTTGGGCCATCCTGAGGATGTTTCAGTTGAGCATCCACAGCCGCGAGGTAAAAACTCAGTTTGCCCAGGTGCTCGGGCTTGAATTTGCCGGCCTTGAGTTCTATCACAACGTAGCAACGCAACTTCAAGTGATAGAACAGCAGATCAACGAAGAATTCGTCACCGCCAACGTCCAGTAACACCTGCTGCCCGACGAAAGCGAACCCCGCACCCAGCTCCAATAAAAAGTCAGTGACGTGCTTTATCAAGGCGTTTTCAATGTCACGCTCCTGGGCATCCCGGGTCAAGCTGAGGAAATCGAAGCGATAAGGGTCTTTCAGCGATTCGCGCGCGAGATCGGATTGTGGTTTGGGCAGATGGGTTGCGAAGTTGCTGACGGCTTTGCCACTGCGTTCCAGCAGACGGTTTTCGATGTGCATCACTAGCGTGTTACGCGACCAGTTGTGCTCGATTGCCTGGCTAACGTACCACTGTCGGGTTTCGGGGCCGGGCAGTTTATCCAGCAGAGCCAGTTGGTGATACCAGGGCAACTGTGCAAGCACCTCTTGCACAAATTCCGCATCAGGCCAGGCCTGCGCAAAAGCACGCATGTACTTGAGATTACGTGGCGAAAATCCCTTCATTTTTGGAAAGGCCGCACGTAAATCCTGAGCGAGGCGTTCAATCACCTTGGTACCCCACCCCTGTTCAGCCTGGCGGATCAGAATATCGTGACCGATCTGCCAATAGAGCAGCACCAATTCGCGGTTCACCGACAGCGTTGCGCGTTGTTGGGCGCAGTGAATGCGACCTTTCAGGTCGCTTAGCCAGTCGCTGTAACCCGCAGGCGGTTCGATCAAGCCAATTGCGATTTCGCTCATGCCGTTTCACTCTTGAGTTTTGGGCAAGGCTAGTGAGCCGGTTCCACGCTCACAAGGGGCAACCAGCGCTCAAGGAAAGGTCTCGCAAAGGTTACAGATCCGTCCTGCTGGCAATCACAAATCGGCCTATTACGCCCGCCACGATTCGTCACTATGAGGGCGATTGGGCTGCTGCCGGGGCTGGCAACGTTTGAAACCCAGGTTAAAGCAGCGAGGGGCAATGCTCGTCAATCAGCATGGTCGCGATTTGAAGTAGCTCTTCAGTGCGGGTTGACGCTGACTTTTGCAGCCCTTTCGTAAGCCCATTCTGATTTTCCCAACCGTTCATCCAGTAGCTTTTTGCTGCGGCATGCTCCGACGCCTTGCCCCTCGTCGAGACGTCACGGATGACCCACACCGCCCACATTGCCCTTATTGAATTTGAGCTGGATGGCTTTCATCAGAGCCTGGTGGTTTATCGCCAGCAGATGAACGCCTGGTATGCGCGTGCGCTGGATTCGGTGAGCCACGGCTTGGACATGCCGTCATTGCTGGGGATAGATCGGGTGTTGCGGGTGGGCGATTTGCAGCATTCCGTGAGTATGTCCGACTCTGCATTTTCCACCGTGGCCCAGTGTCCGGTGGGCGGTGAGCTGAAGATCGAGAGCCTGTTCGAGTCGGTGTATGACGTGCCGATCGGCAATATCCCGGTTGAGGTGATCGGGCTGGATGACGGCAGTTCCAGCCTGATCATGCTGGATGAACAGGGCAAAGGCTCGCACTAC
>JAFHKH010000205.1 GCA_016937595.1 Pseudomonas cedrina subsp. fulgida | reverse complement strand
TGCGAGCCACGGCCCCACCACAGGCTGGCGCCCGCGCAGGCCTGCTCGGCGAGCGCGCTCATGCGGGCATGGGGCTCGGTGGCGGCCACGCGCTGCAGGCCGGCGAAACGGCTGTCGAGCGCACGCGGCTCAGTCGCCGGCAGACCGAGGTGTTCAAGGCCGTCGTTGAACCCCTCGAACGTCGCGCGCTGTCCAGGGTGCCGAGCAATAGGGCTTCGGCCTGCTCGAACCAGGTGTCCGGGCCGCCCACCAGGGACGCGGGGTTGGCGTCATGATCAAGCAAGGCCACCACCGCCAGCGGGAAATAACGCCCGACCCGGTCGATGCTCGGCATCACCACGCCCGCCGCCGCATCCGGCCCGCACACACCGGGTGCCAGCACGAAGCGCCATAACGGGCTGACCAGGTACACGTTGAGCCAGTCGCCGCCGAGGCTGTTCTGGCTGGCGAGCAGACCCGCCGCCAGCCAACTGTCCCATGGGCCGACAAAACTCTGCGGCAAGGCACGGCTGACAAAGTCGCCGCGGCTGGCCAGCTTGCCGTAGAAACCCAGGGTCGTCATAGCCGCTCCGGCAGGCTGAAGCCGCTGAGCACGCGGCTCTTGAACGGGTTGAAGGCGCTGTTGGCGCGCAACTCGTAGGCGATGCTCGCACCGTCGACGCGCAGCCGCAGGTTGAAGCGGTCCGGCGAACTACCGGCGGTGAGGTCCGACTGCTCCAGCAGGCGGAACCACGCCCATGGCCCGTCCAGGGTTACGCCGGAGCGCCGCTGGCCGATGGCGGCATGATCGAAATGCGCACCACGCCAATGCTGCCGGGGTTCGGCCATTGCATTGCCACTGGGCGGCTCGGGCCGTGGTCGTAGCTCAATTGCTGACCGTCCAGGTCGAGCAAAAACTGGGTGATGGTGGGGTCCATCGACACCGGCTTGAGCTCAAAACGCACGATAGGCTGGGTGCCCCCCGCCCTGAAGAACGCATCGCGAATGGTCGCGGCACGCTGGAAGGTTTGCAGCACACCCGGCGCAATCCCCAGCTTCTGCGCCGCGCCCGGCTGCCAGCGCCAGGTCTGTGCGGAGGTATCGACGTAGGGCTGCAGGTACTTGCGGAAGTAGTTGTCCATCACCCCGCCCACGCCGAAGAACTGCCCGAAGTCATCCAGGGTGGCGTCCCGCGCGCTGCCCGGCGACATCGGGTAACGCCCCGCCAGAGACTGGCGGTACACGTTGACCACTTCGCTGACCCAGGCCGCGTTCAACTGGTTACGCACGCCACCCATCATGCTGTTGGTGGTGGAGTTGACCACCGACTTGACCATGCCCTGCACCAGCGGCGGTTGGCGCTCGGCGTTCAGGCTGACCCGCGTGGCGGCAGCCGCCGCCTGGTTCTTGGCCTCGCCGAGCAAGGCGTCGCCGCTGGCGCCGACCATGGCGCTGACCTGCACATACAGCGCGTTCATGTCCGTGAGCAAGCCGTCGATGGCCGCCGGTTCGCCTTCGTTCTTGCTGACAATGCTGTTGAGTTCGGCAAAGTGCGCCGTCACCGGGTCATCCGTGGAGGCAGGTGCATTGGTACTCGGTTGCTCCTGGCCGAGCAGGCTGCCCAGGCGCTCCTTGAGCTTGTCGACGCCGCCTTCCACCGGCACGCCTTTGGCGGCCAATTGGCGTTCTTCAGCTTGCAGATCGGTTTCCCTGGACACCGCCACCAGCAGCTTCTTCAGCGGCGAACTCGGCCCTGAAATCACCCGCAGCACATCGGCCGCCTGGGCCACACTGGTGATCGGCACAAAGTCGATGTCCGCCAGCAACGCATCCCACTGGCGCTGGTAATCCTGGAAATACAGGCGGCGCACATCGGCGGCCAGGCTTACCACGTTCTGCTGGTCGGCCTGTTCACGGCCAAGCACCCATTGCTCTTCAGCGAGAGTGCCGGTCTGGTTCAGGCTGCTCAGCAGGAACGCCTGGCGATAGCCCTTGGCGGTAAAGAAACCACTCAACGGCTCGCCCAACGGCTTGCCGCTCTTGCGGCTGAACACCAGCGCGGCGTCACGCCCAGCCGCTTCGTTGATGCGAAAATCCGGGATGCCTTCGGGCAGTTTCTGGCGTTTGACCCGGTCATAGACGCGCTGCGCCACCGGCAGTTGTTGCAGTTGGCGGCGCAGATCGTCGATCAAGCGTGGGTCGAGGCGCGCACTCGGCGGGTGGCGTTCGAACAACGCCTGCAAGTGCCCGGTCAACGCCTGGCGCTGATCGGCCGGCAAGTCGCGCGGCAGGTTGCGGTCCCAGTCCAGGGCGATCCAGGCCTTGATGAAGTCCGGGTCGTAGTGCTCGGTATCCGCCAGCATCAAGTAGGCCTTGAGCCCTTCGTAGAGGAAGTCGGAGCTGCCGCCGCCGTGCAGTTGCTCTTCAATGCGCGTCACCAAGCGTGGCGCGAACACGGCGATCAACAGCTTGCGGTAGACACTGGCGGACTCGGCTTCGAGCATGTCGCCCTGATACAGCCCAAGCCCTTCGGACCAGCTCGGCGCATCGCCCGCCAGGTTTTTCACTGCGTTGAGCAACGGCAGTACGGCGAGGACTTCGCGCTGCGCCGGGCTCAGGTTCTGCACGGTCTGGCCCAGCGGCGCGACTTTCTGGTCGACCTGGGCGATATACGCCTGATTGGCGCGATAACTCACCCACCACAAGGCACTGACCACCACGACCAAGGCCACGGTGGCGGCCAGCACACCGCGCGCGATCCATTTGCGTCGACGCTCGACCTTCGGGTTCACCCCCACCAGCCCACGCTCGGCAAACGCCACGGCAGTAAACAGCTTTTCGATGAAGTAGCTGCGCCCGGTGCCGCTCTGGCGCGCCAGGTGCTGGCGGTCCAGGTTCATGCTCTGGGCCATCGCGCCGATCAGACGGTCGATAGGGCTGCCTTCCTGGGTGCCACTGGTGAAGTACACACCGCGCAGCAGCACGCGCTCTTCGAAGGCATTGGGCTTGAACACGCCTTCGAGGAAGCTTTGCAGGCAATCCTTCAATGCACCGAACTGCTGCGGGAAGCCATAGATCAGGTCGCGCCGCGCCGGGTCGCGTTCCTGTTGCAGGCGTTCCACCAGGCGTTCGTTGAGGCGCTGTTCCAGGCCGGCGAATTCGCTTTGCAGGTGCGCCAGCGGGCTGTCGCTATTTTTGCCGTCGTCCAGGGCAAAGGTCATGCCCCACACCTGGGCGCGGTCTTCCTTGCTCAGGTTGTCGAAGAACTCCATGAAGCCCGGCACCAGGTCGAGCTTGGTCAGCATCAGGTAGATCGGGAAGCGCACGCCCAGTTGGGTGTACAGCTCCTGGATACGCAGGCGGATCGCCGCGGCGTGGGCGGCGCGCTCGGCGTCGCTGCCGAGCAGCAAGTCCGAAAGGCTGATGGCAATGAATGCACCGTCGATGGGCCGGCGCGAACGCTGCTTTTTCAGCAGGTCGAGAAAGCCCAGCCACGCGGCTTTATCTACGGTGGAGTTGCTGTCCTGGGTGGTGTAGCGGCCGGCGGTGTCGAGCAAGACGGCCTGATCGGTAAACCACCAGTCGCAGTTGCGCGTACCGCCGACGCCACGCACGGCGCCCGCGCCCAATTGCGCGGCCAGCGGGAAATGCAGCCCGGAGTTGACCAACGCGGTGGTCTTGCCCGAACCCGGCGGGCCGATGATCACGTACCACGGCAGCTCATAGAGGTTGCGGCGCTCATCGCCCCCCCAGCTTGGCCTTTTTCAGCAGCGCCAGGGCCTCGTCCATGCGCTGGCGCAGGCTCGACAACTCTTCGGCGGTGGCCACGCTGTTGGGGTCGGCCGGGGTTTCCGCGGCCAGGCTGCGCATCACTTCGGCGGCCTGGCGGCGGCCTGGATGATGCGGAACACGCGGTAGGCGATCCACAGTGCAAACACCAGCACGATCAGCGCCCAGCGGCGCCCTTCCGGCACCAGCGCGTCGAGCAACGGCCCGACAAACCAGATGATCAGGCTCAGGGCGATCAGGCCCAGCACCGGGATCACCCAGCGAATCATGAAACTGAACAACGCCTTCACTCGACGCCCTCCGCCAATACGGTGATTTCAACCCGACGATTGCGGGCACGGCCTTCGGCTGTTGCGTTGGTCGCCAATGGCTCGGTGTCGCTGCGGCCCTCGGCACTGAAGCGATCGGCCTGGCCGGTCTTGGCCGCCAGAATGTCCAGTACCGACTTGGCCCGCGCTTCGGACAAGGCCCAGTTGGACGGAAAGCGCAGCGTGGCAATCGGACGGTTGTCGCTGTGCCCAGTGACACGCACCTGGCCCTTGACCTTGCGGATGGCGTCGGCGATGCGCAGCATCAGTGGCTGATAATCCTCGACAATGCTGGCGCTGGCGGAGGCGAACAGTTCATCGCCACGAATGGTCACCACCGAGCGGTCGACCTTGTCTTCCACGGCGACGCGACCGGCCTTGATTTCTTCAGCGAGAAAGCCCGCCAGGCGCGGCCGCTCGATGACTTTGGGCTGCGCCACCGGACGGTCGATGGCTTGCACCGGGATTTCGCCCAGCGCATGGATATTCTTGAATACCGGCTCGGCGTCCGCCGCCAGCAGCATGCGCAAGACAAACAGTAACGCCAGCAGCAGCGCCAGGCCGATGGCCACGGCGATCCACGGCGGCATGAACTGCGCCAGGCGATCACGCGCCACGGTCACACCGCGCCAGTGCGGCGACAGCTCGCGCTCGTGTTCGCCACGGGCGCTGCGAATGGCCGCGGCGGTGCGTTCGCGCAAGGCCTCCAACTGGCTGCGACCGTCGTTCATCACGCGGTAGCGGCCTTCGAAACCCAGGCACATGCACAGGTACAACAGCTCCAGCAGGTATAAACGCTCGCGTGGGCTTTGCAGGCAGTGATCGAGTAACTGGAAGACCTTTTCGCCGCCCCAGGCTTCGTTGTGCACGGTGATCAGCAGGCTTTGTTTACCCCAGTCACTGGTGCTGCCCCAGGGCGTGCTCAACACGGCTTCATCCAACGCGGTACACAGCGCGTAGCGCGCCAGCAGCACTTCGTTGCGGGGGATACCGGCGGCTTCGGCGCGCTCTTCGAACTGGCGCAGGTAGGCCAGCAACTGCGCGCGCAGGCTGGCGGCGCCGGGTGGGCGATGGTGTTGCGCAGGCGCGTCAGCAAGGCGAGCAGCGGGCCGGCGGCGCTTTCCAGCGGGTTCAGGCCCTGGCTCTTGCCGGTGAGCATCGGCGCGGCCGGCATCGCTAAAGGCGCAGGTTCGGCACGCGCAGGCTCGGCGCCCGGCCGCCCGGACGCGGCATGAACTGAGTGCGGTCATCATCGTTGGGGTGCATCGCGGATTATCCTCGGATCGCCCAGAAGGCCAGGTTCAAGCCCGGGAACTGCCCGGCGATGTGGAAGGCGAAACCGCCGGAATTGCTCAGTTGTTGCCAGTGCTCGCTGCCACGATCGAGCTCGTAATAGGTCGAGCCTGCGTGGTACGGCAGTTGGCGTGGCGCCACCGGCAACGGCAACAGGCTGATGCCCGGCAGTTGCAGGTTGACCAGGTCGCGGATGTGTTCCACCGAGCCGACTTTGCTCTGCTGGCCGAAACGCGCGCGCAGGGTTTCACCGGGCACATCGGCACGCACCACCAGGATAAAGCTGGCGCTGTCGAGCAAGGTCTTGTCGGCCAGCATTGCCACGTGCACGCCGTAGGCTTTCTCGACAATCGGGATCGGCGTGGCCTTGCTGTCGATCAGCATCGACAGCGCTTCGCGCAATGCCGCCATCACCGGGGCGAAACTCAGGGCCAGGTCGTCGTGCTGGTACTGCGGGTATTCCTGGGGGCGGCGGCCGGAAGTCGAGAAAGTCGAGAACTCGCCGGCCAGGCTGACCAGTTCGCTGTAGAAGCGCTCGGGGTGCAACGGGCTCAGTTGGCTCAAATGCTGGACCAGCGGTTGCGCACGATTGACCAGTTGCAGCAGCATGAAATCGGCAATCTCCGACGCACCGCCGGCGCCCGACGCCACCACGCGGCCGGCCAGGGCTTCGCCGCGCTGGTGCAGCAGGCCGAGCAATTCACTGCGAAACGCGGTCAGTGGCTTGCTCGCGGCGACGTCCAGCACCGGCGGGATGTAGCTGTCGTCGAGCACCAGCGCGCGGTCGGCGCGTTTTTCCTTGATGCGCACCAGGCCCACGGCGGCGTAATCGCTGATGCCATCCTGGGCGGTCAGCAAGCGCAGGGCACGTGCACCCACGGCCACCGGTGCGCGGTTTTCGAACGGCGCGTTATCGTCACGCACTTCGCGTACCTGGCTCACGTAACGCGCGGCTTCCAGGGCTTCGCCTTCCTCCACGGTGTCGCGGGCGCCGGCGCGTTTGAGCGGCAGGGCCAGGTACACCAGGCCGTCACGCAGGTTGTCGTCGATATTCAGCGGGCTCGGCGCCAGGTCATCCTGGGGGATATTGAACGGCGTGCCGTCGGGCAACAGGCCACGTGCCGAGACGATCGCCAGCTTGCCCTGGGCCAGCAGGCCCTGGTCGATCAGCAACTCGGAAAACCCCCAGGCGCCTGCGCACAGCGGCCGGCTGCGGGCGTCGATCAGGTTTTCCAGGTAACGGTCATGCTGCTGGAAGTGCTGCGTTCCGATGAACATGCCTTCCGACCAGACCACGCGATTGTTCCAGGACATGGGGGCTCCGATTGCTTATTGGGCAGGGCTGGATGGGGAGGCCACGACGTCGGCGCGCACGGCGCGCACATCGAGGCTGATCTGGTATTCGGTGTATTGGCGTGCGGGCACGTTGATCACCGTGCGCCACTGCGCGCGGTCCAACTCGCGATACCCCACCAACAGCCCGATCTGGCGCGTGGAAGGGTCGAGGTCGCGCTGAATGCTCAGTTGCGCGCCGGGCTGCACCACCACTTCGTCCTGGTCCAGCAGGTCCAGGCCAAGGGTCGATTGCGCGCGGTCCGCCAGGGCGAAGTAATCGGAACGGGCGAACGTGGCGGCGTTTTTCAGCTCGAAGATGCGCACCCGCACCGGGGCGGCCTGACCATCGGCACCGGGGTTAAGCCCGCTGATCGCGTGGAAGTGCAGCTCGACGGCAGCGGTGTCTGCGTCTGCGTCGGCAGCCGCTTCGGGTTTGGCGGCGTCTTTGGCACATGCCGTCAGCAGAAGCATGGTGGCGACTGCGAGTAAAAACCTGGGAATCATCCTGCGTCCTCAATGACGTACTTGGCTATCCGTTAATCCATCTGTTGCGGCGCGGTTACCGACGCTGTCGGGCGCTGTGTTCTTCGTAGGCCCGGCTGAATTCGCGGCCGAACAGGTCCTGGAAATCTTCCTGGGCCTCACGGGAAATGTTGCTGTAAAGCTCAGTGAACTGCTGCCAGTACTGGGCCTGGCGCGAGCCGTTGAAGAGGCTCGACAGCCCGCCGGGCTTGCCCATGCGCTCTTCCAGTTGCGCCGGCTCGAAGCGACTGAGCAGGTGTTTGATCGCCGCTTCCACGCCGGCCATGACCGCCAACTGGTGCGCGCGCAGGTCGTTGAAACTGTCGCGCACGGCGAGGTCCGGCGCCATAAACGCCTGGTTGCCGTGACGTAGTAACAGCAGTAACGCTTCGTCGGCATTCGGGGCGAATTTCAACGGATTGTTTTCGGCAGGCTGGATCATCGTCTGCTGCATGCGGAACTCGCCCTTGAGGCTGGCGCGGGCACGCAACACGTCGATCAGGCCTTCGACCATCAAGCGGTAGCTGCGGCCGATGCTCTCCATCTGAGCCTCAGCCTGAGCCTTGTCCACGCGCAGTTGGTCGAGGCCGGCGCCGCGCAGGAAGGCTTGCAGAAGGTCGGGTTGCTGGCTCTCCGCCACGGCGCGCGCAGGCTCGGCCACGGGGGGCGGCTGGATAACTGGCGCTGGCGCGGGTGCTGGCGGTGGAACGAGGGGTGATGCACTGATCACCGGTGCGGGCGCTTCGCCAAACAGGTCCCAATCCTCGGGGATCACCGCGCCTGACGCCACAGGCGCCTCTTGCACCGGCACGCTGAGCGGCGTTGGCGGGCGGAAATCGTGTTGCTCGCTAGGCACGTGGTCCGGCACGGTGGGGGGCGGCACGGCGGTAGGGCTGAGGAAATCAAACAGGTCCGGCAGCGTATCCATCGAGGATGCGCCCTGGAACTGCGGCGCGATCGCCGGTGTGGGTGTGGGTGTGGGTGTGGGTGTGGGCATTGGAGGGCTCACCACGGCGCCCATCAAGGCTTCAAAGCTGTTCGGTGATTCGCCGGCAAACGGCTGGCTTGCAACAGCCTGTACGTTGAAATCGATACGCGCCTGAATCTCGTAGTCGCCGATACGGATCAACTCGCCATCCTGCAAGGGCTCGCTGTTGCCCCGACGCATACGCACGCCGGCCTTGACCAACTCCACGCCATTAGTGCTGTTGTCGGTCAGGTAATAACGACCGTCTTTATATTGGATAACGCAATGTTGCGAGGAAACCAGACGCTCTGGGTCAGGCAGAACCCAATCATTCTCCGCGCTGCGGCCAATAGCCATCGCGCCCTGGTTCATGGACTTTTCGGAGCACTGCCCAGGGGTAATCTTGTGATAACTAGTGATAGTCAAACACAGCGACATCTCGCCTCCTTGCTGATACTTCGCGCGCGGTCGATTCCCGGGAGAGCGCTTTCCGGGATATCCCCATCAGGTCGAGCAATCGACCGTCCAAACCTGCCAATACCAGCATGATCGCTGATCTTAACTGGCCTCTATGACAAAAATCCTGTTCCGGCACCGCGTTCGACCCATCAGTCGCGCAGGTTGTTAAGCACCGCACATCTGTCACAGAGGGCGAATAGCTTACCTTGACAAGGCGTAAGTACTACACCAAAAATGCACAACTTCTTGCATTCCAATGATGGCACATTAGTGGCTTATTGCTTATATGACCAAGAAACCATGCAAAGTTCCTCGCGCAACTAATGCATGCATTGCCCGTACTCTAACGGGCCGATAGGGAGATCGATTTCAGTGGATGTGCCGTTGCTGCTCACCGCCGTTTCCGCGAGTTCGCCCTGTGGCGAAGACATGGAATATGACGCGCAATTTCTGCAATTGGAACGTGATGCCAAGGGCCAGCCCGAGCGCAGCATGGGCGACTCCATCCTGCCCGCCGAGCCGCCGGACTGGCGCAGCATCCAGCAGCAGAGCCTCGATCTGCTGGCGCGCAGCAAAGACCTGCGCATCACCCACTTCCTGCTGCAAAGCGCCCTCGCCCTCCAGGGAGTGGCCGGCCTGGCCGAAGCGCTGACGCTGATCAACGCATTGCTGCGCGACTATTGGGCCGACCTGCACCCGCGCCTGGACGCCGACGACGATAACGATCCCACCGTGCGCATCAACGCCCTCACCGGCATGACCTGCGACACCAACATTCGCCTGCTGCGCGAAAGCATCCTCACGCGCTCGCGCACCTTCGGCCCCGTGAGCCTGCGCGCGCGCTCAACGCCAGTGGCCTGCTGAGCTTCCCCGATGAGCAACTCGGCGCCCAGCAACTCAACGCCGCGTTCCTCGACAGCGACCCCGAACAACTGCAAGCCACCCGCGACGCCTTGAGCGCAGCGCGTGCGGCGTGCGAAGCCATCGAACAACAGGTCAACGAGCAGGTCGGTTCCGCCCAGGGCGTGGACCTCACGGCCTTGAAGCAACCGCTCAAGCAGGCGCTGCACCTACTCAATCAAGCGGTGCCGGGCAGCGACAGCAGCAGCGAGCCCGAGGCGGTCAGTGACGACCATGCCCCCTCGGACGATTTCGCCGCCGCCCCCGCCGCACCACGCCCGGCCGGTGATATCGCCAGCCGCGATGACGTGCTGCGCAGCCTCGACAAAATCCTTGCGTACTACACCCGGCACGAGCCCTCCAGCCCGCTGCCGGTGCTGTTGAACCGGGCGAAAAACCTGGTGCACGCCGATTTCGCGGCCATCGTGCGCAATCTGATTCCCGACGGCATGTCCCAATTTGAAAACCTGCGCGGCCCGGACGGCGAGTAAGCCGCCCGGCAGTCCAGTAACAAGACCGTCGCTCAAGCGACCAGGAGCAGCAACGTGGCGAAGCAAAGTTCTCAGAAATTCATCGCGCGCAACCGCGCGCCTCGGGTGCAGATCGAGTACGACGTCGAGCTTTACGGCGCCGAGAAAAAGGTCCAGCTGCCCTTCGTCATGGGCGTAATGGCCGACCTCGCCGGCAAGCCTGCCGAGCCGTTGGCGCCGGTGGCCGACCGCAAGTTCCTTGAAGTGGACGTCGACAACTTCGACTCGCGCCTCAAGGCCATGCAGCCGCGCGTGGCGTTCCATGTACCCAACGAACTGACCGGCGAAGGCAACCTGAGCCTGGACATCACCTTCGAAAGCATGGACGACTTCAGCCCGGCCGCCGTGGCCCGCAAGGTCGACTCGCTGAACCAGTTGCTCGAAGCCCGCACCCAGCTCGCCAACCTGCTGACCTACATGGACGGCAAGACCGGCGCTGAAGAAATCATCATGAAGGCAATCAAGGACCCGGCACTGCTTCAGGCACTTGCCAGCGCGCCCAAGCCTGCAGGGGACCAGTAATCATGACCGACAATACCGTTCGCGAAGGCGCGCTGAACCTGGGCGCCACCGAAGAAACCAGCGAGTTCGCATCCTTGCTGATGCAAGAATTCAAACCCAAGACCGAGCGTGCCCGCGAAGCCGTGGAAACCGCGGTGCGCACCTTGGCCGAACAGGCCCTGGCACAGACCGACCTGGTCTCCAATGACGCGATCAAGTCGATCGAGTCGATCATTGCCGCCATCGACGCCAAGCTGACCGCCCAGGTCAACCAGATCATCCACCACCCGGATTTCCAGCAGTTGGAAAGCGCCTGGCGTGGCCTGCACTACCTGGTCAACAACACCGAGAGCGATGAGCAACTCAAGATCCGCGTGCTCAACATCGCCAAGCCAGAGCTGCACAAGACCCTGAAGAAATTCAAGGGCACCGCGTGGGACCAGAGCCCGATCTTCAAGAAGATGTACGAAGAAGAATACGGCCAGTTCGGCGGCGAACCCTATGGCTGCCTGGTGGGCGACTACTACTTCGACCAGTCGCCACCCGACGTGGAGCTGTTGGGCGAGCTGTCCAAAGTCTGCGCCGCCATGCACTCCCCGTTCATCGCCGCGGCCTCGCCGACTGTGATGGGCATGGGCTCGTGGCAGGAACTGTCGAACCCGCGCGACCTGACCAAGATCTTCACCACCCCGGAATACGCCGGCTGGCGCTCGCTGCGTGAATCGGAAGACGCACGCTACATCGGCCTGACCATGCCGCGCTTCCTGGCGCGCCTGCCGTACGGCGCCAAGACCGACCCGGTGGAAGCCTTCGCCTTCGAAGAAAATACCGACGGTGCCGACAGCTCCAAGTACACCTGGGCCAACGCCGCGTACGCGATGGCGGTGAACATCAACCGTTCGTTCAAGCACTACGGCTGGTGCTCGCGCATACGTGGGATCGAGTCCGGCGGCGAAGTGGAAAACCTGCCGGCGCACACGTTCCCCACCGATGACGGTGGCGTGGACATGAAGTGCCCGACCGAAATCGCCATCAGCGACCGCCGTGAAGCGGAACTGGCGAAGAACGGTTTCATGCCGCTGCTGCACAAAAAGAACACCGACTTCGCCGCGTTCATTGGCGCGCAGTCGTTGCAGAAGCCCGCCGAATACGACGACCCGGACGCCACCGCCAACGCCAACCTGGCCGCGCGCCTGCCGTACCTGTTCGCCACGTGCCGTTTCGCGCACTACTTGAAGTGCATCGTGCGCGACAAGATCGGTTCCTTCAAAGAGAAGGACGAAATGCAGCGCTGGTTGCAGGACTGGATCCTCAACTACGTCGACGGTGACCCTGCGCATTCCACCGAGACCACCAAGGCCCAGCACCCATTGGCCGCCGCCGAGGTGATCGTGGAAGAAGTGGAAGGCAACCCGGGTTACTACAACTCCAAGTTCTACCTGCGCCCGCATTACCAGCTCGAAGGGCTGACCGTGTCGCTGCGCCTGGTATCGAAGTTGCCTTCCGCTAAAGGCGCATAACTCGCTCGTTCCCACGCTCCGCGTGGGAATGTCGCCCGGGACGCTCCGCGTCCCAGTGACGCACAGCGTCACAGGATGCGTTACCACGCAGCGCGTGGGAACGATCACCAAATCGAGTGGCTGAGTCCACACAGGGAGAAATCATGGCTGTTGATATTTTCATCAAGATCGGCGACATCAAGGGCGAGTCCATGGACAAGGCCCACAAGGACGAAATCGACGTACTGAGCTGGAGCTGGGGCATGGCCCAGTCCGGCAATATGCACGTGGGCGGCGGTGGCGGCGCGGGCAAGGTGAATATCCAGGACCTGTCGCTGACCAAATACGTCGACAAGGCTTCGCCGAACCTGATGATGCACTGCGCCAGCGGCAAGCACATCGATAAGGTCAAGCTCACCGTGCGCAAGGCCGGTGGCGAAAGCCAGGTCGAGTACATGGTGATCAACCTGGAAGAAGTGCTGGTCACCTCGCTGAGCACTGGCGGCTCGGGCGGCGAAGATCGCCTGACCGAGAACGTCACCCTGAACTTCGCTCAGGTACTGGTCGACTACCAGCCGCAGAAAGCCGACGGCACCAAAGACGGTGGCCCGGTCAAGTTCGGCTGGAACATCCGCTCCAACACCAAACGCTGACAGCCCTGGCGGCCTGGGCTTCACGCCCGGCCGCCAGTCTCTTGCGCCTCTCATAACCCGTCCGTGGAGCTGCTTTGGTGGTAACTGAAATCGCTTCCCGCGACCGTCTGCAACCGTCCCTGCTGGACCGGTTGACCGACGACGACCCAACCAATCCCAAGGAAAGCGCCGACAAACGCGTGCTGTCCCTGACCCAATTGAAAGCCTCGGTGCTGCGTGACCTGGCGTGGCTGCTCAACACCACGTCGTTGCTCGATGCCGATGCGACGCTGCACACCCCGGCCGGCACCTCGGTGGTCAACTACGGCCTGCCGGCGCTGGCGGGCAGCAGCGTGTCGAGCGTGGATATCAAGGCGCTCGAAGCCCTGATCTACCAGGCGATCGCTACCTTCGAACCGCGCATTCTGCGCCATACCCTGCGGGTCAAAGCCCGTGTCGGCCAGGGCGAGATGAACCACAACGCCCTGAGTTTCGAGATCGAAGGCGACCTGTGGGCGCAGCCGGTGCCGTTGCGCCTGTTGCTGCAAACCGACCTGGACCTGGAGTCCGGCCACGTCCGCGTGGTGAATGCCGACCAGCGGAGGCGCCCATGAACCCGCGCCTGCTGGAGCTGTACAACCAGGAACTGCACCATGTGCGCGAAAGCGCCGCCGAGTTCGCCAAGGAATACCCGAAGATCGCCAGTCGGCTGACCCTGTCCGGCATGGACTGCGCCGACCCGTACGTCGAACGTTTGCTTGAAGGCTTTGCCTACCTCACCGCCCGCGTGCAGCTCAAGCTCGACGCCGAGTACCCGACCTTTACCCATAACCTGCTGGAAATTGCCTACCCGCATTACCTGGCGCCCACCCCGTCGATGACGGTGGTGCAGTTGCAGACCGATCCGGACGAAGGCTCCCTGAGCAGCGGTTTCCCCTTGCCCCGCGGCACGGTATTGCGTGCAGCATTGGGCCGCGAAACCCAGACCTGCTGCGAGTACCGCACCGCGCACCCGGTGACGTTGTGGCCGTTGCAAGTCAGCAGCGCCGAATACTTCGGCAACCCTGCCGCCGTACTCGGGCGCCTGGCCGCCAGCGAGCCGAAAGCCAAGGCAGGCCTGCGCCTGACCCTGCGCACCGGCGCCGAGCTGCCGTTCAACAGCCTCGACCTGGACAGCCTGCCGCTGTACCTCAGTGGCGCGGACGAACAACCGTTTCGCCTCTACGAGCAATTGCTGGGCAATGCCTGCGCGGTGTTCGCGCGCAAGCCCGGCGGTGATTGGGTCGAACGCTTATCGCCAGACGCACTGCGCTCGCGCGGTTTCGACGATGCGGATGCGGCCATGCCCGTGGTCGCGCGGGCGTTCCAGGGCTATCGGCTGTTGCAGGAATACTTCGCCCTGCCCCACCGCTTTCTGTTCGTTGAATTCGCCGAGCTCAGCCGCGCGGTCAAACGCTGCGACGGCCAGGAGCTGGAGTTGATCGTGCTGTTCGACCGCCACGAGCCAAGCCTGGAAGGCAGCGTCGGCGCGGCGCAGTTTTTGCCGTTCTGCACCCCGGCGATCAACTTGTTTCCAAAGCGCGTGGACCGCATCCACCTGTCCGACCGGGTCAACGAACACCACGTGATCGCCGACCGCACGCGGCCGATGGATTTCGAGATCCACTCCCTGACCGGCCTCACCGGCCACGGCACCGGGCCGGAGCAACCGTTTTTGCCGTTCTATGCGGTGCGCGATCCGTCGCGCTACGGCCGCGACCGCGCCTATTACACCGTGCGCCGCGAACCGCGCGTGCTGTCCAGCGACCAGCGCCGTAACGGCCCGCGCTCGACGTATGTGGGCAGCGAGACCTTTGTCAGCCTGGTGGACAGCGCCCAAGCACCGTACCGCCATGACCTGCGCCAACTCGGCGTGACCGCGCTGTGCACCAACCGCGACTTGCCGTTGTTCATGACCGTGGGCAATGGCAAGACCGACTTCACCCTGGCCGACAGCGCGCCAGTATTGGCCGTGCGCTGTGTGGCAGGCCCAAGCCGCCCGCGCGCCAGCCATGCCCACGATGCCAAGGCCTGGCGCCTGATCAGCCAGCTCTCGCTCAATTACCTGTCCCTGAGCGAACAGGGCCAGGGCGCCGGCGCCTTGCGCGAACTGCTGCGCCTGTACGGCGACAGCAACGACGCCGCCCTGCAATTGCAGATCGAAGGCCTGCGCGAAGTCAACAGCAAGGCCGTGACCCGGCGCCTGCCGATGCCCGGCCCCATCGTGTTTGGACGCGGCCTGGAGATCACCCTGGAATTCGATGAAAACGCGTTTCGCGGCACCGGCGTGTTCCTGCTCGGTGCGGTGCTGGAACGCTTCCTGGCACGCTACGTGTCGATCAACAGTTTTACCGAGACGGTGATCCGTACCACCGAACGCGGCGAGATCAAGCGATGGAAAGCCAAGCCCGGACGTCGTCGACCCTGTGAGTACCCTGGATGCGATGCACCAGGCGCCCTGGGAATACGATTTCTTCCAGGCGCTGCGGCGTATCGAGTGCGAAACGCCGCAGCTGCCGCGCCTGGGCCATTCCCTGCGCCTGGCCGATGACCCGCTGCGCCTGGGCCAGCAGGCCGACTG
>JAFHKH010000204.1 GCA_016937595.1 Pseudomonas cedrina subsp. fulgida | reverse complement strand
AGACTGAACGTTACTTTCACTGGTAGCGGCTCAGGCTAAGGTAAAATTTGTGAGTTTCTCTTAAACGAGAAATTTCGAATTTTCGGCGAATGTTGTCTTCACAGTATAACCAGATTGCTTGGGGTTATATGGTCAAGTGAAGAAGCGCATACGGTGGATGCCTTGGCAGTCAGAGGCGATGAAAGACGTGGTAGCCTGCGAAAAGCTTCGGGGAGTCGGCAAACAGACTTTGATCCGGAGATGTCTGAATGGGGGAACCCAGCCATCATAAGATGGTTACCTTACACTGAATACATAGGTGTATGGAGCGAACCAGGGGAACTGAAACATCTAAGTACCCTGAGGAAAAGAAATCAACCGAGATTCCCTTAGTAGTGGCGAGCGAACGGGGACTAGCCCTTAAGTGGCTTTGAGATTAGCGGAACGCTCTGGAAAGTGCGGCCATAGTGGGTGATAGCCCTGTACGCGAAAATCTCTTAGTCATGAAATCGAGTAGGACGGAGCACGAGAAACTTTGTCTGAATATGGGGGGACCATCCTCCAAGGCTAAATACTACTGACTGACCGATAGTGAACTAGTACCGTGAGGGAAAGGCGAAAAGAACCCCGGAGAGGGGAGTGAAATAGATCCTGAAACCGTATGCGTACAAGCAGTGGGAGCCCACTTTGTTGGGTGACTGCGTACCTTTTGTATAATGGGTCAGCGACTTATTTTCAGTGGCGAGCTTAACCGAATAGGGGAGGCGTAGCGAAAGCGAGTCTTAATAGGGCGTCTAGTCGCTGGGAATAGACCCGAAACCGGGCGATCTATCCATGGGCAGGTTGAAGGTTGGGTAACACTAACTGGAGGACCGAACCGACTACCGTTGAAAAGTTAGCGGATGACCTGTGGATCGGAGTGAAAGGCTAATCAAGCTCGGAGATAGCTGGTTCTCCTCGAAAGCTATTTAGGTAGCGCCTCATGTATCACTGTAGGGGGTAGAGCACTGTTTCGGCTAGGGGGTCATCCCGACTTACCAAACCGATGCAAACTCCGAATACCTACAAGTGCCGAGCATGGGAGACACACGGCGGGTGCTAACGTCCGTCGTGAAAAGGGAAACAACCCAGACCGTCAGCTAAGGTCCCAAAGTTATGGTTAAGTGGGAAACGATGTGGGAAGGCTTAGACAGCTAGGAGGTTGGCTTAGAAGCAGCCACCCTTTAAAGAAAGCGTAATAGCTCACTAGTCGAGTCGGCCTGCGCGGAAGATGTAACGGGGCTCAAACCATACACCGAAGCTACGGGTATCACGTAAGTGATGCGGTAGAGGAGCGTTCTGTAAGCCTGTGAAGGTGAGTTGAGAAGCTTGCTGGAGGTATCAGAAGTGCGAATGCTGACATGAGTAACGACAATGGGTGTGAAAAACACCCACGCCGAAAGACCAAGGTTTCCTGCGCAACGTTAATCGACGCAGGGTTAGTCGGTCCCTAAGGCGAGGCTGAAAAGCGTAGTCGATGGAAAACAGGTTAATATTCCTGTACTTCTGGTTATTGCGATGGAGGGACGGAGAAGGCTAGGCCAGCTTGGCGTTGGTTGTCCAAGTTTAAGGTGGTAGGCTGAGATCTTAGGTAAATCCGGGATCTTAAGGCCGAGAGCTGATGACGAGTCATCTTTTAGATGACGAAGTGGTTGATGCCATGCTTCCAAGAAAAGCTTCTAAGCTTCAGGTAACCAGGAACCGTACCCCAAACCGACACAGGTGGTTGGGTAGAGAATACCAAGGCGCTTGAGAGAACTCGGGTGAAGGAACTAGGCAAAATGGCACCGTAACTTCGGGAGAAGGTGCGCCGGTGAGGGTGAAGGACTTGCTCCGTAAGCTCATGCCGGTCGAAGATACCAGGCCGCTGCGACTGTTTATTAAAAACACAGCACTCTGCAAACACGAAAGTGGACGTATAGGGTGTGACGCCTGCCCGGTGCCGGAAGGTTAATTGATGGGGTTAGCTAACGCGAAGCTCTTGATCGAAGCCCCGGTAAACGGCGGCCGTAACTATAACGGTCCTAAGGTAGCGAAATTCCTTGTCGGGTAAGTTCCGACCTGCACGAATGGCGTAACGATGGCGGCGCTGTCTCCACCCGAGACTCAGTGAAATTGAAATCGCTGTGAAGATGCAGTGTATCCGCGGCTAGACGGAAAGACCCCGTGAACCTTTACTATAGCTTTGCACTGGACTTTGAATTTGCTTGTGTAGGATAGGTGGGAGGCTTTGAAGCGTGGACGCCAGTCTGCGTGGAGCCAACCTTGAAATACCACCCTGGCAACTTTGAGGTTCTAACTCAGGTCCGTTATCCGGATCGAGGACAGTGTATGGTGGGTAGTTTGACTGGGGCGGTCTCCTCCTAAAGAGTAACGGAGGAGTACGAAGGTGCGCTCAGACCGGTCGGAAATCGGTCGTAGAGTATAAAGGCAAAAGCGCGCTTGACTGCGAGACAGACACGTCGAGCAGGTACGAAAGTAGGTCTTAGTGATCCGGTGGTTCTGTATGGAAGGGCCATCGCTCAACGGATAAAAGGTACTCCGGGGATAACAGGCTGATACCGCCCAAGAGTTCATATCGACGGCGGTGTTTGGCACCTCGATGTCGGCTCATCACATCCTGGGGCTGAAGCCGGTCCCAAGGGTATGGCTGTTCGCCATTTAAAGTGGTACGCGAGCTGGGTTTAGAACGTCGTGAGACAGTTCGGTCCCTATCTGCCGTGGACGTTTGAGATTTGAGAGGGGCTGCTCCTAGTACGAGAGGACCGGAGTGGACGAACCTCTGGTGTTCCGGTTGTCACGCCAGTGGCATTGCCGGGTAGCTATGTTCGGAATAGATAACCGCTGAAAGCATCTAAGCGGGAAACTAGCCTCAAGATGAGATCTCACTGGAACCTTGAGTTCCCTGAAGGGCCGTCGAAGACTACGACGTTGATAGGTTGGGTGTGTAAGCGCTGTGAGGCGTTGAGCTAACCAATACTAATTGCCCGTGAGGCTTGACCATATAACACCCAAGCAATTTGCAGGCTTGGAGCTGAAAAGCGAAAGAGCACCAGATTGCGGTGTGTGAAGACGAGATGAACCGAAAGTTCGACGCTCACAAAACACCGACAGCTGTCACATACCCAATTTGCTGAAGCGAGGCCCTCTGGTCACGACTCAGTACCCGAATTTCTTGACGACCATAGAGCATTGGAACCACCTGATCCCATCCCGAACTCAGCAGTGAAACGATGCATCGCCGATGGTAGTGTGGGGTTTCCCCATGTGAGAGTAGGTCATCGTCAAGATTAAATTCCGAAACCCCATTTGCGAAAGCAGATGGGGTTTTGTTTTGGGCGGTCGAAAAGACATTTAACGTACCCGCTCCGCCAATAACGGCCCACAGTGCTAAAGTCGCACCCTCGATTTTGCTTTTCCCAAGGAAGCCGTTATGCCGGATGCGACGTCCCTCAGTGCTGGATTCATGGTGGTTCACGGCAACCGCCTGGATGAACTGCGCAGCCTGGTGGTCAGCTGGATGCGTCGCTATCCACTGGCGCCTCTGGAAAACGAAATCGCCCTGGTACAAAGCAACGGTATCGCCCAATGGCTCAAGTTGGCGTTGGCTGAAGACCCGGAAGATGGCGATATGGGCGGCTGCGGCATCGCCGCAGCAATCGACGTGCAACTCCCCGGCAGCTTTATGTGGCAGCTCTATCGCATGGTCTTGGGCCGTGACGAAATCCCGCCAAAGTCCCTGCTCGATAAGGCGCCACTCACCTGGCGCCTGATGCGCCTGCTTCCGGAGCTCATCGATCAGCCACACTTCGAACCGTTGCAACGCTTCCTCACCCACGACACAGACTTGCGCAAACGCTACCAACTCGCTGAGCGCCTGGCTGACTTGTTCGACCAATACCAGGTCTACCGCGCCGACTGGCTGGAAGACTGGGCAGCCGGACGCCACCAACTGCGCAACGGTAGGGGCCAGTCTAAACCGCTCAGCCCCGCCAACTGCTGGCAAGCCGAACTGTGGCGCGCGCTGCTGCTGGATGTCGGTGAAACAGGCATGGCCCAAAGCCGCGCCGGCGTTCACCAACGTTTTATCGAGCGCATCAATGCGCTTGAAAACGCCCCTGAGAGCCTGCCATCCCGAGTCATCGTTTTCGGCATCTCCTCGTTGCCGGCCCAGGCGCTTGAAGCCCTCGCCGGTCTTGCACGCTTCAGCCAAGTCCTGCTCTGCGTGCACAACCCGTGTCGCCACCACTGGTCCGACATCGTGGCCGACAAAGACCTGCTGCGTAACGAATACAAACGCCAGGCGCGTAAAGCCGGCATGCCGGTCACCCTGGACCCGCAAACCCTGCACCAGCACGCGCACCCGTTGTTGGCTGCGTGGGGCAAACAAGGCCGTGACTACATCAGCCTGCTGGACAGCTACGACGACCCCAACAGCTACCGCGCAGCCTTCCGCGACGGCCGTATCGACCTGTTCAGCGACAGCGAACCCACCACTCTGCTCAATCAGCTCCAGGACGATATTCTCGAACTGCGCCCACTCAATGAAACCCGCGAGCTATGGCCCGCCGTCGACCTGGAAAGTGACACCTCCATCCGCTTCCACATCGCCCACAGCGCCCAGCGCGAAGTGGAAATCCTCCACGACCAACTGCTCCAACGCTTCAGTGCCGACCCGACGCTGCGGCCCCGGGACATCATCGTCATGGTCCCTGACGTCGACAGCTACGCACCGCATATCCGCGCCGTGTTCGGCCAGCTTGAGCGCAACGACCCACGCTTCATCCCGTTCACCCTTACCGACCAGGGCCAACGCGGACGCGATCCTCTGCTGATCGCCGTCGAACATTTGCTCAAACTCCCCGACAGCCGCTTCCCCGTCAGCGAAGTCCTCGACCTGCTTGACGTTCCGGCCCTGCGCGAACGCTTCGCTATCAAGGAGCGTGACCTGCCCACACTGCACCGCTGGATCGAAGGCGCCGGCATCCGCTGGGGGCTCAACGCCGAGCAGCGTGCCGGCCTGGGCCTGCCAAATGCACTGGAACAAAACAGCTGGCGTTTCGGCCTGCGTCGCATGTTGCTCGGCTACGCCGTAGGCACCGGTGCTGCGTGTGACGGCATCGAGCCCTACGACGAAATCGGTGGCCTCGACGCGGCCCTGATCGGTCCGTTGGTCGCCTTGCTCGACGCGCTCCATGATGCCCATCAAGCGCTGTCGCAACCCGCCGCTCCAACGGAGTGGGGCGAACGCCTGCAACGCCTGATGCAACTGTTCTTCCTGCCCAGCAGCGAACACGACGACTACCTGCTGAGCCAACTCGAGCAGCTCAGAGAAACCTGGCTGGAAACCTGCGAGTCCGTAGGCCTACAGGACGAGTTACCTCTCACGGTAGTCCGCGAAGCCTGGCTGGCGGGTCTGGACCAAGGCCGCCTGTCCCAACGCTTCCTCGCCGGTGCTGTCAATTTCTGCACCTTGATGCCCATGCGTGCAATCCCGTTCAAACTGGTTTGCCTGCTCGGCATGAACGACGGTGATTACCCGCGCGCCCAACCGCCGCTGGACTTCGACCTGATGGGCAGCGACTACCGTCCCGGCGACCGTTCGCGCCGTGAAGACGACCGTTATCTGCTGCTCGAAGCCCTGCTTTCAGCCCGCGACCAGCTCTACGTCAGTTGGGTGGGCCGCAGCATCCGCGACAACAGCGAGCGCCCGGCTTCGGTGCTGATCGGCCAACTGCGCGACCATCTCGCCAGTGGCTGGCATCACGCAAACAGCGACCAGCCGCTTATCGACGCCATGACCCAAGAGCACCCGTTACAGCCGTTCAGCGCCCGCTACTTCCACGAAGGCGACGCTCTATTCAGCTACGCCCGCGAATGGCAACTGCTCCACGAAGCATCCGACGTCGTCCCGACAGAACACAACCTGACCCCGCACGAACAGGAAGAATCCCTAAGCCTTGGCCAGCTCCAGGACTTCCTGCGCAACCCGGTCAAGCACTTCTTCAGCCAGCGCCTGAAAGTATTCTTCGACGCCGCCGAAGTGCCGCTGGCTGACGAAGAACCCTTCGTTCTCGACGCACTGCAACGCTACAACCTGAGTGACAGCCTGCTGAACGCTGCGCTCACCCAGCCTGATCAACTTGAGCACGCCCTCAATGCCCAGGCATTGCGTCTGCAAGGCAGTGGCCTGTTGCCCATGGTGGGTTTTGGCGAATGCCTGCGTAACGAACTGATCGAGCCACTGCCCGATCTGCTGCAACGTTATCAACAATTGCTGGCTCTTTGGCCCACCCCGCACACCGCTGCCGAGCCGGTCAGTTTTGAGCATCAAGGTGTTCAGTTGGAGGGCTGGATCAGCGGTCTGCATCGACGCAGTGATGGCGGCCTGCTGAGCGTCACCACCCTCCCCAACAGCATTGGCTCGATCAAGACCCGCAAGTGGCATCGACTGATTCGCCCCTGGGTCAATCACGTGGTGGCCTGTGCCTGCGGCCTGCCGTTGAGCACCGGCCTGGTGGCCAGCGACGACACCTTGTTACTGCCGCCCCTGGATAAACCCGTTGCCCAGGAAATCCTCGGCAACCTGCTGCTCGCCTGGCACACCGGCATGAGTAAACCGCTGCCCGTGGCCGTCAAAACCGCCTTCGCTTGGCTTGGTCAGTCTGACCCCGCCAAGGCCGACGTCGCGGCGAGCAAAGCCTACGAAGGCGATGACCTGACCACCGACGGCGAACGTCGCGAAACCCCGGCGCTCACCCGGCAATTCCCCGACTACGCCGCGCTCATCGCGAGCGAAGAATTCGAAGGTTGGTGCGAAACTCTGTATCGCCCATTGATCAATGCCCCTTGGCGATCCCTCACCAGCGAGGCCGGCGCATGACCCGCAAACCCCTGGCCCTGGCCTTCCCGCTCAAGGGCAGCCAACTGATCGAAGCCAGCGCCGGCACGGGCAAGACCTTCACCATCTCCGCGCTTTACCTGCGTCTGGTCCTCGGCCATGGTGGCGACCCATCGGGCTTTGGCCGCGAGCTGTTGCCGCCGCAGATCCTGGTCGTGACGTTCACCGACGCCGCCACCAAGGAGCTGCGCGAACGCATCCGCATCCGCCTGGCTGAAGCCGCACGCTTCTTTCGCGCGGAAATCGAACAACCCGACGCCCTGATCGCGGACCTGCGCGACGAATACCCAGCCGACCAATGGCCCGCCTGCGCCAACCGCCTGGACATCGCCGCACAATGGATGGACGAAGCCGCCGTCTCGACCATCCACAGTTGGTGCCAGCGCATGCTGCGCGAACACGCCTTCGACAGCGGCAGCCTGTTCACCCAAACCCTGGAAACCGACCACAGCGACTTGCTTGGCGAAGTGCTGCGCGATTACTGGCGGTTGTTCTGCTACCCGATGCACGACGACGCGCTCAACTGGGTGCGCAACAACTGGGGTGGCCCGGCGGCCTTAATGCCACGGGTCCGCGCACTGTTCGGCAGCGAAAGGCCCGCCGATGAAACCCGCGCGCCGGCTGAGCTGATCATGGCTTGCCTGCAAGAGCGTCGCCAAGCGCTCGCAACCCTCAAGGCGCCGTGGCAGCAATGGGCCGCCGAGCTACGTGACATCTGCCTGCAAGCGGTCGCCGCCAAGACCGTCGACGGTCGCAAGATGCAAGCGCGTTACTTCGAACCCTGGTTCGAAAAGATCAGCGCCTGGGCCGCTGACGAATCCGTGGAGCAACTGGACATCGGCACCGGCTTCACGCGCCTGACGCCCGACGGCATCGCCGAAGCCTGGAAGGGTGAGCCACCGCGGCACCCCGCTATCGACGCCATGGCCGGCCTCAAACAGGCCCTTGATGCGCTGCCGACGCCCGACGCCGCCGTGTTGCAACACGCCGCTGGCTGGGTGGGCAAACGCTTCGAGGAAGAAAAACGCCGCCGCGCCGAAATGGGCTTCGACGACATGCTCATCCGTCTCAACGCCGCGCTGCGGGCAGACGGCGGCGAACGCTTGGCCAGTGTGATTCGCGAACAATTCCCGGTGGCCTTGATCGACGAGTTCCAGGACACCGACCCGGTGCAATACAGCATCTTCGACAGCATCTACCGCATCGAAGAAAACCACCTCGACAGTGGCCTGTTCCTGATCGGCGACCCCAAGCAGGCGATCTATGCCTTCCGTGGCGCGGACATCTACACCTACCTGCGCGCCCGCCAGTCCACGACCGGTCGCCACCACACCCTGGGCACCAACTTTCGTTCCAGCCATGCGATGGTCGAGGCGGTAAACCACGTGTTCCAGCGCGCGGAAAAGGGCCGTGGCGCGTTCCTGTTCCGCGAGCCTGATGGCCACAACCCTGTGCCGTTCCACTCGGTGTTGGCCCACGGCCGCAAGGAGCATTTGCAGGTCAATGGCCAGACGCTACCAGCGCTGAACCTCTGGCACCTGCCTACCGATCAGCCTGTTTCCAATCTGGTGTATCGTCAGCAACTGGCGGCGGCCTGCGCCACGCACATTGTCGAGTTGCTCAATGGCGGACAGCAAGGCACTGCCGGTTTCCTACAGCCGGACGCGAGCTTCAACGGCGTGCTTCCGTCCGATATCGCCATCCTCGTTCGCGACGGCAAAGAGGCCCAGGCCGTGCGCGCCGAATTGGCCGCACGCGGCGTGCGCAGTGTTTACCTGTCCGACAAAGACTCGGTCTTCGCGGCCCAGGAAGCCCACGACCTGTTGGCCTGGCTCAAGGCCTGTGCCGAACCGGATGTCGAACGCCCACTGCGCGCCGCCCTGGCCTGCGTCACCCTTAACCTGTCATTGCCCGAACTGGAACGTCTGAATCAGGACGAACTCGCGTGGGAAAGCCGCGTCATGCAGTTCCGTGGCTACCGCGCGATCTGGCGTACCCAAGGCGTGCTGCCGATGCTGCGTCGTTTGCTGCACGACTTCAAACTGCCGCAAACCCTGATCGCACGCAGTGACGGCGAACGGGTGCTGACCAACCTGCTGCACCTCAGCGAACTGCTGCAGCAGGCGGCCTCCGAACTGGACGGCGAACAAGCGCTGATCCGCCATTTGGCCGAGCACTTGGCGCTGTCAGGCCAGGCCGGTGAGGAGCAAATCCTGCGCCTGGAAAGTGACGAGCAACTGGTCAAGGTGGTGACTATCCACAAATCCAAGGGGTTGGAATACAACCTGGTCTTCCTGCCTTTCATCTGCTCAGCCAAACCGGTCGATGGCAGTCGCTTGCCCCTTCATTACCATGACGAACACGGCAAATCCCAAGTCAGCCTGCGGCCTACGCCTGAATTGATCGCCCAGGCCGACAATGAGCGCCTCGCCGAGGACCTGCGCCTGTTCTATGTCGCCTTGACCCGCGCCAAGCATGCATGCTGGCTCGGCGTCGCCGACCTCAAGCGTGGTAACAGCAGCAGTTCGGTGCTGCACCTGTCGGCGCTGGGCTATTTGCTTGGCGCGGGTGCATCGTTGGGGGAATCCGCCGGCCTTGCGCGCTGGTTGCTGGACCTGCAGGAAGGTTGCGCCGCAATCGACTATGCCCAGGTGCCCGAGGCGCAAGACATCCTCTTTCACCCGCCGCGCAACGAAGCCACGCTGCGAGCGCCCTTGCTGCCCAAGCGCAAGGCCGCCGAGAACTGGTGGATTGCTTCCTACAGCGCTTTGCGCCTCGGCGACAGCATGAGCACGGCAAGTCTCGAAGCGCCGGAAAGCCCACAAGCCCAGAAGCTGTTTGATGACGAGCGCCTCGACCCCGACGCACCGCGCGAAGTCGTGGCGCCCGGCGGCGATATTCACCGTTTCCCACGCGGGCCTAACCCGGGGACCTTCCTCCATGGCTTGCTCGAATGGGCGGGTGAAGAGCGCTTCAACGTCACCCCCGACGCGATTGAAAAAGCCGTGGGCGCCCGCTGCAACCGTCGTAACTGGGAAGGCTGGATCGTCACCCTCAGCGGTTGGCTCAGTCACCTGCTGCAAACGCCATTGCCTGTGGATAACGGCCAGGTCGCCCTCAGCGGTTTGCAGCAGTACCAGATCGAAATGGAGTTCTGGTTCGCCAGCCATAAGGTCGATGTGCTGGCCCTCGACAAGCTGGTGTGCCAATACACGCACAACGGTGTGTCCCGCGTCGCCGCCGAACCGGTGTTGCTCAACGGTATGTTCAAGGGTTTCATCGACCTGACCTTCGAACATGACGGCCGCTACTACGTGGCCGATTACAAATCCAACTGGCTTGGCCCTGACGATTCGGCCTACACACACGACGCCATGGAACAGTCGATCCTTGAGCATCGTTACGACCTGCAATACGTGCTTTACCTGCTGGCCCTGCACCGCCAACTCAAGGCGCGACTGCCCGACTATGACTACGAGCGCCATATCGGCGGTGCGCTGTACCTGTTCCTGCGTGGCACCCAGTCGGCCAGCCAGGGCGCGTATTTCACCCGGCCGCCACGGGAATTGATCGAAGGCCTGGATTTGCTGTTCCAGGGCAAGCCCATCCCGCCCAAGGTTGAGCCCGCCTGGGAACAAGGAGTGCTGTTATGAGCCTGTCGCCGTTACCGCTCGAAGAACTGGCGCCCCTCAGCCGCGCCGCCGACCTGATACAACTGCTGGAACGTTGGGTCGATCGCGGTTGGTTGCGCGCCCTGGACAAAGCCTTCGTCGGCTTCCTGCATGAACTTGATCCCCAGTCCGATCCTTTGGTGCTGCTGGCGGCGGCGCTGACCAGTCACCAGTTGGGCCACGGCCATGTCTGCCTCGATGTGTTCGAAACCCTCAAGGCGCCGGATTTCGCGCTGTCCTTGCCCCCCGAAGGAGACCTGCAAACCGGCGCCATGCTGCTGCCTTCGCAATTGCTGGACGGGCTCGATGGCGCCCATTGGTGCCATGCGCTGGCCTCAAGCCGCTTGGTCGCGCTGGCCGTGGATGGCAGTGAGTCCGCCCAAAGCCGCCCATTGGTCCTGTCCGGCAAGCGCCTGTACCTGCGCCGTTACTGGACCTACGAGCGGCGCATCGACACGGCCTTGCGCCGGCGTCTCGCCACTCAGGAAACGGTCGCCGCCGATTTGCCACAACGCCTGAACAGCCTGTTCGACCAACCGCCGCCCGATGGCGTGATCGACTGGCAAAAGCTGGCCTGCGCCCTGGCCACTCGCGGAGCCTTCAGTATCGTCACCGGCGGCCCGGCACCGGCAAGACCACCACGGTGGTGCGCTTGCTCGCGCTGTTACAGGCGCCGGCAGTGGAGACCGGCAACCCGTTGCGCATTCGTCTGGCGGCGCCCACCGGTAAAGCTGCCGCACGGCTTACCGAGTCCATCAGCCAGCAAGTGCTGTCGCTGCAAGTGCCGGGCAACGTCAAGGACAAAATCCCGACCCAGGTCACCACCGTCCACCGCCTGCTGGGCAGCCGTCCTGGCACGCGGCATTTTCGTCATCACATCGGCAATCCACTGCCCCTGGATGTGCTGGTGGTGGACGAAGCGTCGATGATCGACCTGGAAATGATGGCCAACCTGCTCGACGCCTTGCCGCCCCATGCACGCCTGGTACTGCTGGGCGACAAGGACCAACTCGCATCGGTAGAGGCGGGCGCCGTGCTCGGCGATTTGTGCCGCGACGCCGAAGCGGGTTGGTACAGCCCGCAAACCCGCCAATGGCTGCAAGCCGTCAGCGGCGAAGACCTCAGTGGCAGCGGCTTGCAAGAGGACCTCGACGCCAGCCATCCCCTGGCCCAGCAAGTGGTGATGCTGCGCTACTCGCGCCGTTTTGGCGAAGGCAGTGGCATCGGCCAACTGGCGCGGTGGGTCAACCAGCAGAACGCCGAGCAAGCGCGCAAGTTGCTGGCCGCTGGCAGCCACAGCGACCTGTTCTGCATCGGTCTGAAGGGCGAGCATGACCCTGCGCTGGAGCGTCTTGTGCTGGACGGGCAGGGCAGCGACGGCGCCCACGGTTATCGTTATTACCTCAACCTGTTGCACAGCGCGCGGCCAGGGGCCGACACCCCGCGCGAAGACCCCGCCTGGACCCACTGGGCGCAGCAACTGCTGCAAGCCTTCGACGCGTTCCAACTGCTGTGCGCGGTCCGCAAGGGCCCTTGGGGCGTGGAAGGCCTGAACCTGCGTATCACCGCCGCCTTGCGCAAGGTGCGGTTGATCGAGGGCGATGATCACTGGTACGAAGGCCGCCCAGTGTTGATGACCCGCAACGATTACGGCCTGGGCTTGATGAATGGCGACATCGGCATCGCCCTCAAACTGCCCGAGAGCGACGGCGGCCCGCAGGTGCTGCGCGTGGCCTTCCCACGTAACGATGGTCAGGGCGGCGTAAGGTTTGTGCTGCCCAGCCGTCTGAATGATGTTGAGACCGTGTACGCCATGACCGTGCACAAATCCCAGGGCTCGGAATTCACCCACACGGCGCTGATCTTGCCGGATGCGCTGAATCCGGTGCTTACCAAGGAGTTGATCTACACCGGCATCACCCGGGCCAAACGCTGGTTCAGCCTGATCGAGCCCCGTGGCGGTGTGTTTGAGGAGGCGGTGCGGCGCAAGGTCAAGCGCTTGAGTGGCTTGATGCTCGAGTTGGGTCAAGCGTCAGAAATATCCGACGCTGTGCTATCGTTGCGGCCTCCTCCCGACCACACCTGAGAGTATCGCGGCATGAACCTGGCTGTCTCGCCTACAGAGCGCAGTTTGAGCTGGAGACGCATGCTGCCGATGGCGATCCTGTGCGTGCTTGCGTCGCACGTTTTCGCCCAGGCGCCGGATCCCGTGGGCCTTGCAGACCACCGCGCGCAGGCGGTGACCCAAGTGGTGCTGGGTATCCTCAGTTACGCCCGGTGGCCGGTGGAGCCGGCGCAACTGCGCCTGTGCATTGTCGGCCCCACCCAATACACCGATGACCTGATCAAAGGCACCACCCAGGCCACCGGTCGTCCGGTGGTGGTGCAGCGCTTGCTGGCCGATCGTTCCGATATCGTCGATGCCTGTGATGCGGTGTACATCGGCAAACTCACCGTGGATGAGCGCAGCCGACTGTTCAAATCATTGGCCGGCCACCCGGTGCTCAGCATCAGCGAGGGCGGCGACCAGTGCACGGTGGGCAGCCTGTTCTGCCTGCGGGTTGGGGATGAGCAAGTGTCCTTCGAGGTCAACCTCGACTCCGTCGCCCGCAGCGGCGTGCGCATTCATCCCAGCGTGCTGCAGCTGTCGCGTCGCCGAGCGCCTGCGTCATGACAGCCGTCAAGGTGAGACCGAGCCTGCGCGCGGTCATTGGCCGAGGACACTTGATCCTGGCGCTGGTGGCGGTGATCCTGGCGAGCATCTCATTGACGCTGCTTGGCGTGCTCGCGTTGCGCGTCTATGCCGAACATAACCTGCACCTGATCGCGCGCTCCATCAGCTACACCGTGGAAGCCGCGGTGGTGTTCAATGACGGAGCAGCGGCCACCGAAGCCCTGAACCTGATCGCCTCCACCGAAGAGGTGGCCCAGGCCGAAGTCTTCGATGCCAATGGCATGTTGCTGACGCAGTGGATACGCCCGGATACCGGCATGCTTTCGCAGGTGGAACTGGAGCTCGCGCATGCGCTGCTTGATCAGCCGATCAGTCAGCCGATCCTGCACCAGGGACAGACCATCGGCAGCATTCATCTCACCGGCCACGGCGGTAGCCTGCTGCGCTTTCTGTTGAGCGGGCTGGCCGGGATCCTCATCTGCACCGCCCTCAGCGCGTGGGTCGCCCTGCACCTGGCGCGACGCCTGCTGCGCGGTATTACCGGCCCGCTGCAAAGCCTCGCCGCCGTCGCCCATGCCGCGCGCAGCGAGCGCGACTTCGAGCGCCGCGTGCCGCCGGCGCGCATCGCCGAACTCGACAGCCTGGGCAGCGACTTCAACGCCTTGCTGGGCGAGATGCAAGCCTGGCAGAACCACCTGCAAAGCGAAAACGAATCCCTTGCCCACCAGGCCAACCACGACAGCCTGACCGGGCTGCCCAACCGTGCCTTCTTCGAGAGCCGATTGATCCGTGCCCTGCGCATCGCTGCCAGAGCCAAGGAGCAAGTGGCGTGCTTTACCTCGACAGCGACCGCTTCAAAGAGATCAATGACAGCTTTGGCCA
>JAFHKH010000203.1 GCA_016937595.1 Pseudomonas cedrina subsp. fulgida | reverse complement strand
GCTCAAAGCAACGAAGATCAAATGTGAGAGCGGCTTGTCGCGAAAGCAGTGTGTCAGTCAGCCTATACCTCAACTGACAGAGCGCTTTCGCGAGCAAGCCCGCTCCCACAGGGGATCTGCGCTTAACTGGCTGGCATTGGGGCTTGCGCCCCAGCGCGGGGCAAGCCCGCTCACTACACGATGGAGGGGTGGCCTGATTACAACTGAAACTTGCTCACTTCGTGCTGAAGGCTGGTAGCAAGGTTTTTCAACCCGCCACTGGTCTTGAGCAGTTCCTGGACTGAAACGTTGTTCATTTCCGCCATTTGCGCCGAACGCTCAACGGTGCGGGCAACGTCCTGGCTGGCCGCCGTTTGCTCTCGCAGGGCGAACGAAATCTGATCGACCACGTGCAGTACCTTGTCCGAGCTGTCGCGGATTTCGATGATGGCTTGACCCGCGGTACCTGCCGTTTCCACGCCCTGATTCACTTCCAGAACGCCACCGCGCATGCTTTCGACGGTGTCCCGCACGCCGGCCTGGATTTTCTCGATCATGACCGAAATCTCTTGCGTCGACTTGCCGGTGTTCTGTGCCAGCAGGCGTACCTCATCGGCCACCACGGCAAACCCGCGACCTTGCTCGCCCGCACGGGCAGCCTCGATGGCGGCGTTGAGCGCCAGCAGGTTGGTCTGATCGGCAATGCCTTGAATCACGCTGATGATCGAAGAAATCTGTTCGGAGTGCTGGCCCAACCCCGCGACCTGGGTCGAGGAGTGCTGCACCGTCTTGGCAATACCGTTCATGCTGGTCAGCGTGTTTTCGATAACCCGCGCACCGTCTTTGGATTGCTGGCCCGAACGGCTGGCGAGCTGGTGGGCTTCATCGGCGTTTTCGGACACGTGATGGATGCTGACCGTCAATTCTTCGATGGTGGCGGCCATCATCGACGCCGACGTCGACTGCTCCTGGATCGCGCCGGACAGTTGCTCCGACGCACCGGAAATTTGTTGCACGGAGACCACCAGTTGGTTCGCGGCCTGGCTGATCTGTTGAATCATTTCACGCAGGCGGTTCTGCATGCGGTCGAACGCTTTGGGCAGTTCATCATGGCTGCTGGTGTCGATGACGGTATCCAGTTTGCCATTGGCAATCGCCGTAGCGGCATCGATTGCCAATTGCAGGCGCCGGGTGGTGCTGCGCCCCAGCGTTGTCGCCAGAATCAACGACAGGATGGCCGCCGAAGCACCGCCCAGGAACAGGATGGTGAGGGCCATGCCTTTGGCGTCGGCCATTTGCTGGCTTCTGGTGGTCAGAAGCGCATGCTCGTTGGCGGTGATTTCGGCCAATGTCGCGCGCATGCTGTCCATCTTGGATTTATCGGCGCCCGAGGCGATACGGCTGTCCAGTTCGTCGTCGGGCACGTTGCGCGCCGTCAGGCTTTTGCGCAGGGCGATGATTGGATCAATGTCTTCAGCAATCCAGCGTTTTTGCATGTCGCCCAACGACGTCAACCGTTGCTGTTGCGCCGGGTTATCCGCCGTTAAACGCTTCAGCAAGTCCAACTGCTCTGAAAAAACTTTTTCGCCGGCCACTAACGGCTCTAAAAATGAATCTTTTGAAGCGATAACGAAACCCCGCATGCCGGTTTCGATATTGATCAACTGTTCCAGCGCCGACTGGGCGCTCCGGATGACCTTGTAGGTATGAACGTTGCTGTTTGTGGCGTCTTCTACGGCTTCGAAGCTTTATAAGCGCTCCCCACCAGCATACCGATCACTACGACAACCACCGTGAAACTTAAATAGAGTTTCTGCGAGATACTGAGTTTGTTGAACATAGTGTTCGGTCCTGAGTCGCGCCTATCCGTGGCTAGTTTTATAGAGTGTGTTGGACTTCTGGCATTAAAAAAGCGGGTGTAAATAAATATCGGCCATTATCTTGGTGACTTGAAAACGGTCTGAAGAAAATGCGCTATTTAATTAAAATTCTTATTTGTCGAGTGTCTTCCCTGGGCCTTGTCGCCACCGACAAGGCTTATAAAAACAGGGATTATCGAGCAATCATTCCAGCCGCCTGTTCGGTTGCTTCAGTGGTGCGTGTCGCCAGCTTGCGTACTTCGTCGGCGACCACCGCGAAACCCCGCCCGGCTTCACCCGCGCGCGCCGCTTCGATCGCCGCGTTCAACGCCAGCAGGTTGGTCTGACTGGCGATGCTCTGGATCGTCCCGACAATTTGCGAAAGCTGGGCGATGTTGGTTTCCAGCGTGCGCTGGTGGTCCACTTGGACCGCTCGCAGCGCTTCCTGCTCGTGCTGCAGGTGGATGTCCACCAGCGCACCCACCACGCGCAGTGGCGAGCCATGCGGGTCGCGCCGCGTCTGGCCGCGCGCCCTGAACCAACGGTATTCGCCACTCTTCATCTTCAACCGGTATTCGATGTCGAACGGCGTCTTACCGGACTTGTCATTCAAGTGCGCACCGAAGGCGTTGATGCTGCGTTCTTTGTCCTCCGGGTGTAGCCTCGAGGCCCAGCTGTCCAGGACATCGGGAAACTCTTCAACCGTTTCAAAACCGAGCAGCTTGCGAAACTGCGGCGACCACCAGAAGGGGTTCTGCGGATTCACCGGATCTCCGGCAATCACTTCCATGTCCCACAAACCATCCGAGAGCATCTCCCTGGCCAGTTCAAAGCGGGTCACGATGACGTCGAGTTCCTGATCGCGCTCCAACTGGTCATGAATATCGCGCAGAGAACCCGCGACGCGGATTGGCGTGCCGCGTTCGTCGCGAAGCGTTTCACCCTGCGCGTGAAACCAACGGTAGGAACCATCTTTCATCGCCAGCCGGTTTTTGACCTTGTAGGGCGTGTGTCCGGATTTGTCGTTGAGATGGCGCGCAAAGGCGTCAAGGGTCGCCTGCTTGTCCTGCGGATGAAGGCGGTCGGCCCAACTGGCCAGGACATTGGGGAAGTCGCGTTCGTCATTGAACCCTAGCAGGTTGCGAAATTGTTGCGACCACCAAAAGCGGTTCTTTGGGTTCACCGGGTCGCCGGCGACCACTTCCATATCCCACAGGCCCTCGCTGGACGCCTTGTTCACCAGGTCGAACCTGACTTCATGGGCCAACGCAGACGTGGCTGATTCGCGCAGCATTTCACGGGCAGATTCGAGCTCGTCTTCGAGCTGGCTGATGCGTGCCTGGGATTCACGCTTGGATGAATCGAGCAGGCGCCAGGCATCCAGGACAGCAGGGGCTTCTTTGCAGCCGTCGACACGGGGTGCAGTCCCGCTTCTGATGGAGCCCATCAGTTGTTGCAGGGCATGACGATCACGGCGCATGAAGGGAAAAGTAGGCATAGGGTAAGGCTCTATAAGTAGTGCGGGCCTCATCCATGGCACCTTGTAATTTATATCGTCATATTTAGAAAAAACTGTACATTTTTTTTATCCGTGCACAGGTATTGGTGAGGCCACCACGGCGAGCCCGCCGTTTTACTCAGCGGCGTAAAAGCTCAGCGGGTGTGTCGTTGGTGTTTCTTCAAGCGGTAGGCAAATTGGGCGCGGCTCAACCCCACCAGCCTGGCGGCGGCAGCCAGGTTGCCGGCGTTGCGTTGCAGCGCTTCATGGATCAGGCGGGATTCAAGGCCATCGATGGAAAAATCCTCTTCGAGCTGCCCAAGGGTGTCCAGCAATGCAGGGCGCGTGGCCGGCGGGTTGTTTGACAGGCTGCCGTGGTCGTCGAGGCTATACGCACCGGCGGGCATGGGTTCGTTGCGAAACAGGTGCACCAGGTCGATCGCCTGGCCTTCGTCGCTGGCGATCAAACCGCGTTCGATCAGGTTTTGCAGCTCGCGCACATTGCCGGCGAAATCGTAGCGCAGCAGCACTTTCAGGGCGCGCATGGTCAGGCCCATGGGCGTGCGCGCGTATTCCTGGCAGAAACGCGTGAGGAACGCATTGATCAGCAGCGGGATGTCATCCCGGCGTTCGCGCAGTGGCGGCAGGGCGATGGGGTAGACGTTCAGCCGGTAGAACAGGTCTTCGCGGAAGGCACCCTCGGCCACGGCTTTACGCAGGTCGATATTGGTCGCGGCCACCACCCGTACGTCCACCGTGATAGCGCGTACGCCGCCGACGCGTTCGATCTCGCGTTCCTGCAAGGCGCGCAGCAGCTTGCTTTGCCCGGCCAGGCTGAGGCTGGTGATTTCATCCAGAAACAGTGTGCCGCCCTGGGCGCGCTCGAAACGTCCGGGGCGCGAGTGCGTCGCGCCGGTGTAAGCGCCGCGCTCGACACCAAAAAAGTTCGGATTCGATCAGGTTGTCGGGGATGGCTGCGCAGTTGAGCGCCACAAAGGGCTGGTCACGGCGCGGGCTGAGCTGGTGCAACTGGCGGGCGAACATTTCCTTGCCGACCCCGGACTCACCGCTGATCAACACCGTGGCGGGCGTCAGCGCGACGCGTTGCAGGGCTTGTGTCGCGGCATTGAACGCCGCGCTGGCGCCGATCAAGCGTGGTGGCGGGCTCTGCCTGGTACCTTCGCGCAGCGGTGCGTCGGGCGTGGCGGCGACGGGGCGGGTGCTGGGCTGGGACACCTCCAGGTAGCGCAGGTCCTGCTCGGCGTCACCCCATTGTTCGGCTGTTTTGCCAATCACCCGGCAACTGGCGTGGCCCATGCCACGGCATTCCACTTCGCGGAAAATCACCATTTGCCCGAAGAGGCCGCTCACGAAGCCGATGGCATAACCCGTTTCAGTCCAGCAGACCGGGTCCTGGCCGACGCCATAGGCGCTCACGTGTTCATCGGCCTCGCAGGAGTGGTGCCACAAGAACTCGCCTTCATAAAAGCCCGAATCGGCGTCGAACTTGAAGTGCACGGGTTCTACCTTGGTCATGCCTTCCAGGGTATGCAGGTGCGTACCGGCGCGAAACACGGCGGCGGCATCGGCCTGTGGCCAGCGTTCGCGTATCAGGCGGGCATCGCGCGCGCCGCAGGCGTAACCGGTGCGTGTGAACAGGCCACGCGCCTGCTCCAGCCCGAGGCGCTCGATGATTTCCCCACGCAGGGCACCGAACGCGGAACTGTGCAGCAACAGCATGCGTTGATCGTTGAGCCAGATACGCCCGTCTTCGGGCGAAAAGAACAGGCAATCGGTCAGCTCGGCCGGCGTCGGCGAACTGCTGTCGCTGAGTTGGCGGCTGTCACCGCGCGGTTGATAAGGCGCAGTGGCCGCTGGGTGGTCGGGCAAGGCGCTGGGGGGATTAGTCATTGTTATGCCCCTGCAAAGCGAATAGTCGATATGAGTAACTGCTCAGATAGTTATTAAACATAACCTTATCAATTGAACAAGTGGCCTGCGCCGCTTTTCATCGCGCGCCTGGCGTGTGGTGTGTGCCTGACTGCACGCAAGCCGCCAGGCAGAGCCCTTGCCGCTGAGCCTACGGTGTATTCGGCGCAAACGGCACAGCCTTTGCTCAAGGCATTGTGCGGCGTTTGCGCAGTGCGCGAGCGATGACAATTACAAGAACCGGGAGTTGCCATGTCAGCGTCACAAACAACCCACCTGCTACAACGGTCCCTTGAAGCCGAATGCGTGTTCAATGGCGATTGGATTGCGGCTTCAGGCCAGGTGATCAGCGTGCTCGAACCGGCCACCGGCGAACCGCTGATGCGCTGTGCCATGGCCGAGGCCGCCGATATCACCGCGGCCTGTCGCAGCGCGGCCCTGGCCCAGCCGGCCTGGGCCGCCTCGGGGCCACGGGAACGTGCGCAAGTGTTTCGCAAGGCCGCCGAGTGTGCCGAGCGGGCGTTCGATGAGTTGGCGCTGTATGTCGCCCGGGAAACCGGCGCTGCGTTGTTCAAGGGCGAACATGAAGTGCGCGAAACCATTGTGCTGCTGCATCAGGCGGCGGGCATGTTGTCGCAACCCCATGGCCTGGTGCTGCCCAGCGCGGCCGGCGCCTGTCCTATGCGCGGCGCCAGCCCCATGGTGTGGTCGCGTGATCTCGCCGTTCAATTTTCCGCTGGTGTTGTCGATTCGCTCGGTGGCGCCAGCCTTGGCCGCAGGCAACGCGGTGGTGCTCAAGCCCGACCCGCAAACCCCGGTCAGCGGCGGCTTTTTGATTGCGCGTCTGTTCGAAGAGGCGGGATTGCCCAAGGGCCTGCTACAGGTGTTGCCGGGGGCGGCGCCAGCGGGGGAAGCGCTGTGCCGCGACCCTAACGTGCGCATGATCGCCTTCACGGGGTCCACGGCGGCGGGGCGCAAAGTCGCCGAGACGGCCGGGCGCCACCTCAAGAAAGTCGCGCTGGAACTGGGCGGCAAGAACCCTTTGATCATTCTCGAGGACGCCGACCTTGACCTGGCGGCGAGCAACGCAGCCTGGGGCGCGTGGTTGCACCAGGGACAAATCTGCATGGCGACCGGGCTGATTCTGGTGCATGAGTCGATCGCCGCCAGCCTCACGCGCAAGCTGGTGGAAAAGGCCCGGGCACTGACCGTGGGCAATGCCGCCCGTGGTGAGGCCGCGCTCGGCCCGCTGATCAACCCGCGCCAATTGCAGCG
>JAFHKH010000202.1 GCA_016937595.1 Pseudomonas cedrina subsp. fulgida | reverse complement strand
GTGCGCGCACGTTTCGTTGATCGACGTCAGGCCGGTGGGCAACCCAGCGTGTCTGTCCTGACCAAACCGCAGGTATCGCAATGCAATGAACGGTTCGAACCGCGAGGGGGATTTTCTTCAATACCCCGTTCGATAGGCCCGGTAACGTGGCCTTATCGCTACTTGTTCGGATAAAAAGGAACTGCAATGAGCCTGATCATTTCCATGGCGGCCTTCGCCCTGGCCACTTCCATCACCCCGGGGCCGGTCAATGTGGTGGCGCTGAGTTCGGGGGCGCGCTTCGGCTTCGTCGCCAGCCAGAAACATGTGTTCGGCGCCGCCGTGGGCTTTACGTTGCTGCTGGTGCTGATTGGCCTGGGCTTGCATGAAGTGCTGGTGCGCTGGCCGCTGTTGACCGAGTTGATCCAGTGGGGCGGCGTGGCCTTCCTGCTGTATATGGCCTGGAAACTGGCAGCCGACGATGGCCGGCTGGATGCCGAGGGTACGGCCACCGCGCCGTCGATGCTCTACGGCGCGATCATGCAGTGGCTCAACCCCAAGGCGTGGCTGGCCTGCGTGGCGGGCATGGGGTTGTTTGTCGCAGACGGCGACGCCGCGCAAGTGTGGCGGTTTGCAGGGCTTTACCTGGTGATCTGCTACCTGTCGGTGGCCTGTTGGGCCTATGCCGGCACGTTCCTGCGCCGCTACCTGAGCAACCCGCGAGGCGTGCGACTGTTCAACCGCTCGATGGCCGCGTTGCTGGTGGCCAGTGTGGGTTATTTGCTGATGGCGTGAGCCGCTCGCGGTATTGCCCCGGCGTGGCGGCAAAATGTTGTTTGAAGGTGCGTTGGAAGTGCGCCTGGTCGGCAAAGCCTGCGGCCAGGGCCACATCCGCGATCAGTTCGCCCTGGCGCAATTGTGCGCGGGCAAACTGGATACGCTGGTTGACCAGGAACGCATGCGGCGTGAGCCCGTAATGCTGCTTGAACGCGCGGATCAGGTAGGACGGCGACAGCTCGGCAGCCAGGCAGATAGCTTCCAGCTTCAGCGCCTGGGTGCAGTGCTCGCGGATGTACTGCGCGGCGCGCTCCAGCTTGTGGTTGACCTCGCGCACCGGGGTGTCGGAGGGGTTGAGGCACTGTTGCACCTGCGTGAAGTAGCTCACCAGCGCGCTCTGTTTTTGCAGGTGCTCGGCCTGTTCATCCACCAGTATTCGATACAACCCCAGCAGCCCGTGGTACAGCACCGCGTCCTGGGTATAGGGCGTGCTGAACGGCCGGTAACCCTGGTCAGTGCTGAAACCCAGCTGGTATTGCAAATCCGTCAGCCAATCGGTGTCGAGGTACAGCATCTGATAGGACCATGCCTCATTGGCGATGGGATTGCAGGCGTGCACATCACCGGGATTCATCAGCACCACCGTGCCGGCGCTGATCTGGAACGTGTCCGCGCCGTAGTGGTAATAGCTTCTGCCGGTGGTGATCGCGCCGATGGAAAAATGCTCGTGAGCGTGACGGGTATAAGTGACCTTGCGCCCATCGACAATCGTGCGCGCTTCGATGAACGGCAGCCCGGCGTCGCGCCAGAAGCGCGGTGACGTGGGGCTTTCAGGCGAGGACATGGCGCGGCGCTCCAACGTAAGTGGGTGCCCAGCGTCGTACAGAATCGCCTCGGGTTCAAGGCCTCACAGGGCCGCCATGGCCATACGTGCAAATACCTCGGCCCAGGGGTCTTCGCCGTTGCCGAGTTGTTCCAGGGTCAGCGGCACGGTGGAGCGTTCGCGAAGCGGTGTCGCCCGTTGAAAGAAATGGTGTTCGACAATGATCGCCGCCAGCGCCTTGGAGCGGGGCGAGTCGAAGCTGCGCGGTACCCGCTGGCCCTGAGTGTCCACCGGCGGCAGCGTATCGACGTCTGGCAATACTGGCGCCAGTTGGCTGAGCCTGAGACCGGGCCAGCGCTGTTCGCTGTCACTGTCGGCTGGCTCAACCCCGTCGGCGTAGGCCGGCCAGTGAAAGCCCAGGGTCGACACATCCTGCCCGGGGGCCGCGACGGCCTGCATCAGCGTGGCGTAGTCGAGGTCACGGCGCGGCCGCAGCAGCAGGTATTTGGGGAAGCATTCATACACATGGCGGTCGCTGTAATAACTGACGCACAGGATCAGGCCGAATGGCCCGACCGGCTCGGCGCCCCTGCGCAAGGCAAAAAAGCTGATGCGTCCGAACTCGATCGCCTCGCGTCGCAGCAACGACAACTGCGGCAGGCTGTTCTGCAAATATTCGCAATAGGCTGATTGCAACGCGTGCAGGTGCTGCGCAAAGTGTTGCGCGAAGACCTGGCTGAAGGGGGTGAGTCGATGAAACCGTTGTGCCATGTCGCGGTATTTGAGGGTGGGGCTGGAGGAGTGCCAGTGCGGCGAATCGACGTCCAGGCGGTTGGCCATGTAGAGGTCGACGAACGAGAATTTTTTGCCCGTATGCACTTGTTCAAAGCGTTTGTCCTCGGCAAATACCGAGTCTTCGGGCAGCCACATCAGCACCATGTCCGCCAGTTGGTGTGTGTCCGGCCAGACCTTCTGCAAGGCGTGCAATGCGATCTCGCGCTGGGTCAGGATCGGCTTGGCGAATGCGTCCAGGGCAAGGCTCAAGCGTGCGCGCAAACTGTTGAGTTGCGTGATCGCCACATTGGTCTCGGTACTGCCGTAGCGCGTCTGGCGCGGGATAACCCCATTGACCACGGCCCACATACGAATGGGCGGCAGGGCGTGGACGCTGTCCAGAAATGTGGCCCAACCCGCGCGCGGCGGCAGATACGCTTGATACAGGATCTCGTCATGGCTCAACTGGCGCGCGGCTCCCGGAATGCGTCGCTCCAGATAGGTGGCGTATTGCTCGAACAGGATCCAGGCCTGGGTGCTCAGGAACGGCATCGAGTCGGGAATCGCGCGTACCAGCAGGTGCGGTGCCTGGCCGCACAACATCAGATGAGCGGCGAGGGCGGCGGTGCCAGGGCCGAGTCGCAAGCTGCTCTCCAGTTGCCGACGCACGAAGGCCACCGATTCGGACCAAAAGTCGCTGGCCGACCAGTCCAGGCGGTGAATGTGGCTGGCCGCGCGCCAGGCGTCGGGTCCAGGCTCAGAATCAACGCGGCCCAGACCAATGCACTACGGGAGGAGGCGGCGCTGGTGTCGCTGCCATGCCACTGCACGCCGCGCTGCAATTGACCGGCAAGTTGCTGAGCGCGTCGCGTGGCGATCAGGCGGATCATCAACAAGTCCGCTTCGGCGCGGATGTCTTCCGTGGATTTGCCCGCCAGCAGGGGGTCGGCCAGGTAGCCGAACAGGGATTGCTCGGGATCGGGGACGAAGGCTTGGCTGACCATCAGTACGCGCAGGCGATCAGCCTCGGACAATATCCATCCGCTCGGTTGCGCCGGGTGGGCCGGTTTGAGCGCGCGCCAGTAGTCATTTTCGTGCAGGCGTTGCGGCGCGTGATGGACCAGCGTTGCGCGGTCAGCCGCACGTCCTCCAGGGTTGTCGGCACCACCACTTTGTACAGGCGCAACGCCTGGCCCAGGCTCACGGCATGGTTGGTGCGCAACTGCCCGCCCATGCGCGCCGCCACTACGGTCAGTTGGCGCACTTGCGGCGCGAGCCTGGGGTCGGCCATCACCGCGCCGTGATCATCTTCCATTGGCCATCCAGCCCCTGGGCGCCGATACCGCTGGCAACGCTCAATAGCACATGGCTGGCGGGGTCGATCTGTTCCTGTTGGCGGATGTTCACAAACTCGACCTGCTCGACCAGCGCCTGCAACTGCCGACGGCCCGGTTCGAGGATCACCGGCAGGCGCTCCGGGTCTACTGCAATGACCCGGTCCAAACCTTGCGGGCCGGTCAATCGACCGTGACGCAGCACCGCGTAGAGCGCTTTGCGAATGGTATGACGGTCGTTGCGCAAGGCAATGTATTGGTTATGGATATACCGTTCATCCAGACTGCGGGCGGCGGTATAGAGCGTCGGCGCCTGTGTGATCGGCCACTGGCGCAACCGCGTGATCAGCGTCGCACGCTCACCGTTGCTCAGTGCGCGCTCGATGCCGTAGGCCTGCAACAGGCCCGCCAGGCTCACGCTGTGGTCCAGATAGATATCGGTGCGCGCTTTTTCGGCCAGGCGCAGCAGCCTGCGCCAGAGCACATCAGGGACCTCGGGCAGCCATTCGCGCATCTGCGTCACGTCTTCCCCAGGCTTGGGCAGGCTGCACACCACCTGTTTGCGGTGGTCGAAAAAATAATCGCCGTTAACGTCAATAGCGGTGTCTTCGACAATGCTTTTGAGCAACTGCGCGGCGTCTGCCAGGGTGCGCGCCAGCAACGAGCCCGAGGTCAACTGCAGTCGGCTCTTGTACAGCATGAAGCTGTCGAGGGCCGGCATGGTTTGCAGGGCATCGGCCAATTGCTGGTAGTCGCGTTGCTGGTTGAGCAATTCGGCGTGGATCAGTGAGCGGCTCAACCCCACATCGTCAATCCCCGGAAAGGCCCCCAGCGCACGCAATTCCTCGCTGATCACTTCGACCTGCAAACGGTTGGCGGGCATCGGATAGCCATGAAACGCCAGTACCCGGTCCAGAGGCAGGCTGCGTTCGGTATTGCTGACCCGGTCGCCCAAGTAGGCAAGGCCCAGCTCGGCGGGATCGAGTAATTGCGCAATAAAAATGATCGGGTTGGCCACGGCCCACCACCCGGAAGTATCCGCCAAGGTAAAGCGCCGAGGCGTGTTTTGCCCGTGAAGACGGGCCTGCAGCACGCCGTTGCAGACCTTCAGTGTGTTGAAGTCCAGCCCCCGTTGATCGGCCCATTCGAGGAAGTCCCGTTGGTTGAACGCTTTGCAAAACACCTCGCCCCACTGACCCAGCAAGGACTGCTCGGGTACCGTGACGGGCGCGTGCGCCGCGGGTATTGGCGCGTCCGGGGTACTTTGCAGCACCTGCAGCAGTCGGGCGATCAGTTCCTTGTCGCCTTGCACGCGAAGGTCGTTGCGTTCGCGCAGTTCGGCGCTCGAGAAACTGGCTTGCGGCGTCGGCAACGTGGCGCCGGAGAGGTCTTCAGTGGAAAGCAGTGCGTAGGGTTCATCCATGGGGGCCGAGTCCTATATAAACGTAGGCCCGGATGGTTGCGCAGTCGGCGCGCCTGACGACAGCAGGCGTGTCGTTGAATACCGTGGCTTGCCTCCGCCACGCGTGTAAGGCCTGCCCCGGCGCGCCGTCAGGCGGGCGCCAGGAAGGCGGCTTCCAGTAGTTGTCGCGTATACGGATGCTGCGGATCGGCAAAAATCGCCGGCGCATCACCTTGCTCCACCACCTGGCCCTGCTTGACCACCATCAACTGGTGGCTCAGCGCCTTTACTACCGCCAGGTCATGGCTGATAAACAGGTAGGTCAGGTTGTACTTGGCCTGCAAGCTGCGCAGCAGTTCCACCACCTGGCGTTGCACCGTGCGGTCCAGTGCCGAGGTGGGCTCGTCGAGCAGGATCAGGCGCGGCTTGAGCACCAGCGCGCGGGCAATGGCGATGCGTTGGCGCTGGCCGCCGGAGAACTCGTGGGGGTAGCGATTACGCGATTCCGGGTCCAGCCCCACCTCCTTGAGCGCCGCGATGATTGCCGCTTCCTGCTCGGCCGGCGTGCCCATTTTATGAATGCGCAAGCCTTCACCGACGATCTCGCTGACGCACATGCGCGGGCTGAGGCTGCGAACGGGTCCTGGAACACCACCTGCATTTCCCGCCGCAGCGGGCGCACCTGTTGCTGGGTCAGCGTGTCCAGTTGCTGACCTTCGAAGCGAATACCGCCCTTGCTGCCGATCAAGCGCAGGATCGCCAGGCCCAGGGTGGATTTGCCCGAACCGCTTTCGCCGACGATGCCCAGGGTTTGGCCCTGGGGCAGGCTGAAATGGATGCCGTCCACCGCCTTGACGTAATCGACGGTGTTGCGCAAAAAGCCCTTCTTGATCGGGAACCACACCTTCAGGTCATCCACTTCCAGCAACGCCGGCCCGACTGCATTGGTGGCCGGCCCGCCGCTGGGTTCGGCCGCCAACAGTTCCTGGGTGTAAGGGTGTTGGGGCGACTGGAACAGCGTCTCGCAGTCGGCCTGTTCAACGATGCAACCCTTTTGCATCACGCACAGGCGATGGGCGATACGCCGCACCAGGTTCAAATCATGGCTGATCAGCAGCAGCGCCATGCCCAGCCGTGCCTGCAACTCCTTGAGCAATTCCAGGATCTTCAACTGCACCGTGACGTCGAGCGCGGTGGTCGGCTCATCGGCAATGAGCAGTTCCGGTTCATTGGCCAACGCCATGGCGATCATCACCCGCTGGCGCTGGCGCCGGACAGCTCGTGGGGCAGGGCCTTGAGGCGCTTGTGCGGCTCGGGAATGCCCACCAGCTCCAGCAACTCGAGCGTGCGCCGAGTCGCCACCTTGCCGGTGAGGCCTTTATGCAGGCCCAATACTTCGTTGATCTGTTTCTCTATAGTGTGCAGCGGGTTCAGCGAAGTCATCGGCTCCTGGAAGATCATCGCGATGCGGTTGCCGCGAATGTGGCGGATGGTTTTTTCCTTGAGCGTCAGCAAATCCTGCCCGGCGTAGTGGATGGTGCCGCCTGGATGCCGCGCCAGCGGGTAGGGCAGCAGACGCAGGATCGAGTGGGCGGTCACCGATTTGCCCGAGCCGCTTTCACCGACCAGCGCAAGGGTTTCGCCGCGCTTGATATCGAAGCTGACGTTGTTCACTACGCGGTGGTGATGCTCGCCCGTGACGAACTCGACGCTGAGGTCGCGGATTTCGATCAGATTGTCCTGATTCATCTCATTTCCTCGGGTCGAAGGCATCGCGAGCGGACTCGCCGATAAACACCAGCAAACTCAGCATGATCGCCAGCACGGCAAAGGCGCTTATGCCCAGCCACGGCGCCTGCAGGTTGGATTTGCCTTGGGCCACCAGCTCACCCAGGGACGGCGAGCCGGCCGGCAAGCCAAAGCCCAGGAAGTCCAGGGCGGTCAGGGTACCGATGGCGCCGGTGAGGATAAACGGCATGAAAGTCATGGTCGACACCATCGCGTTGGGCAGGATATGCCGGAACATGATCGCGCCGTTCTGCATGCCCAGGGCCCTGGCCGCGCGCACGTATTCCAGGTTGCGCCCGCGCAGGAATTCGGCGCGCACCACGTCCACCAGGCTCATCCAGGAGAACAGCAGCATGATCCCCAGCAGCCACCAGAAGTTGGGCTGCACAAAGCTGGCAAGGATGATCAGCAGGTACAACACCGGCAATCCGGACCAGATCTCCAGGAAGCGCTGCCCGGCCAGGTCGACCCAGCCGCCATAGAACCCCTGCAAGGCGCCGGCGATCACGCCGATGATCGAGCTGAGTACGGTGAGGGTCAGGGCAAACAGTACCGACACGCGAAAACCATAGATCACCCGCGCCAGCACATCGCGGCCCTGGTCATCGGTGCCCAGCAGGTTGACGCTTGAGGGCGGGGCCGGCGCAGGCACCTTGAGGTCGTAGTTGATGCTCTGGTAACTGAACGGGACCGGCGCCCACAAGGTCCAGGCGTCCTTGGCCTTGAGCAGTTCCTGGATATACGGGCTTTTGTAGTTGGCCTCCAGCGGGAATTCGCCGCCGAAGGTGGTCTCGGGGTAGCGCTTGAGCGCCGGGAAATACCAGCCACCGTCGTAGTGCACCACCAGCGGCTTGTCGTTGGCGATCAGCTCGGCGCCCAGGCTCAGCCCGAACAGGATCAGGAACAGCCACAGCGACCACCAGCCACGCTTGTTGGCCTTGAAGCGTTCGAACCGACGGCGATTGAGGGGGGACAGATTCATCTCAATGCTCCCGGCTGGCAAAGTCGATACGCGGATCGACCAGGGTGTAGGTGAGGTCGCCGATCAGTTTCACGATCAGCCCCAGCAGGGTGAAGATAAACAGCGTGCCGAACACCACCGGGTAGTCGCGGTTGATCGCGGCTTCAAAGCTCATCAGGCCCAGGCCGTCGAGGGAGAAAATCACCTCCACCAGCAACGACCCGGTGAAGAAAATGCCAATGAACGCCGACGGGAATCCCGCGATGACCAACAGCATGGCGTTGCGGAACACATGGCCGTACAGCACGCGATGGTTGGTCAGGCCCTTGGCTTTGGCGGTGACCACGTACTGCTTGTTGATCTCGTCGAGAAAGCTGTTCTTGGTCAGCAGGGTCATGGTGGCGAAGTTGCCGATCACCAATGCCGTGATCGGCAGCGCCAGGTGCCAGAAATAGTCGAGGATCTTGCCGCCCCAGCTCAGTTCGTCGAAGTTGTTCGACGTCAGCCCGCGCAAGGGGAACCAGTCGAAATAACTGCCGCCGGCAAACACCACGATCAACAGGATCGCAAACAGGAACGCCGGGATCGCATAGCCAACGATGATTGCCGAACTGGTCCACACGTCGAAATGGCTGCCGTGCCGCGTGGCCTTGGCGATGCCCAGGGGGATCGACACCAGGTACATGATCAGCGTGCTCCACAACCCGAGGGAGATGGACACCGGCATCTTTTCCTTGATCAGGTCGATGACCTTGGCATCACGGAAAAAGCTGTCGCCAAAATCCAGCCGGGCGTAGTTCTTGACCATGATCCACAAGCGTTCCGGCGCCGATTTGTCGAAGCCGTACATCGTTTCGATTTCCTTGATCAGCGCCGGGTCCAGGCCCTGCGCGCCGCGATAGCTGCTGGAACCGCGACCGAGACCTCGGCACCGCCGCCGGCAATACGGCTGGTGGCGCCCTCAAAGCCCTCGAGCTTGGCGATCATCTGTTCCACCGGGCCACCGGGGGCGGCCTGGATGATCACGAAGTTGATCAGCAGGATCCCGAACAGCGTGGGGATGATCAGCAACAGGCGGCGAACAATATAGGCCAGCATTCAATCGCCTCCGCTCGCCGCATCGGCGCTTGTTTGTGTGCCTGTGTCCAGGCTGACCGCAGGTTTTACGTCAGGTTTGACCCACCAGGTGGCGGTGCCGACATCGTAGCGCGGCGGCACTTTCGGGTGGCCCAGGTGGTTCCAGTACGCCACGCGGAAGGTCTTGATGTGCCAGTTGGGGATCACGTAGTAGCCGAACTGCAGCACGCGGTCCAGGGCCCGGGCATGGGCCACCAGGCTTTTGCGTGAGTCGGCGTCGATCAGTTGCTCCACCAGTTGGTCGACGGCCGGGTCCTTGAGGCCCATGTAGTTGCGGCTGCCGGGTTTGTCGGCGCTGGAGGATTTCCAGAACTCCCGTTGCTCGTTACCCGGCGAGGTGGACTGCGGGAAGCTGCCCACCAGCATGTCGAAGTCCCGCGAGCGGATACGGTTGATGAACTGCGAGACGTCCACCCGGCGGATCACCAGGTCAATGCCCAGGTCGGCCAGGTTGCGCTTGAACGGCAGCAGGATGCGTTCGAACTCGGTTTGCGCCAGCAGGAACTCGATCACCACCGGTTTGCCGTCGGTGTCGACCATCTTGTCGTCCTTGATGCGCCAGCCGGCCTCCTGCAGCAGTTGGTAGGCCTCGCGTTGCTGAGTGCGGATCATGCCGCTGCCGTCGGTTTTGGAGGGCTCGAAGGCTTGGGTGAAGACTTCGGGTGGGATCTTGCCGCGCAACGGCTCAAGGACCTTCAGCTCATCCGGCCCGGGCAGGCCGGTGGCGGCCATCTCGGAGTTTTCGAAGTAACTGCGGGTGCGGGTATAGGCGCCGTTGAACAGCTGTTTGTTGCTCCACTCGAAATCCAGCAACAGGCTGATGGCCTTGCGCACGCGCACGTCCTGGAACATCGGCTTGCGCATATTGAACACAAACCCCTGCATCCCGGTCGGGTTGCCGTTGGGGATTTCTTCCTTGATCAAACGGCCGTCGGCCACGGCCGGGATGTTGTAGGCGTTGGCCCAGTTCTTCGCGCTGAACTCCAGCCAGTAATCGAACTGTCCGGCCTTCAAGGCTTCAAGGGACACGGTGCTGTCGCGGTAATAGTCGGTGATGCGGTTATCGAAGTTGTAGAAACCTTGGGTGACCGGCAGGTCCTTGGCCCAGTAGTCCTTGACCCGCTCGTAGCGGATCATGCGCCCAGGCTTGACCTCGGCCACCTTGTACGGCCCGCTGCCCAGCGGTACTTCAAGGTTGCCCTTGGAGAAATCACGGCTGGCCCACCAATGCTTGGGCAATACCGGCAATTGGCCGAGGATCAATGGCAGCTCGCGATTATTGGTGCGCTTGAACTTGAACAGCACTTTGAGCGGGTCTTCGGCGACCACTTCGTCGACGTCGGCATAGTAAGTGCGGTAGATCGGCGAACCTTCCTTGATCAGTGCCTGAAAGGTAAACACCACGTCTTCGGCGCGGATGGGGTGGCCGTCATGGAAACGGGCCTCGGGGCGCAGATAGAAGCGCACCCAACTGTTGTCCGGGGCTTTCTCGATCTTGCCGGCGACCAAACCGTACTCGGTGATCGGTTCGTCCAGGCTTTGCATGGCCAGGGTGTCGTAGATCAGGCCGATGTTGTCGGCCGGCACGCCTTTGCTGATCCACGGGTTGAGGCTGTCGAAGCCGCCCATGGCCGATTCGCGGAAGGTACCGCCCTTGGGGGCGTCCGGGTTGACGTAGTCGAAGTGCTTGAAGTCGGCGGGGTATTTCGGCGGTTCGTTGTACAGCGTCAGCGCGTGCTGCGGCGCGGCATGGGCCGCGGAGCACAGCAACAGGCTGGCGAGCAATGCATTGCGCACATACATCATTGGGCTGTCTCCGAAGCTTTCAGCCACCATGCGCTCAGGCCCAGGCTGTAGGGCGGCGTGGTGACAAAGGCGAACCGGTTGCGGTACGCCAGGCGATGATAATTGAGGTACCAGTTGGGAATGCTGTAGTGCTGCCACAGCAGCACCCGGTCCAGGGCGCGGCCGGCGGCCAGTTGTTCTTCGCGGGTCTGCGCCGCCAGCAGTTGTTCGAGCAAGTGATCGACAATCGGGTTGGCGATGCCTGCATAGTTCTTGCTGCCCTTGATCGCGGCCTGGCTGGAGTGGAAGTACTGCCACTGCTCAAGGCCCGGGCTGAGGGTCTGGTTGAGGGTAATCAGGATCATGTCGAAGTCGAATTGATCCAGGCGCTGTTTGTACTGGGCGCGGTCGACGGTGCGCAAGCGCGCGTCGATCCCGATGCTGATCAGGTTCTCGACGTAGGGCTGCAGGATGCGCTCCAGGTTCGGGTTGACCAGCAGGATCTCGAAGCGCAGCGGTTGCCCGTCCTTGTTCAACAGGCGCTGCCCGGACAATTTCCAGCCGGCATCGCCCAGCAGGGCGAGGGCGCGGCGCATGGTCTCGCGGGGGATGCCCCGGCCATCGGTGCGGGGCAGGCTGAAGGCTTGGGTAAACAGTCCGGCCGGCAATTGGTCGCGGTAGGGGGACAGCATCAGCCATTCATGGCCCACCGGCAGGCCGGTCGCCGAAAATTCGCTGTTGGGGTAGTAACTCAAGGTGCGTTTATAGGCATTGCTGAACAGGGTGGCATTGGTCCACTCGAAGTCGAACATCAGCCCCATGGCTTCGCGCACCTTGGTCTGGCTGAAGGCCGGGCGTCGGGTGTTCATGAACAGGCCCTGGCTTTGGGTCGGGATCTGGTGGGCAATCTGCGCCTTGATCACGTCGCCCCGGTTCACCGCCGGGAAGTTGTAGCCATTGGCCCAGTTCTTGGCCTGGTGCTCGATGTAGATATCGAATTCGCCGGCCTTGAAGGCTTCGAACGCCACGTCGCTGTCGCGATAAAACTCCACTTCGACCTTGTTGTAGTTATAGAACCCCTGGTTGACCGGCAGGTCCTTGCCCCAATAGTCCTTGACCCGTTCGAACACCAGTTGCCGGCCAGGGGTGACCTTGCTGATGCGGTACGGTCCGCTGCCTAGCGGTGGTTCGAAGGTGGTGGCCTTGAAGTCGCGGTTTTTCCAGTAATGCTGGGGCAATACCGGCAGCTCACCCAGGCGCAGGATCAGCAACGGGTTGCCGGCGCGCTTGAACACAAAGCGGATGCGGTGACGGTTGAGGATATCGACCCGCGCCACTTCCTGCAGGTTGGTGCGGTACTGCGGGTGGCCTTCGGTCAGCAGAGTGCGGTAGGAAAACGCCACGTCATAGGCGGTGATCGGCTTGCCATCGTGGAAGCGCGCTTGTGGGCGCAGGTTGAACACCACCCAACTGCGGTCTTCGCTGTACTCCACCGACTGGGCGATCAACCCATAGCTGGAAGTGGGCTCGTCGCCGGACGGTGCATATTGACCGGTGCCGACCATCAACGGCTCGTTCAGCTCATTGACGCCATATTGCAGGAAATTGGGGGTTGAGACCGGGCTTGAGCCCTTGAAGGTATAGGGATTGAGCGTATCGAAGGTGCCAAAAGCCATGACCCGCAATGTCCCGCCTTTCGGCGCTGCAGGGTTGACCCAATCGAAGTGGGTGAATTTGGCCGGGTACTTGAGACTGCCGAACTGCGCATAACCGTGGCTCTCGGTAATCGTCGCGTTCGCAGCAAAGCTCAAGGCCAGACTTATTAGTAGAAGGAGGGGACGCTTCAAGTCAGAGATCCGATCCAGGCGGCTTGGGCTTTATGATCGGTACAGTAACAGCTTGTTCCGGTTGGAAAAAGCCAGTCGGATGATGGAGGTCCCCTGTGGGAGCTGGCTTGCTCGCGAAAGCGGAGTGTCAGCCAATATATGTGTGACTGATACACCGCATTCGCGAGCAAGCCCGCTTCCACATAGGCTCCCCCGGTGTTCCCGAGGCCTAGCGCGGTCCGGACACCACCAGCATCTGCCCCGGCTTCAACGCCTGGCCGGTGCGTGGGTTCCAGCGCTTGAGATGTTGCATCTCGACGTTGAAGCGCTTGGCGACGATGTACAGCGAGTCGCCTTTCTTGACCTTGTATTGCACGGGCTTCTTGCTGTCAGCCTTCGCCACCAGCTTGCGGGTGTCCTGCATCACCAGGGTCTGGCCGACCTTGAGCGCCTGGCCGTTGAGCTTGTTCCAGCGTTGCAGGTCATGCACATCGACCTTGTTGGCCTTGGCGATCAGCGTGAGGTTGTCGCCGTTGCGCACCTTGTAGCTGCGGGTACGACCGGCAACCCGCGCGGTCTCGACTTCGTCGAACACCTGCTTTTTAGGGCGCATCGCCAGCAATTCTTCCGGCTTCATCGTCGAAAGGGTGCTGGTGAGCAGTTGCGCCTTGGAGCTTGGCACCAGCAAATGCTGGGGGCCGTCCAGGGTGGTGCGCTGTTTCAGGGCCGGGTTGAGCTGGAACAGCTCGTCTTCGTCGATCTCGGCCAGCGCGGCGACCCGTGACAGGTCCATGCTTTGCTTGACTTCAACCACTTCGAAATAGGGCGTGTTGGCAATCGGGCTCAAGTTGACGCCGTAGGCTTCCGGCGCCAGCACCACCTGGGACAGTGCCAGGAACTTGGGCACGTAGTCCCTGGTTTCCTGAGGCAGGGGCAGGTTCCAGTAATCGGTGGGCAGGCCGAGCTTCTCGTTGCGCTCGATGGCCCGGCTCACGGTGCCTTCGCCGGCGTTATAAGCGGCGAGGGCCAGCAACCAGTCGCCGTTGAACATATCGTGCAGGCGCGTCAGGTAGTCCAGGGCGGCGGTGGTGGAGGCGGTAATGTCGCGGCGGCCGTCGTAGGCGCGGGTCTGGCGCAGGTTGAAGTAACGTCCCGTGGACGGAATGAACTGCCACAGGCCGACTGCATCGCTGCGCGAATAAGCCATCGGGTTGTAGGCACTTTCAATCACTGGCAGCAGCGCCAGCTCCAGGGGCATGTTGCGTTCTTCAAGGCGTTCGACGATGTAATGAATATAGAGGCTGCCGCGTTCACCGGCGTTCTCGAGGAAGGAGGGGTTGCTGGCGAACCACAGGCGCTGTTGCTCGATACGCGGGTTGACGCCCACCCCTTCCTGCAATTGGAAGCCGCGCCGCATGCGCTCCCAGACATCCTGGGGGGCTTCGGGGGCCGGCTTTTGCGACAGCCAGATGACGGGTTTCTGCTTGATCTTGGCGCTGAGGTTTGGCTTGGGTTGCACGGTGGATTGTGCGCTGAAATTGTTTGATTGGCAGCCCGCCAGCGTGGCGGACACAGCCACCGCCACAGCTTGAGCCAGGCGGGTCAATGCGTCTGAAGGGTTGGATTTACGAATAGATGACGACATTGGCTGGAAGTAAGTTCCGGGCAAAAATGTCGGGCGATTCTAGAAACCCGTTTGGTTCCGGTCAACCATTCAGAAATTGCGTATCAGATTGCGTCCCTTTAGAACTTATCTTTCCATGCCCTCAAGCTAGCAAACACCTCGACCGCAGAGCGGTTGTCGCGCCCATTCCGTTCGTCCGCTTTTTGTTTAACGGATGTTTCAGAGGTGCGTAGAAAAGGATTGGTGCGCTTTTCCAGGGCCAGATTGGACGGTAGCGAGATCTCGCCGCGGGCGCGTAGTTGGCGGACGGTTTCCACCCGTTCGGCGATATCCGTGTTGTCCGGTTCCACTGCTTGGGCAAACGCGAGGTTACTTTGGGTGTATTCGTGCGTGCAGTACACCAACGTAGCGTCGGGCAGGGCGGCCAGGCGTTCGAGAGAGGTGTGCATCTGCTGTGGCGTGCCTTCGAACAAGCGTCCGCAACCGGCGGCGAACAAGGTGTCGCCGCAAAACAGCACGCCTTGGTGATAAAACGCGATATGGCCCAGGGTGTGCCCGGGCACGGTATAAACGTCGAAGTCCCAGCCGAGCACTGTGAGGCGGTCGTTATCGTTCAGGGCCACGTCGCGCGCGGGGATCTTCTCGGCAGCCGGGCCATAGACCTTGGCGCCGGTTAGCGCCTTGAGCTGTTCGACACCGCCGACATGGTCAGGGTGATGATGGGTCACCAGGATGTCGCTCAAGGTCCACGCCGGGTGCTGCTTGAGCCAGGCCAGCACCGGCGCGGCATCGCCGGGGTCGACCACCGCGCAGTGTTGGGTGTCGGGATCTTGTAACAACCAGATGTAGTTATCGGTGAAGGCGGGCAGGGCACTGATCTGTATCATTCTTCGATTCGCCAAGCTGAACACATTGGTGCATCTTAGAACGTCTAGGCGAGTTGGAGAATGCAATGACTGATAAAGCGTTCGCCGAGGCCGATCCCGAGTGGCTGGCCTTGATCGGCGCAGCCCGCGAATGGCTGTCCGGTCCCATCGGGCAATTTCTGCTGGAAGAAGAACGGCGCATGCTCGAAGACGAGCTGGGCCGGTTCTTTGGTGGCTACCTGGTGCATTACGGTCCTTCGGCCCAAACGCCGCCGTCCGCGCCCCAGGTGCAGCGCAATGTGCGCCTGGGCGCGCCGTTGCCGGGGGTGGAGATCGTCTGCGAGGAACAGGCCTGGCCGTTGAGCGAGCACGCCGCCGACGTGGTGGTGTTGCAGCACGGCCTGGACTTCTGCCTCTCGCCCCACGGCTTGCTGCGCGAGGCGGCGAGCAGCGTACGCCCTGGCGGCCATTTGCTGATTGTCGGTATCAACCCCTGGAGCAGCTGGGGCCTGCGCCATGTGTTCGCCAATGATGCCCTACGCCAGGCGCGTTGCATCTCGCCGCAACGGGTGGGCGATTGGCTGAACCTGCTGGGCTTCGCGCTGGAGAAACGCCGCTTCGGGTGCTATCGTCCGCCGCTTGCGTCGACCAAGTGGCAAGGCCGGCTGGCCGGCTGGGAACGCCGTGCGGGTGCCTGGCAGTTGTCAGGTGGCGGCTTCTATCTGCTGGTGGCGCGTAAGATCGTGGTCGGGCTGCGGCCGTTGCAGCAAGTGCGCCGTGAGCCGATAGGCAAGCTGGTGCCGATGCCGATGGCCAAGGTCAACCGCAGGCAAAGCGACGCGTAAACCTCTTTTTGAATTGATTCCGAGTAACCGATGACCGATAGCGTAGAACTCTTCACCGACGGCGCCTGCAAGGGCAACCCAGGCCCAGGCGGGTGGGGCGCGTTGCTGGTGTGCAAGGGCGTGGAGAAAGAGTTGTGGGGCGGTGAAGCCAACACCACCAACAACCGCATGGAGCTGATGGGCGCCATTCGCGGCCTGGAAGAGCTCAAGCGCCGCTGCAATGTGCTGCTGGTGACCGACTCGCAATACGTGATGAAGGGCATCAACGAGTGGATGGTCAATTGGAAAAAACGTGGCTGGAAGACCGCGGCCAAGGAGCCGGTGAAGAATGCCGACCTGTGGCAGTTGCTCGACGAGCAATGTAACCGCCATGACATCACCTGGAAATGGGTACGCGGCCACATCGGCCACCCTGGCAACGAGCGCGCCGACCAACTGGCCAACCGTGGCGTGGATGAAGTGCGTGGCTACAAGCAGAGCTGATGCGAATCGCGTGTTAATATCGCGCCCTTTGAAATACACCGTTGAGAGCTGAACCCTGATGGCCATCCGATCTGTTGTACTCGATACCGAAACCACCGGCATGCCGGTGACCGACGGCCACCGGATCATTGAAATCGGCTGCGTCGAACTCATGGGTCGCCGCCTCACCGGCCGTCACTTCCACGTCTACCTGCAACCGGACCGTGACAGTGACGAAGGCGCGATCGGCGTCCACGGTATTACCGACGAATTCCTCAAGGGCAAGCCGCGCTTTGCCGAAGTCGCCGATGAGTTCTTCGAATTCATCAACGGCGCCCAGTTGATCATCCATAACGCGGCGTTCGACGTCGGCTTCATCAATAACGAATTTGCCCTGATGGGGCAGACCGATCGTGCCGATATTTCCAGGCATTGCACGATCCTCGACACCTTGATGATGGCCCGCGAGCGTCACCCTGGGCAGCGCAACAGCCTCGATGCCCTGTGCAAGCGTTATGGTGTCGACAACTCCGGCCGCGAACTCCACGGCGCCTTGCTCGACTCCGAGATTCTCGCCGACGTCTACCTGACCATGACCGGCGGGCAAACCAGCCTGTCCCTGGCCGGTAACGCATCCGATGGCGCCGGCTCGGCGGAAGGTTCGGGCAACCGTCCCTCGGAAATCCGCCGCCTGCCGGCGGACCGTAAGCCCACCCCGGTTATTCGGGCAAGCGAGCAGGACCTGGTTGAGCATGCGGCGCGACTGGAGGCGATTGCCAAGTCGGCGGGCGCGCCGGCGTTGTGGACCCAACTGACCCAGCAATAATCCTGGCCGAACGCGGTTAAAACTGTGGGAGC
>JAFHKH010000201.1 GCA_016937595.1 Pseudomonas cedrina subsp. fulgida | reverse complement strand
CTGATGGGGGCGATTTTCAAGGGTGAGCTGAGCATCGCCCAGCGCCTGCTCGCCACCGACTGCAACCCCGACCAACGCAACGGCGCGGGGCAGACCGCCGCCATGTACGCCGGGCTGTTCAAGCGCGTCGAGCTGCTGGACGAACTTAAAGCCAAGGGCGCCGACCTCAACGCCGAGGACCCGGTCGGCAACAGTGCTTCACGATTGGCCAGCGGTGAAATCCGGACCCCGACGCCGCGCTGAGCTATCATCGCGGTTTTTCGGTTGGAGGTTCTCAAATGGCGAAGGCCAAGCGCATGTACGGCTGCACGGAGTGCGGCGCGACCTTTCCCAAGTGGGCCGGCCAATGCACCGAGTGCGGGGCGTGGAACACCCTGACCGAGACCATGATCGAAAGCGGCGGTGCGGCGGCGCCTACCGGTCGAGCCGGCTGGACCGGGCAACAGGCGCAGATCAAGACCCTGGCCGAAGTCAGCGTTGAAGAAATCCCGCGTTTTTCCACCGCGTCCGGCGAGCTGGACCGCGTCCTCGGCGGCGGCCTGGTGGACGGCTCGGTGGTGCTGATTGGCGGCGACCCGGGCATCGGCAAGTCGACGATCCTGCTGCAAACCCTGTGCAGCATCGCCAGCCGCATGCCGGCGCTGTACGTCACCGGCGAAGAATCCCAGCAACAAGTGGCCATGCGCGCGCGCCGCCTGGGCCTGCCCCAGGACCAACTGCGGGTAATGACCGAAACCTGCATCGAAAGCATCATCGCCACGGCGCGCATCGAAAAGCCCAAGGTGATGGTGATCGACTCGATCCAGACCATCTTCACCGAGCAACTGCAATCGGCGCCGGGCGGTGTGTCCCAGGTGCGCGAAAGCGCGGCGCTGCTGGTGCGTTATGCCAAGCAGAGCGGCACGGCGATTTTCCTGGTCGGCCACGTGACCAAAGAGGGCGCGCTGGCCGGGCCACGGGTGCTGGAGCATATGGTCGACACCGTGTTGTATTTCGAAGGCGAGTCCGACGGTCGTTTGCGTTTGCTGCGGGCGGTGAAAAACCGCTTTGGCGCGGTGAACGAACTGGGCGTATTCGCCATGACGGACCGGGGGCTGAAAGAAGTCTCCAACCCCTCGGCGATCTTTCTGACCCGTGCCCAGGAAGAAGTCCCGGGCAGTGTGGTGATGGCAACATGGGAAGGCACCCGGCCGATGCTGGTGGAAGTGCAGGCATTGGTGGATGACAGCCATTTGGCCAACCCACGCCGCGTGACGCTGGGGCTGGATCAGAACCGCCTGGCGATGTTGCTCGCGGTGCTGCATCGCCATGGCGGCATTCCGACCCATGATCAGGATGTGTTCCTCAACGTGGTGGGCGGGGTCAAGGTGCTGGAGACAGCGTCCGACCTGGCGTTGATGGCGGCGGTGATGTCGAGCCTGCGTAACCGGCCGCTGCCCCATGATCTGTTGGTGTTTGGCGAAGTCGGCCTGTCCGGTGAAGTACGTCCGGTACCCAGCGGCCAGGAACGCCTCAAGGAAGCCGCCAAGCACGGCTTCAAGCGCGCGATCGTGCCCAAGGGCAACGCGCCGAAGGAGGCCCCGCCAGGGTTGCAGATTATTGCAGTGACACGCCTGGAGCAGGCACTGGATGCACTTTTCGAGTAATCATGGAGCAGTCAGAAATGGGGTCATTGCAACAACCCAACCGCTGGTGCGCGCTGGCCCTGATCATCGCCTTGGCCGTCTGCCAGGCACAGTGTTTGCCACGCAGACCGAGGTGCCCGAGGGTTACCGCCTGGCACAAACGCTGGTGACGGAAGACGGCGTTGCGCTGCAGGTGCTGGAAGACCAACGCATCAGTGTCCAGTTGCATAAGGACAGTTGGGGCAACGGGCTGGATGAAGACTCGTTCGACGAACCCAACGACCTGATGCAGCACCCTCTGCTCGAAGCCCAAGTGCGTTTGCTGTCGGCGTCAGGCGAAGTCTTGGCGCAAGAGGAGCTTGGCTACCCACTGGCCATGGTCCAGAAAGCGCCGCTCAAGGGGCTGCCAGAGGCTGTCTATTTTTTGACCATTGATGAGACGGCGACGATGGGTACTTACAGTGGCCCGGCGACCCAATTGCTACTGCCGGCTAAACAGCTCTTGGCGCCCTTGAACTATAAGGCCGCCGACGGCCAGCTCAAGCCACTGATCCTGGCCAACACCGGCAAAGCAGCGTGGAAGATTGCGACACCGGCCAAGGACGATGTGGACGAGTTGTTGCAGGTGTCGTCATTCATGCAAGGTGATGGTGAAGACGATTTTGTCACGCGCTACCAGACCTTTCGTTTTGCAGACGGACAGTGGCAGGTCGCGTCGCATCAGAAAGCGGGTTATTGGGACATGGAAAGCGACTTCCCCTCCCGAGCAGCGTTTCCCTGAATCGTTTTTGCCGTGTGAGCACCGCTACCAAAAGAGCATTTTCAATGCCAGGGCGATGACGATGACGTTGAAAGCGCTTTCCATCCACTGATCGCCTTTTTGCAGCGCAAACTGTGCGCCGGCATTGGCGCCCAGGAGCGTGCCAATCATCAGGCAGCCTCCATAGGGCCAATCAATGATGCCGTTGACGCCGAATATAATTAACGAGCCAACTGAAAGAATCAGCCCTCCGACTTTTCGAGTGCCAATTGACTCGCTGATGGTTTTATTAAAAAACAGGATATATAAATACGTTGATAACTTGGCTTGCCCGCCGAATAAGCCTCCCATCATGCCGACGGGGATGAAGAGAGCGTAACCCCAAAAGCGCCGGAGCCGAGAGGGCGCGTTATCCCGCGAGTGAGGTTTCCTGATCAACGACTGCATGACCAGCAACAATGTCAGGCCGCCAATGATTTTATGCAGCAAGGCCGGATTCATCTGTACCAGTAGGCTCGCACCGATCAAGGCGCCTGCCAGCCCAAGTGCAGCAGCGGGCGCGGCGAGCCTGTAATCCACTTTTCCACTGTTATGAAAGTGTCGCAAACCGGCGAACATAGTCCCTACCGAAGCCAGGCGCGCTGTCGCTACCGAGGACTGGGGGGGTATTCCAAGCCAGATCATCACCGGCACCGTCAGAAATACGCTTCCCCCTGTATTGGTTCCGACAAAGCCCGTTATGAGACCCAAGAGTATCAAGCCTGCACCCGTCAGCCAGTCATGCTCGATCATCGTGATAAGTCCGCGCCGGTGCTGAACGGGGTTTATTGTTCAACCAAATGCGCAGGACTTTAGAATATTAAAACTGACACTATCAAGTCAGGGGGCTGACGTTTTTAGTCGTACTTCATGAAGAAGTTTTAATGATGCCCTGGTCTTGTGATTCCGCCGCTTTTCATGGCCGCACCTCAAACCTCCAGCAGTGCCCCCAACTCCCGCTCCAGCTCTTCCTGATCGCCCAGGTTCAGCTCGATCAGCCGCCGCAGATGGCTGATCGAGTCCAGGTCGATTGCCTTGCATACAAAGCCTAATTGGCCGTTTTCATTGTGAGTCAGCTTGACCTGCATCTTTATGTGGGCCTTCGGGTCCAGGCGAATGTCCACATCGAACGGCAGCGCCTTATTGCCCTTCCAAGGCTCGGGCCGTTCTATCGCCAGACCCTTGAGCGACAAATCCACCAATTTCACCGGCCATTCCTGGCCGTTTTGCCGAAGTTCGGTGATCGCATCAATGGCGATCCGGCGGAAACAGCGGCGGTCAGACGGTTGCTCGGTCATGGTTACACCCTCTGTGGATAAAAGAAGTGTAGCCCTGCGCCATCATCGGGCCGGTTTTTCTGTTTTTTTGCCTTGGCAAGGCTCTAGACCAACGTAGGGGGTGGCCTTTAAGGCCAGTAGCGCTAAACTCCGAATGGCTGTCCTTTCTGTCCACCCTGGCTGGAATATAAAAATGAAAAATAATAATAGCCTGCTACGCCACTTACCCTGGCTGGTGCTGGCAATCGTAGGAGCGTGCGCCCTGGGCGTAGTGGCCTTGCGCCGCGGCGAGGCGATCAACGCCTTGTGGATTGTGGTCGCTGCCGTGGCCATCTATCTGGTTGCGTACCGTTACTACAGTCTGTTCATCGCTAACAACGTGATGCAACTCGATCCACGACGGGCCACCCCCGCAGTGGTCAACAATGATGGTCTGGACTATGTGCCGACCAACAAACACATCCTCTTTGGTCACCACTTTGCGGCAATTGCCGGTGCAGGCCCGCTGGTCGGTCCGGTGCTCGCGGCGCAAATGGGTTATCTGCCCGGCACGCTCTGGCTGATTGCCGGCGTGGTATTGGCCGGCGCGGTGCAGGACTTCATGGTCCTGTTCCTGTCCACGCGGCGTAACGGCCGGTCCCTGGGGGACATGGTCCGCGAAGAGATGGGCCGCATTCCCGGGACCATCGCGCTGTTTGGCTGCTTCCTGATCATGATCATCATCCTTGCGGTGCTGGCGCTGATCGTGGTCAAGGCCCTGGCCGAGAGCCCGTGGGGCATCTTCACGGTGATGGCGACCATCCCGATCGCGATGTTCATGGGCATCTACATGCGCTACATCCGCCCGGGCCGCATCGGTGAAATCTCGATCATCGGCGTGCTGTTGCTGCTGGGGTCGATCTGGCTGGGCGGGCAAATTGCCGCTGATCCGGTCTGGGCCAAGGCCTTTACCTTCACCGGGATCCAGATCACCTGGATGCTGATCGGCTACGGTTTCGTCGCGGCGGTATTGCCGGTATGGCTGATCCTCGCGCCACGCGACTACCTGTCGACCTTCCTGAAAATCGGCACCATCATCGCCCTGGCGATCGGCATCCTGATCACCATGCCCGACCTGAAAATGCCCGCGCTGACCCAGTTCATCGACGGCACCGGCCCGGTGTGGAAGGGCGGTCTGTTCCCGTTCCTGTTCATCACCATCGCCTGTGGCGCGGTCTCGGGTTTCCACGCACTGATCTCCTCGGGCACCACGCCCAAGTTGCTGGCCAGTGAGAGCCATGCCCGTTATATCGGCTATGGCGGTATGTTGATGGAGTCGTTCGTGGCCATCATGGCCATGGTTGCCGCGTCGGTGATCGAGCCTGGCGTGTACTTCGCCATGAACAGCCCGGCCGCGATTGTCGGCACCGACGTGGTCACCGTGGCGCAAACCGTCAGCAGCTGGGGCTTTGCGATTACGCCTGAAACGCTGTCGGCCGTGGCCCATGACATCGGTGAAACCACCATCCTGGCGCGTGCCGGGGGGGCGCCGACCCTGGCGGTCGGTATCGCGCAGATCCTGCACAGTGTGCTGCCGGGTGAAAACACCATGGCGTTCTGGTACCACTTTGCGATCCTGTTCGAGGCGCTGTTCATCCTCACCGCCGTCGACGCCGGTACCCGTGCCGGTCGTTTCATGCTCCAGGATTTGCTGGGCTCCTTCGTGCCGGCGCTCAAACGCACCGAGTCGTGGACCGCCAACCTGATCGCGACCGCCGGTTGCGTGGCCATGTGGGGTTACCTGCTGTACCAAGGCGTCATCGACCCGCTGGGCGGCATCAACACGTTGTGGCCACTGTTCGGTATCTCCAACCAGATGCTGGCGGGTATCGCGCTGATGCTGGCCACCGTTGTGCTGATCAAAATGAAACGCCAACGCTACATCTGGGTGACCATGCTGCCGGCGGTCTGGCTGCTGATCTGCACCACCACGGCGGGCTTCATCAAGCTGTTCGACGCCAACCCGGCGATCGGCTTCCTGTCGCTGGCCAAGAAGTACAGCGATGCCCTGGCCAACGGCCAGATCCTCGCCCCTGCGAAGAGCATCGACCAGATGCAACACGTGATCTGGAACGCCTACACCAACGCAACGCTGACGGCGCTGTTCCTGTTCGTGGTATTCAGCATCCTGTTCTATGCGCTCAAGGTCGGCGTGGCCGCCTGGGGCAACAAAGAGCGTACGGACAAAGAAGCCCCGTTCCAGGCCGTACCGGACGCATGATCGAGGATTGCAAGCATGTTCAATGACATCAATCGCCTCGGTAAATACCTCGGTCAGGCCGCGCGCCTGATGGTCGGCATGCCCGACTACGATACGTACGTCGAGCATATGCAAACCAAACACCCGGACAAACCGATGATGGACTACAAGGCGTTCTTCCGCGAACGCCAGGAAGCCCGTTACGGCGGCAAGGGTGGGCCCAAGTGCTGCTGACCCGTTAATCCGGGTTGCGGTGATCCCTTGTGGGAGCGGGCTTGCTCGCGAAGGCGGTCTTTCAGTGATGCATAAGCTGACTGACACGCCGCCTTCGCGAGCAAGCCCGCTCCCACATTTGTTTTGTGTTCCTTCAGTTATCAGGAGATCAGTTGTGTCCTCTCCCATCCCCGTCACCGTCCTCAGCGGCTTTCTCGCGCCGGCAAGACCACCTTGCTGCGCCACCTGCTCAAGCCGAGCACGGCCTGAAAATCGCGGTGATCGAAAACGAATTCAGCGATGCCGGTATCGACACCCAACTCTTGGGCGCAGAACCGTGCAAGTCATGACCCTGTCCAATGGCTGCGTGTGCTGCACCATC
>JAFHKH010000200.1 GCA_016937595.1 Pseudomonas cedrina subsp. fulgida | reverse complement strand
TGATCACGCCGTGGAACTGGCCTTTGAACCAGATCGTCTGCAAGGTTGCGCCTGCCATTGCCGCCGGTTGCACCGTGGTGCTCAAGCCCAGCGAAATCGCGCCACTGACCGGGATTATCTTCGCCGAAATCCTGCATGAGGCCGGCGTGCCGGCCGGGGTGTTCAACCTGCTTAACGGCACCGGGCCAGATGTGGGGCAACACATGGCCAGCCACCCGAAGGTCGATATGGTCTCGTTCACCGGTTCCACCCGCGCGGGCATTCTTGTCGCCAAGGCGGCTGCCGATACGGTTAAGCGCGTGGCCCAGGAACTGGGCGGCAAATCAGCGAATATCCTGCTCGAAGACGCGGACTTCGACGTGGCGGTGGCCAAGGGGGTGCAGGGCTGCTTCTCCAACTCCGGACAATCCTGCGATGCGCCGACGCGCATGCTGGTGCCGCGCGCGCAACATGCCCGTGCCCTGCAAATTGCCAGGGCCACGGCCGAGCAGTTAGTGACCGGCAGCCCGCTGGATGCCGGCACGAACCTTGGCCCGGTGATCAGCGAGGCGCAGTTCGCCAAGATTCAGGGCCTGATCGCCATCGGTATCGAGGAGGGCGCCACGCTGGTGACCGGCGGCCTGGGCCGTCCCGAAGGCCTGGACAAAGGCTATTACGTGCGACCGACCGTGTTCGGCGACGTGACGGCGCAGATGACCATCGCCCGCGAAGAGATCTTCGGCCCCGTGCTGTCGATCATCCCCTATGACAATGAAGCGCAGGCCATTGAAATGGCCAACGACACCGTGTATGGCCTGGCGGCCTACGTGCAGTCCAGCAATATCGAGCATGCCCGCGCCGTTGCTAAACAGATGCGCGCTGGCTCGGTGTACCTGAACTACCCGAGTTGGGACACGTTCGCGCCGTTTGGGGGCTACAAACAATCCGGCAATGGGCGCGAGTATGCTGGCTGGGGTATTCACGACTTTTTGGAGATTAAAGGTGTGGTCGGCTGGGGACACTGACAATCTGGGGACACTGACAATTCCGGTGGCCCCAACCCGGCGCCGACCAAGCCGCCGACCATTGTCGTGGTTAGACCGTTGTGTATGCCTGCGCCTCCAGATGACACCGGACATGCTCGGCGCCAGCCGCTGCACCAGGTTCAACGCGTTGGGGTCGTGGGGCGCGAGCCAGGGCGCAAACAGCATCACCAGCAGTACCGCCAGCGTGATCAGCAGCCCGGCCATGGTCAACGGGCTGCGCCGTAGCTGGTGGGCCAGGTACGCGAGCTTGTCCTGCCAGCGGTTCATTTTCGGCAACGGCGTCACCGCAGGTGCAATAAAGGAATCAGTCATGGTCAGTTGACCTCGCCAATGCGTGGGTCGATCAAGCGATACAGCAGATCGATGGTCATGTTGAGCAGCACGTAGATGAACGACACCAGGATGGCGAAGCCCATGACGGCCGGGAAATCCAGGGATTGGATCGATTTGACCACGTAGGCGCCCATGCCCGGCCAGGCGAAGACGGTCTCGGTCAGCACGGCGCCATATAGCAAATCGCCGAGGGTCAAACCCAGCACGGTGATCGACGGAATCAGCGCGTTCGGCAGCGCGTGGCGCAAATCACGGTCCATTTCGACAGCCCGTAGGCGCGTGCCGTGCGTATGTAATCCTCGCCGAGCTGATCGAGCATCGCCGAGCGAATCTGCCGCGCGATGACCCCCAGGTTGACGAAACCCAGGGTGATTGCCGGCAGGATCAGGTGTTTGAGGGCATTGGAAAACAGGGCCGTGTCCCCGGCAATCAGCGCGTCGATCAGGTAGAAACCGGTGAATGTCGGGGGCGGGGTCATTCCTTCATCCAGCCGCCCGCTGCCGGGTAGCCAGTTCAGGTGGCCGTAGAACACCACGATCAGGCCCAGGCCGAGCCAGAAGGCCAGTTCGAGGGTGGCGGGAAAGAACGCGGTTAACCTGCAGATACGCGGGAAGGTGTTGCTCATCGCTGGCGAGGTGAATGTGGCAGATGTCATAACTGACCGCGAGGGCCTCCAGCATCAGCAGGATTTTATAGCCATTGGCGGTGGGTGAGAAAAAGACGGTGTACATAGAGGCCGTTCATGTGAGCGCAGAGCGAAGAGCCGGCGGGTGCCGGCTCGCGGTACGTTGCAGGGGACTTATTCGATGGGGTATCGCTTGAAGGCCGGGTGTTCCTCGAGTTGCCTGGCGTGGCGCTGCAGGTGCGGGAAGGCCTTGGCGTTAACCACTGAGGCGACTGTGAACTGGCTGAAAGACCAGGCCACGGCAGCGCTGATGGCACCTTGGGTCAGGGCGTCATCCGGCGCATGGGCCAGGCGTTTTTCCAGGGCCGAGTAGGCTGCCAGCAACTGGCCGGTTACGCGCTCGAGCCAGGGCTCGTGGAGTTTTTCGGCGGGGCGCAGGTTATGTTCGTACACGATCTGCACGGTTTTTTCACAGGCGGCCAGGGCGAGGCCAATCAACTGCAGGTCCTGGGCGTGCGCGCGGCTTGCTGTGGCAACAGCTTTCTATCAGCCGGGGCCAACGCTTCGAAGTAATCGAGAATCAGGCTTGAGTCCATCAACACAGTTGATTCATCCAGCACCAGGCTGGGCGCCTTTACCACCGGGTTGATCTGGGCAAATTGTTCGTAGGTGCTGAATACCGAAAGTGGCTGATGCTCAAAGTCGACGCCGTAAAGGTCCAGGGAAATTGCAACGCGGCGCACGTAGGGCGAGTCCAGCATGCCGACCAGTTTCATGAAGCCTCCATTTACGTCAGGGTAATTTTCAAAGTGCAGTGGGGATGCTTGAGGTACTTGTACAGGTTAAGCAACAGCCCGCAGACGCGGGGGCTGGCCTCGTTGTCGGCCAGGTACAGCGCAATTTCCCCTTCGCCCTCCAGCAGGATCAGGCCCGGCGCAAGGCAGGTAAAATACCCTTGTTCGTCAGCAATACCTGCGGGGCCTGGTTGAGGCGGGCGGTCGAGAGGCTCTGTTCCATGATCGTGGTTTTCATCGAAGACGCTCCGCAGTTCGCGAGGTGACGGTGCAACGGGAAGACGCCTGTGGCTGGCAGGATTGTTAATTTGAGGTTACCTTAACGTGAGCGACGTCCTCAAAATATCGATAAATTTTACCATGACGGGTTAGTTTAACTTACATGAGTGCATTCCCTCCGTTGACCTGCCTGCGCAGTTTCGAAGCCACTTCCAGGTTGGGAAGCGTCACCCTTGCCGCCAAGGAATTGCACGTCACGCATTCAGCTATCAGCCAGCAGATCAAAGTACTGGAGGAGATTGTGGGGTTGACGCTATTCGTGCGCGAAGGGCGGGGCTTGCGTGTCAGCGAGGATGGGCGCCTGTATGCGCTGCAGATCCGCAAAGCCCTGGGCGACATCGCCGAGGCCACCCGATTGATCCAGGCACAGCCCAAGATGGGGGAGTTGGTGGTGGCGGTTCTGCCCTCGTTCGGCCGGTCCTGGCTGTTACCGCGCCTACCGGGTTTTCAGCAGCTTTACCCGCATATCAGCATTCGCCTGCAAGCCAGTCTGACAATTTCCAACCTGCATCAGGAGTCGGTGGATATCGGCATCCGCATGGGCAAGGGGGACTGGGAGGGCGTCGAGCAAAAGCTGTTGTTTCATGATGAAGTCGTGGTGGTTGCCGCTCCTCATTTCAATGGCGGGCGCCTGCCGCAGACGCCGCAAGAGGTCATCGACAGCACGATCATCTACAACACTGAATCCTGGTTGCCCTGGTGCGAGGCGGCCGGCGTCGAGATGGGCAACGAGCGCAAGGGGTTGTGCAGCAATGACTCCAACCTGGTGTTGGAAGCCGTTCGCCTGGGGCAAGGCATCACGCTGGAGCGGCGCAGCCTGGTGCATGACGCTATCGAGCGGGGCGAGCTGGTCCAGCTGTGTGAGGTCAGTGCGCCGTATGCCTACCCCTATTGGCTGGTGTGGCCACCTCGGGAAAGTTCAGAAGACAAACAGCGCGAGTTCTCCCATTGGTTGTCCGGGGAAGTGGAGCGTTACCTCGCGCAACTGAAAAAAAACGCCTGACGAGGTACTGCTCGAATGGAACTGTCTCTGCTGGAACGCTTGGTAGTGGTCGCGGGCGGCAGCTCGGGAATTGGCCTGGCGTGCGCCCAGGCATTCGCCGGAGAAGGCGCCCGAGTGGCGATTGTATCGAGGTCGCACGCGCGGCTGGAACAGGCGCAACGCGAGTGTGAGCGAGCGGGTCTGCAGGTGCATGCCTTTGCCGCCGACCTGGGGCCAGGATCGGATGCGGCGATATCGATGGGGTCGACCTGTCCGCCGGCATGATCGAACAGGCACGCAAGACTAACGCGTACGGACGGCTCACCGCCGATGTTGACTTGAATGTGCGCAATCACGCCATTGCCGACGCCGACTATGACTTGGTGGTCTGCTGCGGGGTGTTCATCGACGGGCATGTGGCCGTCACCGCACTCGATGAATTGCTACGTGTTGCACGCAGCCCAGGCTACTTGATCGTCAGTACGCGCCAGAGCTACCTGGACCATGAACCTTTTGTCGCGCACGTCGAGCGCCTAGTAGCAGACGGCAAGGTGCGTGTGGTCATGCGTATTGAGCGGGGCAACTACATCAACGTCGACACCGCTGACTATTGGGTGATTGAAAAAACACGCTGATCGACGACATGCTTCTATGAACTCAGCGGGCGGCTTCCTTGACGGCGGCTCGTCGATGATGGCAAAGATGCTTTGACGCTGGTTTTGGGGACTCCATATCCGCTTTCCAGCTCTATGCAGATGTAACGCTATTTAATCTTAAGAAGCGATTCCACGGGCCTTGTCAATGCGCTCTGCTACCTGGTAAGCCGCTTCCAACTCCGAGAAGCCGTTTTCCTGCATCAGCGTCCAGCGCTCGGCTTTTTCCTCTGGCTCCGTCATGGTCAAGGCGAGATAGAGGCTGGGCGGTACGGCCCGAAACAGCGTTTGTATTTAGGATCTTTAATATATTTATCTCAGATTAAAAACAAGCGAATATTGAAGGGGTATAGTTTGGTTGTGGGCGTTGCGTTCATAACTTACTGATTTTGGTGGGTGCTTGGCGTCATAGGTCTATTGAGCGATGTCTTTTCTTTGTCAGCATGAGTTTGGCGTTTTTTTTATGCACGACAGTAGTGATTGTATTGACGCTAGTCTTTGCTGCAAAAGCTATCCTCCTTAGATAGGGCAGAAATTTCTCCTGCTCGTAATTTTCCCCGTCGCACTGGATCAACTTCAATAGTGCTGGTTTTGCTGTTCGAGCAATTACTCAGACGTTCCTGGAGCGTTTCGCCGGTTCAGGCGGTGAGCGGATAAGGGGTGTTGACAATACCTCCGTAGTCAGGGGCGGTTAGGGTCAAAGATATCGCGTAGATTGTAAAGTCTGATGGCGCCCGGCACTTGTTTGTTGGAAAATGATGGGTGTCGAATCCATACGTTTACCGTTATCTAACAAGGCCAAGGCATCACACCTCATGGATAAACTTGATAAGGCAATACTGGACATTCTGCAGAAAGACTGCACGCGGCCGGTAGGTGATATCGCGGAGCAGATCGGCTTGGGGAACACGGCCTGTTGGCGGCGCATTCAGAAACTCGAAGAGTCGGGCATTATCCGTGCTCGGGTGGCGCTTCTGGATGGCAAAAAACTGAATGTGGGTGTGATCGTGTTTGTCTCCATCAAGACCACTCAACACAATTCGGATTGGATTGAGGGCTTTCATCGTGCGGTGTCATCGATTGAAGAAGTTGTGGAAGTCTATCGTATGGCCGGAGATACAGACTACCTGTTGCGTGTGGCGGTGCCCGATGTGGCGGCATACGATTCAGTTTATAAACAACTGATATGCGTTCCAGGGCTGTCGGATATCAGCTCAAGTTTCTCTATGGAACAGATTAAATACTCGACCAGTTTGCCACTTCGCTATGCGCCTTGATTCGCTGCATCCGAAGGCGGGGCGAGCGAAGTCGCCCAACCTTCAGTGTTTTTTCAAGCGGTGCCGCCCACGACCAATTGATCAATCTTGATCGTCGGCTGACCTACGCAAACCGGAACGCTTTGGCCAGCTTTCCCGCACGTGGCGCCGCCGTTGTCCAGCGCCAGGTCATTGCCAATCATGCTTATCATCTGCAAGGTTTGCGGACCTGAGCCAGTCAGGGTCACGCCTTTGACGGGTCGGGTGATTTTGCCATTTTCTATCAAGTAAGCCAGTTCACTCTCGAAGGTGAATTGGCCATTTACAATATCCACCTGACCACTGCCAAGATCCGCCAGGTAGATCCCGTTTTTCACACTGCTGATGATCTCTTCGGGACTGTGTTCACCGGCCAGCATGAACGTGTTGGTCATGCGTGGCATGGGCAACTGCGAATAGGATTCGCGGCGACCATTACCCGTATTGTGCTGCTTCATCAGCCGTGCGTTGAGGCTGTCATGCATGTAGCCCGCCAGAACCCCGCCCTCAATGAGTGTGGTGCACTGGCCCGGTTCGCCCTCATCGTCGATATGCAGCGATCCGCGTCTGCCAGGTAACGTCGCGTCATCGACGATGTTCACCCCGGGGCTGGCAACGCGCTGACCGATCTTGCCGGAATAGATTGAGGTACCCATTCGATTAAAGTCCCCCTCGAATCCGTGCCCCATGGCTTCATGCAGCAACATGCCGGGCCAACCTGGCCCGATGACCACTGGCATGCTGCCGGCGGGTGCGGCTTGTGCTTCCAGGTTGATCAGCGCTGAGTCGACGACCCGACGAAGTTCCTGATCCACGCGGGCATCGCTGTACAAACTGAAGTCGCTTCGACCGCCAATATTTCCTCCGGAACTTTCAAGACGACCGTTCTGGTTGACAAAAACCCGCATTTGCAACACCAGCATGGGGCGTAGATCGGCGGCCAATCGGCCATCGTGACGCATCACCATGACCACCGAATGGCTCAACTGAAGGTGAGCTACTACCCGGCAAACGCGAGGGTCCAGTGCTCGGGCCTTGCGATCGATAGATTGCAGCAGGGCTATTTTTTCCGCCGTTTCGCAGGCTTGCAACGGGTCGTCGTGTCCATAAAAGCCAGAGCGCTGCGATGCCTGGCCTTTCAATTCAATACGCCCGTCGCCATGCATGGCGACTGTGCGAACCGATCTCGCACCCTCCATCAGTTGCTGACGATCAATATGCTGTGAATAGGCAAAGGCTGTTTCATCGACATTCAATGCGCGCAGGCCGAAACCCTGGTCGACGGAAAAACTGCCGGCTTTGACAACCCCGTCTTCCATCGACCAACGCTCTTCGCGGGTTGACTGCAGATAGAGATCGGCATAGTCGACCTTATGTTCATGCACAGAGTCGAACACCCGGTGCAGGTCTGAGATATCCAGGCCATGGGGCGCCAGCAGTACGTCGCTGGCCAGTGCCAGATGATTCACTTGATTTAACGACATAGTAGGTATTCCGTTGTAGGGCTACTGACCAGAAACTTGCATCTGTTCAATCAAAATAGAACCCGTACTGAATGGGCCTTGGCAAACGACGTCGCTGCCAACGGCAACGATGCCTTTGAGCATCTCTTTCAGATTGGCGGCAATGGTGATACCGGTGACCGCATGCTGAATCTCTCCGTTTTCGACCCAGAAACCTCGGGCACCACGGGAATAGTCTCCGGAGATCAGGCGTACACCGTTGCCCGCCAGGCTGGTGACGAGCAGACCTGTGCCCAATTTGCGCAGCATGGCCGGCAAGTCGTCGTCGGCACCGGTGGATTTGCTGCTTAGCAGCAGGTTGCCGGGGCCGAAACCATTACCGGTAGGTTCCATACCCAGTCGTCTGGCGCCGTAGAGGGACAGTAAATATCCCTTGAGAACGCCGTCCTCGACCAGGTAACGCTGTTGCGGAGCAATTCCGTCGCTGTCGAAGTTCTTGCTGGCGTTACCGCCAGCCAGGTAGGGATCCTCATAAAGACGCAGATGGTCTGACATGACTGGCTGGCCGATTTGGTCCTTGAGGAAGGTGGCGTTGGTGTACAACGCCTGGCCGCTGATAGCCTGGATGACATGCCCGATAAGGCTGGTTGCAGTGCGCGGGTCGAACAATACGGCACAGCGGCGGCTGCTTAACGCACCTTTGTTCAAGTACGCAGCGGCAGCCAGTCCGGCGTTCCTGCCTATCTGTTCCACCGAGGGTAGATTGCGGGCATCAGTTGCAGACTCGGACCAGTGGTCTCGTTCGGAGTATTGGTCATTTCGCGCCAGTGCGCTGGCGCCCAAGCTATGGGACGATTTTGCGATACCTTGATTAAAGCCTTCACTGGTAGCAAGCAAGAAGTAGGACTGATGGCTGTTGACCCAAACGCCTTCGCTTTGTACCGATCCACCGGCACTCTCCAGTCCGCTTTCCAGGCGCTGGGCCAAGCCTACGGCCTGATCCTCATCGATGTCCCATGGATGGAACAGATTCAGATCGCTATCGGGTGAGCAAAGCTGCTCGGAACTGGCTGGACCGGCTGCGGCATCCTCGCCTGTATAGCGGGCGATCGCACAGGCAGCTTTAACGGATTGGGAGAGGGTGCTCGGGCTCAAGTCAGTTGAGTTGACAGAGCCTTGATGCTTGCCCATGAACACTGTCAGCGAATAGCCGCTGTGGGTTTCCCGAACGCGCGACTGCACTCGGCTCTGGCGCATTGATAGCGACAAGCCCCGACTTTGCGAGAGGCTAACCTGTGCATGGCTTGCACCTTGACTGCGTGCCAACTTGAGGATCTGTTCGGCGAGTTCCGCCAGGTAAGTGGGGCTGTTAGAAAATGCTGCAGTCATAAGACACCTCCGTCAAATTCAGTTGGGGTTGAATGGCGGGGCGCCGCGCATCAGTGTTGCCAGGTGATCGCGCATGCAATCCAGAACGGGGTGCAGGCCTTGCAACTCGTTGTCAAAAAACACTGCTTCTTTAAGCTGATAGGCTTCGTTTTCACTGAACCACTGTTCGCGGTAGGCATGAATTTCTTCCTGACTGAGCTCACCGGAAGCGCTCTGTGATTGTTTTTCATTAAACCAATCCCAGCGACGCTGTTCGGTTTGACGGTCTTCCAGTGTCCAGTTGCTGAGGTGTTGGCCGATTGAATACATCACAGTTCTTGCGAGCCTGAAAACGACGGTCCAGCCATCGGCATTGTTGGCTGTTGGCGGCGGCGATAGCGTCGAAATCAATTCGGCAGTGTTTCTAACTGCCGGATCTTCGTGGTTATTCAGCGCCTTCGCGCGCAAGGCCAGGTCCTTCCAATCTTGCTCTGAGACGGTGTTCCCTGCCAGGTAACGCTCACAAAGCCCCACCCATTCGTTGCGCAAGCTTGTGATCAACGCAGATTGCGAAAGCAGGTTCGGCCAGTCAAACAGCGCTTCGCTCAATAACGAATGAGTCAGACGAAGCGGCACATTGCTCAGATCCGATCCCGGCTTGAGTGCCTGCATGATCGGCTCAAGCTCAGCGCTTTTGATAGGTCTAGTGAAGTCCATAGCGATGGAGAAAGAAGCAGGAATGCCGGTCAAACGCTCAAATATCACCGGGTCAGCCGAATGCACCCATGCGGCGCCTGGTGTGCCAGAACCTTCAATCCAATAGGCGTTATTGTCCGATTTGATTTCTCCCTGCTGCGCATGGGCTAACAAGCGGTCGCAGAAAAACTGTTTAAGTTGGGGATCACCATAAAATGCCCCGAACATTGCCGTATCAGTCGGGGTTGGGGCCGGCTCGCTGAGCTTAATGTCGGATTGGGCCATCCACTCTTTAAGTTGTGTAAGCGTCTTGGTGCCGACCTCTCGGCTTATCTCTTTGCCGTCTTTAAATAGCAGCAATGCTGGAATGCCGCGCACGCCAAAACGAGCCATCGCCTCGGGGTATTTCTCGACGTCCATTTTCGCAATGGTGAGGCTTTCACCACCCAGTGCAGACAGTTTTTCCAGAATCGGTGCCAGCGTGCGACAAGGAGCACACCAGGGGGCCCAGAGGTCGAGTAGTACTGCCTTGCTGGCGCCGTACACCTCTGAATCGAGGTTCTCTTCAGTCACGGTGATGATGTCAGACATGATGTGCCCTTATTGTGAGTGTGTTAAATCGAGGGTGTGAGAGTGAAAGCGAGCCAGAGACTCACGGTGCGCAACGCTGATCAGAGTGCTATCGGGTAGTTGCTCAATCAGGGTGGTGTAGATGCTGTGTTCGGTTTCCGGGTCAAGCGCGCTGGTGGCTTCGTCGAGGAAAATGAAGCTCGGGCGTTGCAACAGCACGCGCGCCATAGCCAGGCGCTGCTGCTCACCACCGGACAGGGTTTGCTGCCAGCGCTCTCGAACCGTAAGGGAGTCGCTCAGTGCAGGCAGGCAGCAATCAGTGAGTGCTTTGCGACATTGATCATCAGTAAAATCGCTACTGGCATGGGGGTAACAGAGTGCATCCTTCAATAGGCCCGTGGGGATGTAGCTTTTCTGAGGAACAAAAAGCGACTGACGGCCCTGAGGAAGGCAGATCTGCCCCGCGCCGTATGGCCATAAGCCTGCCAGGGCGCGCAAGAGGGTGCTCTTGCCACTACCGGAGCGTCCTTTGATTAACCAACGCTCGCCTTTTTCCACCGTCCAGCTATCAAGCCGTGCCAGCGCTTTGCCCTGCGGCGTAAACAGACTCAACGCCTCGCAATGCAGGTAGGGTCCAAGGCTGTTCAGGTGGCGAATTTCGGTCTGTTGTTGCTCTACCTTGTTGATGGCCCACTGCAAATCGCGCAAGCGATTGGTGAGCCCCAGCCATAGGGTGAAATTGATATAAGCCTGAGGGAAAAAGGCAACGGTGTTGGAAAGCATGGCGTAAGCGCCAAGGATGGAGACCATTTGTCCATAAGAAATCTTGCTTGTCAGCAGCAGCGGTAATGCAAGCAGTGTGGGTAGCAGGGTGAGTGAATGAGTGTAGAGAGTTTGGCCAAACGTCACGGAAAACGTGCGCGTGAGGATGTGTATGGTATTTGCGCGTATACAGGCGAATCGTTCAACCAGGGAACGCTTTTCACGCTCTTCACCGCCAAAGAATGCAATTTGTTCAGCGTACTCGCGTAATTGCATGCCTTGATGACGGAAGTCCGCTTCAACCGTTTGCTTATGCATGTTCAGGCCGATCAGACTCTTCCCGAGCCAGTGCGATATCAGCAACTGTAAAAATTGATAAATGAAGACGGCATAAACCATGTAGCCGGTAATGCTGAACTGATGATTGAAAACCTCGAATTCAAGTGCTCCGGCGAGGTTCCAGAGCACAATGCTGTAGGTGATAGTATTGACAACCACGAATGCACTTGAAGTGAGCAGGTTGATAGTAATATCTACAGTCTGCCGAATATCTTCGGCGATTCGCTGATCGGCATTGCTGATCAGTCCGTCACGCTCCAGGGCAAAAAAGTGAGCGTTACGTGTCCATTTGTCGAGGTGGGCATGGGTCATCCAGGTCCTCCAGCGAAGTTCCAGGTATCCCGAAATCATACTGCTGCCGCTAGGCAGCACTCCGGTCACCACTCCCAACAGCAGACTGGAGAGGAATAGCGGCTTGAGCGCTTCCCAGTCCAATGCCACCAGAGCATCGGTCAGCTTTCCCTGGTATTCGTTTAAGGTGACAGACCCATAGGTACCGGCGAATGAGATGGTGAGGATGATGCTCAGCAGTCCTAACGCAAGCCATTTTTCGCTGGAAAACCAGAAAGGCAAAAGCACCTGGCTTATGCTTGGCCGCTCAGCAATGGAATGCCCCGACATTGATTCAGGCAAAGGCAGGCTATGTCCGTCGTCTACTGCGGACGTCGAAGAGGTCATTATCATTACTCGTTAGCAATCGTTACCGCAGTCAGTGACTGGGAGTGGCGTCGGTGACAAAGTCAATTTTCGACAGCCCGCCTTTTTGCGCAGTGGACAGCAACTGAGCGACTCGCTCGTAGCGAACGGCTTTGTCGGCATAGACGCGCAGTACAGGCGGTGTTTCCTGTACCGCCGTTACCGCAACTTTCTGTGCCAGCTGGGCGTCATCCACCGGCTCCTTGTTCCACAGGATGCCGCCGTCTGCCGTGATGGAGACGTCCACGCTCTTGTCTTGCACAGCGATGGTCTGGGCTTCACCTTTGGGCAGGTCGACCTTGACGGCCTTGTTGATCACCGGAAGGGTGATGATGAAGATGATCAACAGCACGAGCATCACATCAATCAAGGGGGTCATGTTGATGTCGTTCAGCAGGGCATCGTCGCTGTCGAACTGTGAACCTTGAGACATGCTCATCAGGCTCTGCCTCCCTGTTTGGCGGTCATCACGGTGACCTTGCTGTCGGCTTGAGCTTGCTCGTCGGCCGGGTCCACGCACACCCGTGCGCCGGTCAGGAAGAAGGCATGCAGGTCATGGGCAAAGCGACTGAGCTGATGTACCGCGCCTTTGTTATGCCGGGCGATGGCGTTGTAACCCAGCACAGCCGGAATCGCGACGAACAGGCCGAAGGCCGTCATGATCAGCGACTCACCCACGGGCCCCGCTACCTGGGCCAGTGAGGCATCACCACTCATGCCAATGACCTTCAGCGCGTGATAAATACCCCAGACCGTGCCGAATAGCCCAACAAACGGTGCTGTGCTACCAATGGATGCAAGGATCGCCAAGCCTGCCTGCAGCTTGGTGACATGGTCGTCCAGAACCTCTTTCAGGCAGCGGGCGAGCCAGTCGCTGAGATCAAAGCGTTGATGCAACTGGGAGCTTCGCTGGTTCTGGTGAGAGTTGGCAGCGTGCCCGGCGGTGGCCAGTTCCCGGAAGGGGTTGTACTTTTTCCGACCAAGGCTCTTTACGCCTTCGACAAATCCGCTGGCGTTCCAAAAACCCAGCGCACGCTTTTTCATGCGTCCAAAGCGCAGCAATTGGACTGCTTTGATGAGAATTACGCTCCAGGACAATACGGACATGATCGTCAGGACGAACGCAATCGTTTTGGAGACGTAGTCGGCCTGTTGCCAGGCATAAGCCAATCCTAATTCCTGCATTTGATGTTACCTCTCAGGCTGATTTTATTGATTCAAACGGAATGACACGGGTTGTACTGCGCGCACTGCGATAGCTCGGCCGCTTTCCATGTAGGGTGTGCATGAAGCGCCCATTACGGCTTTGCGTGCGGCCTCGTCGAGATCTTGATTGCCGCTGCTACGTGCGATATTCGCGGACTGCACTTGACCTTGAGTATCAACTTGCAGGCGCACCAGGACATTGCCTTCAATCTTCTGACGGCGAGCCTGGCGTGGGTAGTCAGGCGCAGGTACGCGGCAGCCGACGGTTTGCACATCCTTGGGGCCAGACGCCGGTAGATCGAGCATCTTCTCGCTGACGGGAGCCTCTCGTGGTGGGGCAGGTACCGGCTCTACAGGCTTGGCCTCGACAACGGGGGGAGGCTCGACTTTAGGCACGGGCTTTGGTTTTGGTATTGGCTTGGGCTTGACAATGGGCTTGGGCTTTTCCACCGCAACCGTGCGCTCGGCTTTCTCGCTGGTGAGCACCTGAGGCGCGGGTGGTATGGGTATGATCTCTGCCGGAGGAGGGGGCGGTGGGGCGACCATGGACACCCGGACACTGGCAGCCGGTGCAGTGGTCAGGGTGATTTCCTTGTTGCTGGCCTGGGTCACCAGCAGGGCAAATAATCCCACGTGCGCGATCAGCACCGCGCCGGCAACCACTAGCAGACCGTATGGAAAGCACTTGTGTTCTTTGGGCAGCGTGGGTTCCGCCTTCCAGGTCAGAGGGTCTACACCCTCTTTGAGGTGGACGTTCAAGTTGGTCATAGTCGGCTTACTCTTCATTCTTCCCCCACATAACGGGGTGCGGCGCCGCGCTTACGGACGGTCAGGGAACCGTTGCGGGTTTGCAGCGTTTCAAGGTCGCTGTTGATCAGTGCCAGCCCCATGGCTTGGCGCACGCTTAGGCGGCCGTTGATGGGTTGGCTTTGGTAGTCACGCGTGTTGTCGGGTTTGAACGAGACGGTACAACCACTGGTACGGCCAATCAGCAGAAGGGTTTCACTCAAGCTGTGAGCTTCAATGTGAAAGGGATAAGCAGCGTCTAATTCGCAACTCATCGCTTGGCGGCTGATGCAAAGCAACAAGAACGCGAGCGCCAAGCGTAAAGGTGGGGCTGTGGTGGCTAAGCGAATGCGTTGAGCAGGGTTCACGGCGCACACTCTGGTTATCTCTATAAGGTCTGTGCAACCAGAAGATAAAAGTGACAGTGAGTGTGCGAAGTTTTTTTGAAGTGGGAGACGGGAAGCGTCAGGATTTGGAAATGCTGACCCAATATCCACTGGTCCGAGTGATGACGACAGGCATCGTCTGAGCGAGGGCTTCAAGGGCGTAGTCGGTATTGTCGAGCGGGAAAATTCCGCTGACCCGCAGCTTGGCAGCTTCCGGTGATACCCGGACGATTCCTGTGCGGTAATCGCGGAACGCCTCGATAAGGGTTCCAAGGGGCTGATCATTGACTTCGATGAATCCGTTGAGCCAGGCGCTCTCTGAATTCACCGCGATCTGACGAGGGAAAATACCCTGGTTATTAAACAGCACTCCCTGGCCTGTAAGGAGTTGGGTGCTGAGGTTGCGGGCGCTGATCTTTGCGGCTTGCGAAAGGGCGGCAACCCGTGTGCCGTCGGATCTGACGGAGACGGTGAATGCGCCGCTGCGCATGCTGATCTCGCCATCGGCCGTGGTGATCACCAGCGGGTTTTGTGCAGGCTGGGCATCGATGTAAATTTGCCCCTTGGTCAAATAGAGGTGACGACGATTTGCATCAAATTTGACGTCGACGCTGCTGCGCGCATTCAGGGTCAGCACGCTGCCGTCAGCCAGGTGAGTGGTGGTGCGTTCTCCAGTGGCCGTATGCAAATCAGCCAGCAATCCAGTCAGCGGGGTATGTCGGTTGTAAAACCAGCCGCCGGTGGAGACGAGCGTCGCAATGGCCAACGCGTTTGTCAGAAACTGACGGCGACCGCCTGTATCGTTCAGGGTTTTACGCAACGAAGGCTCGGCTGCCACCTGAGGCACATGACCCAAGGCTTTTTCGATTCGGCGGCATGCCAGGTCGTGGCTGTGGTGTTCGGCTCGCCAGCGCTCGAAATCGGAACGCTGCTCGTCGCTCATCTCGCCCGAGTGGAGGTGCACCATCCATTCGATTGCCTGCTGTGCAACGGTATCGGGTGCAATGGGTTTTGACATCGTATGCTCCGCACTCAGGATTGCGCCGCAACCAAGTAGCATTGAGTCAAGGCTTTAGTCATGTACTGACGCACCATGCTTGCAGACACACCCAATTTAACCGCAATTTGTGCGTAGGTCATACCATCGAGCTGGCTGTACAGGAAGGCTTGTCGCGCCTTGCTCGACAGTCCGTCCAATGCTTTATCGATCGCCAGCAGCGACTCGAGAAGCAGGTGCTGCTCTTCGGGCGAAGTATGCACATGTTCGGGAGCTGAAGCGAGTGCCTGCAGGTACGCTTTCTCCAGTGCCTTGCGACGCGACACCTCGTAGAGGACGCGATTGGCTATAGTAGTCAACATCGCTCGCGGTTCGCGCACGCCTTCCAGCGTGGTGAGGGTCGAGAGCTGTAAAAAAGACTCTGAAGCGACATCCTCGGCATTAAATCGGCAGCCCAGGCGATAGCGTAGGCGTTCAGCTAGCCAACGATAATCGCGACGGAAGATTTCGGTGAGTAAATCGGGTTTGCCAATCAGTGCACTGGACATGATTAGTCTTTCTCGAAAACGCTGACTCTGTATCTGAAATCCGCTCACGTTGATTGTGGCGGCGCCTATGCGAAAACAATGCAAGGCGAATGCCATTCTAATAATCCGCCTTGAATTCGAATTTTTTAATGGCTTTTTCAGGGCTTTCCGGGATATCTGATTCAATTGGGTGCGCGCCCATCCATCCCGCACAATTCAAGTGCGCCTGCGTATTTCCTGGCTTGTCGGTGCCGGGCTGATGCCGCAGACAGGGAGATCAGGCGAGTCAGCTCCCAGGCGTTCTGAAATGGATTGGGTTAGCTGAGGCATCACGAAAGTGTGGAGGTGTGGCCTTTTTGGTAATGCCACTGTCACTTTTTTTCTCTCGTTGCACAAAGTAGGTAACAAAACTCATAAACCTGCTGTGCCGTCGAGGATGCTGATGAAAAAATCCAATAGTCGCTACGCGTTGACGCCTTTACGCATAGCGATGGTATTCGCCTTAGGTGCTGTTCCCCACCTGGTGCTGGCGCAAGAAAATCCAGTAGCAAGCGTGGCGCGCGAGCACTATGAGATACCGGCAGCGCCACTCAATACAATGCTGTTGAATATTGCACGGCAAAGTGGTCGCGTGATTTCATTCGAGCCAACTCTCGTTGCTCCCTACCAAGGGCGCGCAGTGCATGGCAACATGACGGTGGAGCAAGCCATCGCGGCCTGTTTGCAAGGTACAGAGCTGGTTCTGGACGTGACGGCAAATGGCACGCTGACGGTAACGAGCGCGCCTGCGGTGTTGAATGTTGCCCCAACGAATATTACCGCCACCGATGCCCAGTTGCCTTCAATCGCGGTGAATGGCTCGGCGCTGAGCGATGATCAGCTCTATTACAACCCCTCCAACTCAAGCAGCGTCTCGAGAACTGATACACCTTTGAAACAGACCGCCCAGTCGGTTGACGTGCTTAGCGCAAAATTACTCAAGGATCGCCAGGCAACCAATCTGTCCGATGCGCTCAAAAGCTCACCCGGTGTTCAGCAAACGGTAAGCAACCGAGGCAGTGCTCAGTACAAGATTCGTGGATTTCTCGTCGAGAAGACCTCTACCAATGGCATGCCCAATGCCGGCGTAAATGGCACTTCGATTCAAGGTATTGAACGTGTAGAAGTCATCAAGGGCCCGGATTCAATCATGTCTGGCAGTTCCACACCGGGCGGAACCATTAACATCATACGCAAAGCACCTGTTAAGTATGATGTGCGAACGCTGAGCCTGGAAGTGGCGGATTATGGTGAACTCAAGCAGGGGCTGGACCTGGGGGGGGCACTCAATGATGATCGTTCGCTGAGTTACCGCTTGAACCTGTCGAATATGAAATCAGACAATGCTTCTCCTGATTTTGACGGTAAGCGGGATGTCTTCGTTGCCCCTGCCTTGACGTGGGAAGGTGAACACACGCGTCTGACGGTCGGTGCTGAGTACGGTAATCAAAGAAGCTCGGCACCGTATTCGACTATTGCGATTGACGGTAAGATTCAAAAATTACCCACTTACCGGGTGTTTCGTAAAGACGATGGTTTTCGCAGCGAAAACAAGACCGGCTATTACGAGTTTTCCCAGGATTTGATTGATAACTGGACGTTCAATAGTAAGGCCACCTATGTTGATAACACCGATACCTTTCGGTTATGGCAGCTTTTTGCCTATAACCGGAACGGTTCCGTGGCCTTTGCGTCGCCTTTTTCCGCGGTCAACAACTCAAAATCCTGGAGCCTGCAGAACGATATCCGAGGCAAGTTCAAGACGGGCTTTATCACCCACAAAGTATTGGTCGGCGTCGACTATCAGCACATTTCAAGCGTTCAGAGCGATATCAATACGGACGTTGCTGGGGTGAGCGGCCCTTACCCGCAAGTGAATATATATGATCCGGATTCCCTGGATTTGCTCCCGAAGATAGGGGGGGCCGACTATCGTTCCAGCGCCAGACGCACTCAGCAACGTGGGCTGATCCTGCAAGATCAGATGGATATTGGTGATCGCACCCATGTTCTGCTGGCTGCCAAGAAGGCCAAATGGATTAGCGACGGGACTGTTTATTCGAGCGCCGGTACCGCTTCTCAAAGCCCTCCCGACGTAGCGGAAAAATGGGTGCCCAATGTTGGCATCAGTTTCGATGTTTCCCCGCAGATGACGGTCTATGGGAACGTGATTCACGGATTTAACGGATCGAGTGGTTATGACACTACTACCTTCCAGCTCCTGCCGCCGCTGACCAGCGAATCGAAGGAAGTGGGAGCGAAGTTCAGTTTCCTGGACGATGCATTGACTCTGACCACCGCTTACTTTGAATTGCAGCAGGATAATGTCCCGCTCACTGATCCCATCACCAGAAGAACGATTGGCACTCAGTCTCAGGAGAGTAAAGGGTATGACTTCACCCTGACCGGTGAATTGGTGCCAGGTTGGAACATCGCATCGGGTTATACCCACGTGAAGTACTCCGTGCCGAAGTTGGCCAAGGGGGATACGTCGGAGTTTTCTTCTCAACCCGGCGACTCGGCCACCCTATGGACATCCTATGAGCTGCAAGAAGGGCGCTACAAAGGCGTGGGTGCAGGGGTCGGTGTGGCTGCTTACAGCAGTGCTACAGGAGGGGCTGGATCGGACCAATACGAATTGCCAGGAGGTGCCAGCACCGATCTTTCAGTCTTCTACCATGCGAAAGATTACTCGCTGACACTGGGTGTCAAAAACATATTCGACCGTACGCTTTATTATGGATCTAGCACATCGGCATTTATCCCGCTTCGAGAAGAGCGCAATGCTCGTCTGACCTTCGTTTACAACTTCTGACTGCGACCCGCGAGCGGGCAGCCGCCGCAAGCAATTGCGGCCTTCCTGAATTTGCGGTTCCCCCTGAATACGAAGCCGTCATTGTTAATGGACACTCTCCAGTTCGACGATAAGCGTTGCCGACTGACCGCGTCGGCAGCGCAGCATCTGCAAGCCAGCAGCGGCCAGCTGCATGACCACTACATAGGCGAGCACGGGCTCGCCACCTTCCTGTTTCTGGCGCTTGATGCCTGATCTCTACCTCCAAGAGGAACTCTGGATGCACACTGCCAATCCGCTGCTATCTGCCGGTGACTTGCCGGCTTATTCACTGATAAAAGCCGAGCACGTCGGCCCGGCAATCGACCAGGTGCTGGCCGATAATCGCCAGTTACTTGCACGGTTGACCGCAGACAACAACAAAGACCTCAGTTGGGAGGGTTTCGTACTCTCGCTCGATGAGCTCCATGCCGCTCTGAACGAAGTCTGGAGTCCGGTCAGCCATCTGAATTCCGTATGCAACACACCGCAACTGCGTGAAGCCTATGAGGCAGCGCTCGCAAAACTTTCCGCGTACGGCACTGAACTGGGTCAAAACATGACGTTGTACAAGGGCTTTCAGTCCTTGTTGAATAGCCGCCATTACGTTGATTTCGATGTGGCGCAACGCTCGGTGATCGATCACGCCCTGAGGGATTTCAAATTATCGGGTGTTCATTTGCCAGCGGCCGGTCAACAACGTTTTCTCGAGCTCAACCTTAACCTGAGTGAACTGGGCAGTCTGTTTGGCAACAATGTCATGGATGCCACCCAGGCGTGGAGCCGTTTGCTGACAGATGAAGAAGCGTTGACTGGAGTACCCGCAGCGGCCAAGTCCTTTATGGCCAGCTGCGCGAAAGCGCGGGGTTTACAAGGCTGGCTACTGACGCTGGAGGTGCCTTGTGTGCAGGCAATCCTCACGTATGCCGATGATCGAGCGTTGCGAGAAGAGGTGTATTTCAACAACGTCACGCGAGCCTCGGAAGTTAGGCCCAATGCCTGTGAATTCAATAATGGCCCGATCATGCAGCAGATCCTTGAGGGCCGTGCCGAACTGGCTCAACTGCTGGGCTACGAGAACTATGCGCAGCTCAGCCTAGTGAGCAAGATGGCCGACTTTGTGCCCCAGGTTGTGGATTTCTTGCGCGACCTGGCAGAACACAGTCGTGCAGGTGCGATGCAAGAGTTGCAGCAGCTCAATGCCTTCGCTGTTGAACGGGGTGTCGAAAATTTGCAAATGTGGGACATCCGATATTTTTCCGAACTCTACCAGCAGCAATATTACGCGCTGTCCCAAGAGGCATTGCGACGTTACTTTCCGGTCGATCACGTACTCAAGGGCATGTTTGAACTTGTCGAGCGTCTCTACGGCATTCAGATCAACGAACTGACGGATTTCGATACATGGCACCCCGATGTATGCTTTTTTGAAATCGTTGAACAGGATGTGGTGGTGGGACGTTTCTTTCTGGACCTTTATGCGCGACCGAACAAGCGGGCAGGGGCGTGGATGGATGGATGTCGCAGCCGTCGGCGAGACAGGCAAGGCGTGTTGCACGCGCCGATGGCTTATCTGGTCTGCAATTTCGCTCCGGCCATGCAGGGGGAACCTGCCTTGTTGACCCATAACGAAGTGGTGACCTTGTTTCATGAGTTCGGGCATGGTCTTCACCATTTGTTAACCCGGGTCGAGCAGTCGGGTGTTGCGGGTGTCAACGGGGTGGCATGGGATGCAGTCGAACTGCCTAGCCAGTTTATGGAGAATTGGTGTTGGCAACCGGAAGTGGTGCGTGGCTTAAGTTGTCATGTGGATAATGGTCAGCCGCTGCCGGACGAGCTATTGAGCCGATTGGTTGAGTCGCGCGGTTTCCAGGCCGGCCTGGCGATGTGTCGTCAGGTTGAATTGGCACTCTTCGATTTTGAATTGCATGCCCGCTCTGAGGTGCTTGACCCGACGGTATTTATGGCAGCGGTCAGTCAGGAGGTGTCGGTATTGTCACCACCCGCTTATACCCGGTCAGCCAATACGTTCTCGCATATTTTTGCGGGGGGGTACGCGGCGGGTTATTACAGCTACAAATGGGCGGAAGTGTTGGCCGCCGATGCATTTTCGCGCTTTGTGGAAGAAGGATTATTTAATCCGGCAGTGGGTAAGGCGTTCCGCGAGACCGTACTCGCCCAGGGTGGCGCAGAGCCTGCAATGGATCTGTTCAAGCGCTTCCGTGGACGCGAACCAAGAATCGGTGCGTTGCTGGAGCTGAGCGGGCTGGATCGGGCCGAGGTTTAACGTCTACACCGCCTGGAGGAAATCCAGGCCGGCTGCTGTTGTGTCAGGCGTTCAGGTTGCAACGATCAATCAGGTACTGAGTCAATAGCCTGACCGGGCGGCCTGTGGCGCCTTTATCGGCTCCGCTCTTCCACGCCGTGCCCGCAATGTCCAGATGTGCCCAGGAATAGCTGCGGGTGAAGTTCTCGAGAAAGCAGGCGGCCGTAATGCAGCCGCCTGCGCGACCACCGATATTCGGCAGGTCGGCGAAGTTGGATTTCAGTGACTCGTGGTAGTCAGTATCAAGAGGCATACGCCAGACCGTGTCGCAGGAGGTGCTGGCGGCAGCCAGCAGTTGCTCGGCCAATTCGTCTTCCCGGGCAAAGAGCCCGCTGTGCACGTGGCCCAGGGCGACCACGCAGGCGCCGGTCAGGGTAGCGATATCGATCACCGCAGCTGGCTTGAATTGTTCGGCATAGGTGAGTGTATCGCAGAGAATCAGGCGACCCTCCGCGTCGGTGTTGAGTACTTCAATGGTCTTGCCGAGCATGCTGGTAATGATATCGCCCGGTTTGAGTGCGTCCCCTGAAGGCATGTTTTCGCAGGCCGGAATCACGCCGTAGACGGTCAACGGCAATTCCATTTCGATGATGGCTTTCAGTGTGCCGAGCACTGAGGCAGCACCGCACATGTCGTACTTCATTTCGTCCATCGCCTCGCCTGGTTTGATCGAGATACCACCAGAGTCGAAAGTGATGCCTTTGCCTACCAGTACGATGGGAGCCTGTTCGGCTGGGCCGGCGCTGTATTTGACGATAATCAATTTGGGCGCCTGCGTTGACCCTCGCGCGACGGAGAGAAACGCATTCATGCCCAAGGCTTGAATCTGCTCCTGTTCCAGCACGTCAACATCAACGTTGGCCGACGTAGAGAGCGTGCGCGCTGTTTGCGCCAGATATTCCGGCGTACAAATGTTCGGGGGCAGGTTGCCGAGGTCACGGCACAAGGATATGCCGTGGCCAATTGCAATCGCCTGTTCCAAGGTCTGCCTGGCCAGTTCCTGCTGTGTGTGGGCTATCAGCAGTGCGACTTCCTCCAGCTTTGCGCAGTGAGGTTCTGGTTGGCTCTTGAGGCAGTCGAAACGGTATTCGGACTCGTAAAGGGAGAGCACTGACTGGTTCAGGCTATCGAGGGTGCCAATTTGTTCGGCCAGGCACCACAAGACCTTGCGGCAGCGCGCAGCCTTTAACGCTTTGGCGGCAGACGCTACGACCTTTTTGACGTGCCGCGCGTGGGATATTTCGCTGTCACCAAGTTGTACCAGCAAGATACGCCTTGCCGTCAGCGCGTCTGCACTGTGCAGCAACAAAGTGCTGCCAGGCGGCTCCGGCAGTTCGTTGAGCTGCAGGGCCTCCTGCAAACGGCCGTGACACAGAGAGTCCAAGCGGGAGGCAACGTCGTTGAGTTTACGGATATGGACGCCTACAACGATGCAATCCATCTTTGCGTTGCGCAGGTAGTTGCTGTCGACTTGTTCGAGTAAGGTGAATTTCATTGGAGCCTCAGAGTAAATCCCGCGACACCATGGGTGATGTCGTCAGGCAAAAAGAGTTTTACGCAACGGCGACGCGAGGACTCGGGAAAGCGATGTCCAGGGCACGATGGAAGTCTTCAAGCAAATCGGTGACGTGTTCCAAACCAGCATGTACGCGAATGAGATAACCCTGGCTGTCTGTGGGGGTGCTGCGCAATGGATGCCCCACGGGGACTACGAGGCTTTCGAAGCCCCCCCAGGAAAGACCGATGCCGAACAACGTCAGGTTGTCGAACAGCCGGGCCAGTACCTCCGGGTCCTTTGTCTTGACCTCGATACCAAACAGCCCGCTGGCGCCGAGAAAATCACGTTTCCACAGTTCGTGCCCAGGATCATTCGACAGGGCAGGGTGCAGAACGCGAGCGATGGCGGGATGTGTCTCCAGGCTTTGCGCCAATGCGACACCCGTGGACCAATGCCGCTGAAGGCGTATGGGCATCGTGCGCAGCCCCCGTAGCGCGAGGAACAGATCATCCGGGCTGGCTGTCTGGCCGAAGTCATGGGCTCCGGCCTTGAGCAACGGCCATGCGCGCTCGTTGGCCGTGGCAGTCCCAAGTAGCGCATCGGAATGACCGACAATGTATTTGGTCGCCGCCTGAATGGAGACGTCTGCGCCATGATCAAAGGGCTTGAAATACAAAGGCGAGGCCCACGTATTATCGATTAATACGAAGGCCCCGACTGCATGGGCCGCTTCACTGATAGCTGGAAGGTCGCAGACTTCAAAGGTCAGTGAGCCGGGCGATTCAGTAAACACTACGCGCGTATTCGGGCGCAGTTGTCTGGCAATAGCTGCGCCAATAGTTGGGACGAAATACTCGACCTCGACACCAAAGCGCGTCAGGACGTTGCTGACGAACGCCCGCGTCGGACCATAGATGTTATCCGTCATCAAAACATGGTCACCCGCTTTCACAAAGGCGAGCAGCGCATGAACGCAGGCAGCCAGACCGGAAGGAAAGACCAGCGTGGCATGACCACCTTCCAGTTCTGCAACAGCCTCTTCGAAGGCGCGCGTGGTCGGTGTGCCGAAGCGCCCGTAATTGGCGTAAGGGTTACCGTCCTTTTTGCTCGCTTCCCAAGCTTCAAAGCTTTTTGCGAGTACGGTTGAACCTCGAAAGATCGGTGTATTCACCAAGCCGCAATACGCGTCAGGATTCCGGCCGGCGTGAATGTATCGAGTGGTGGCGTCATGCATGGTAGGGGCGTCTTGGTTTTGGGTGTTAATAGATGATACAGACGCTGGCGAGGATGTTTTTTTCTTTTTTTTCGTAAAATTAATGTTTAATAGGATATTAATCTAATAAATCTAGACTTCATGATTGCTTTATTCTATTTTATGGTCGCTGAAGCGCTGGCGTTGAGGTCGCTGCGTTTCGCCGATTATTTTCAGATCCTTCGAGTTCAAGCCTCCCGAAGTCCTTCCCGGTCCCTTTTTTATCCCAGCCGCCTTGTAGTCCGGGCGGTCGACAGGAGTGAGTCATGTCTGCTACCCGTCATTCGCGAGTGATTATTCTCGGTTCCGGCCCTGCCGGTTACAGCGCTGCCGTCTACGCTGCCCGGGCCAACCTCAAGCCGCTGCTGATCACCGGCATGCAGGCGGGCGGTCAGTTGACCACCACCACTGAAGTCGACAACTGGCCGGGCGACGTCCACGGCCTGACCGGCCCGGTGCTGATGGAACGCATGAAAGAACACGCCGAGCGCTTTGAAACCGAGATCGTGTTTGATCACATCAACAAGGTCGACTTCTCCAAAAAGCCTTACAGCCTGACCGGCGACAGTGGCGTGTACACCTGTGACGCGCTGATCATCGCCACCGGTGCCAGCGCCCGTTACCTGGGCCTGCCATCGGAAGAAGCGTTCATGGGCAAAGGCGTTTCAGCCTGCGCGACCTGCGACGGTTTCTTCTACCGCAACAAACCGGTGGCCGTGGTCGGTGGCGGCAACACGGCCGTGGAAGAGGCGCTGTACCTGGCCAA
>JAFHKH010000020.1 GCA_016937595.1 Pseudomonas cedrina subsp. fulgida | reverse complement strand
CGGTTCCCATCCGGAACCGCCCGTTTTTTTATCGCGATTTCAGGTTTAAAAATCGTCGTCTTTGTCGAAGCGCCGCGCTTCGCGTTGCAACTGGTAGACAAAACGTTCGACTTGGCGCTGCACCAGGCCGCTCATGTTGTGAAAGCGCACGCCGGCGAAGGTAATGTTGATCCTTTCTTCGAAGTGCAGGTGCCGCAGTTCGACCGAGGTGGTCATGCTGCCAAAGGGCAGGGCGGCCATGAAGCGGTCGTAGACCTGGCCCAGTTGCAGGCGCTCGGAGATGTCCCCTTCAAAGCGCAGTTTGCAGCCGGTGGCGGAAATATCCAGGAGTTTGCCGCGCACAGGGGCCTGGAGTTTCTCGCCATCGAGTTCGATGTTGACCAGTTGCGCCAGCTTCAAGGCGGCGCGGAAGGCATTGCGACGCTGATGGTAGACCAGCTCGTCGGGCATGCTGCCGGTGTAGACGCGGTGGCCGTCTTTTTCGCTGACGGTGAGGGTGCCATTGCTTTCCCAGGCGACACGCACGCCGTCGTGGAAACCCTCGATGCGAAAAGGTTCGCCGTTTTCGAGGTGGCGTTCGCCGTCGCGGGGGATCATTTCATCCAGGACCATCTTGAGGCCGTCACGGTCCACGTCCACCAGGTAACTCTGGAAGCGCTGGCTGCGTTCGTGGAAGGTGAGGATCAGCGGGTCGTGACTTTCTTGCAGCATCCGCAAGGTGCTGGCGATTTCCAGAGGCGTGGTGAGGACCTTGGGGGGCTGCGGGGCATCTTCCGCATTAAGGGCGTTGAACACGGTTCTTCCATCTCCAGACAAAATACGACTACACGCAAGATCAGGCATTCTGCCAGTATGTGGCGCGCCTTGGATAGGCCGCGCTGTAAAACCCGCGTCAGGCTTGGCTGCGAGTGCTTGGCTTGACCAGGCGCGAGGTGGAACCCTGAGCGTTGTAGAGTGCTGGAGGCTCGCCGCCGTGAAGTATGCGCAGCTGGTTGGCGGTCGTGGCTTGTTGCAGCTGGATCGACTGGCCGTTGAGCAGGTTGGCTTCCTGGCACTGGGTGAGCAGCTTATTGAGTTCTTTGCTCTGGGCGAGCAATTGATCGCCGACCGAGGAGTGGCTGGCCAGTTGCGCCAGGCCGTCATGGTCAGCCGGCAGGCCCAGGCTGATAAGGATCTGGCTGCGTTTTTTGCCGTGCTGTTCCAGCAGGACAATCAGCGACTGCTTGCGCGCCAGGATTTCTTCCAGCAGCGGCATGTCCCGGCCGTAGAGGGCCAGGGATTCTTCCTTGAGCAGCTCGAGCAGTTGTTGCGTTGGCTCAAGATCATCAAGGATCAGTTGAAGCAGATTTTCGTCGTGATGCATGGCTGGCCTTGGGGTTTAAGCGTCCAAAAGCCCGGCGCAGGCCTTTGCCTAGCGCTCGGCTTCGAAATTGAGCAGCTTGCTGGCTACACGGTTGCTGTCGACTGTATAGCTGCCATCGGCGATTGCCTGTTTCAATTCGGCCACACGGGCTTTATTGACCACCGGTTGATCGCGCAGCGAGTCAGTGACCTTCTGCAACTGTTGAGCCTCATTGCTCAGGTGTACGGACTCCCCGCTCTGGCTGGCGCTCGCCTGTTCTGCCTTGGCGGGCAGTGGCGGGGCCTTGGCTTCTACGTTTTCCTTGCCGGTAGTACGCGTAGTGCCTGACGTTGTCGGGGTGTTATTCAAACGGCTGAAATCGATGACCATGATCAAAAAACCTCTGGGTATTTGGACGCTTGCCATGTTTTCGGCAATACCCGGGCAAACTTTAGGCGCGAATGACAATAAATCTGCGCACGGAACATTCCATGCACAGTGTAGGAAAACCTCGCGCCCTGTACCAGTAATCTATAACGCTACCTCGACCTGGCCGGGGGCGGTCACCCGGGCCTTGATCACGCGGTTGGAGTTGAGGTTCTTGACCCGGATCTGCTCACTCATGCCGCCGTTGGCCAGTGCTTCCCCTGGCATTTTTACGTTCAACCCGCCACTGCTGGCGGAAATCACCACCTGGTCACCCTTGCGAATCACCTCTGCCTGCTCAAGGTGCACCAGGGTGATCACCTGGTCGGTGACCACTGGTCGGGTCAGTCTCTGCCCGACGGCCTGATCGATGGAGGTCAGGTAGCCCTGGCTGATCATGCTGATGTCCCGTTCGCGCAGCACCACGTCCTCAAAACCGATGATGCCGGTGCGCTTGAGCGGGCGGGCAACCACCACCACATCGCGGAACAGCTTGACCTGGGCCGGCACAAACACGGTCCAGGGCGAGGCGCCTTCGCAGCGCACCTTGACCGTCACGCGGCCGATGGGCTGGGCCGGACTTTCCAGTGTGGCTGTCAATTCCTTGTCGCACATTGGCATGCGCAGGCGCGGGTCCAACTGGTTGACCTGGATTTCATAACGGCCCGGCGTCTGTGTGGTCGCCAGATAATCTTCTACAGTGAACTCAAGAAAGCCCTGAGTGACGCCGATAAGTACATCAGGCAGTGTGGCGTTATCAGCGCGGGCCGTGGCGCCCAGGCCCAAGGCAAGCAGCACCAGCGGTACGCAGAGCGATCTGCAATACCGTGTCAGGGTGGGGCGTCGGGAAACCGTCGTTTTAATATCCATGATCAGTAAATAGCAAAGCTCGTGCCGTTTCGTGTTGGGTGCGCGTCGCACCCCCAAAGGTTTTAGCGTAGGAGTCGGGGCATGGCAGGAGTAATGGATTCAGTAAACCAGCGCACACAGCTGGTAGGGCAGAATCGCCTGGAGTTGTTGCTTTTTCGCCTGGATGGCAAGCAGCTATATGGCATCAACGTGTTCAAGGTGAGGGAAGTGTTGCAATGCCCCAAGCTGACGATCATGCCCAAGTCCAGTCCGGTGGTGTGTGGCGTTGCCAATATCCGTGGCGCAACGATCCCGATTCTTGACCTGGCCCTGGCCACCGGTTCCGCGGGTTTGCAGGACCGCGAGAGCCCGTTCGTGATCATTACCGAGTACAACACCAAGACCCAGGGTTTCCTGGTGCGCTCGGTGGAACGCATCGTCAACATGAACTGGGAGGAGATCCATCCGCCACCCAAGGGCACTGGCCGCGACCATTACCTCACGGCAGTGACGCGGGTTGATAACCAGTTGGTGGAAATCATCGACGTGGAGAAAATTCTTGCCGAGGTGGCGCCGACGTCGGAAACGATCTCGGTCGGTGTGGTCGATGCCGACACCGCGCACAAGGCAATCTCCCTGCGCGTACTGACGGTGGACGACTCCTCGGTGGCGCGTAAGCAGGTGACGCGTTGCCTGCAAACGGTCGGTGTGGAGGTGGTGGCCCTCAATGATGGGCGCCAGGCGCTGGATTACCTGCGTCAATTGGTCGATGAAGGCAAGAAGCCCGAAGAAGAATTCCTGATGATGATTTCCGACATCGAGATGCCGGAAATGGATGGCTACACCCTCACGGCCGAGATACGCAGCGATCCGCGCATGCAAAAACTGCATATCATCCTGCATACTTCGCTGTCGGGGGTATTCAACCAGGCGATGGTCAAGAAGGTCGGTGCCGATGACTTCCTGGCCAAATTCCGTCCTGATGACCTGGCATCCCGGGTTGTTGATCGGATCAAGGCTGCAGATCACAGCTAGGGTGTTTTCCCTGGCGGTCACACGTTTTTCTAGAGGCGGTATCAGTGTCTACAGGTAATTTGGATTTCGAACAGTTCCGGGTCTTCCTGGAAAAAGCCTGTGGCATATTGCTCGGTGAAAACAAGCAATACCTGGTTTCCAGCCGTCTCAATAAACTGATGGAGCAGCAGGGCATCAAGTCCCTCAGCGAATTGGTGCAGCGGATCCAGGGCCAGCCACGCAGCGGTCTCAAGGAAATGGTGGTCGATGCCATGACCACCAACGAAACCTTGTGGTTTCGCGACACCTATCCCTTTGAGGTGCTCAAGAGCAAAGTGCTGCCGGAAGCCATCAAGGCCAGCCCCGGCCAGCGCCTGCGCATCTGGTCGGCCGCGTGTTCCTCGGGGCAGGAGCCGTACTCGATTTCCATGTCGATCGACGAGTTCGAGCGGACCAACATGGGCCAGTTGAAGGCCGGGGCGCAAATCGTGGCCACCGATCTGTCCGGCACCATGCTCACCAACTGCAAGACCGGTGAGTACGACAGCCTGGCCTTGGGCCGCGGTTTGTCCCAGGAGCGCCTGCAGCGTTACTTCGATCCGAAAGGGGCGGGGCGCTGGGCGATCAAGGCGCCGATCAAGAGTCGTGTGGAGTTTCGCTCCTTCAACTTGCTCGACAGCTACGCCAGCCTGGGCAAGTTCGACATGGTGTTCTGCCGCAACGTGCTGATCTACTTCTCGGCCGAAGTGAAGAAAGACATCCTGCTGCGCATCCACGGCACGCTCAAGCGCGGCGGTTACCTGTTCCTCGGTGCTTCCGAAGCGTTGAACGGTTTGCCGGACCATTACCAAATGGTGCAGTGCAGCCCTGGGATCATCTACCAGGCCAAGTAATTCGCAGGTCAAAAATGTGGGAGTCCCCACT
>JAFHKH010000002.1 GCA_016937595.1 Pseudomonas cedrina subsp. fulgida | reverse complement strand
TGGCCATCTTCGGTCAGCGAGCCACGGGCGCGCTCGATCACCTCGCCCAGGTCGCTGGCGTCGAGGTAGTAGCACAACTCGCTCAACACGATCAGCTCAAACTTGCCGGTGGGCCATTGCGCCGGCAATCGGCTTTGCCGCACCTCGGCATGGGCGAAGCCCAGCAAGCGACTACGCGCCAGCGCCACCGCGGCCGAGGCGGTGTCGCAACACAACAGGCGATCGCAGCGTGGCGCCAGCTCAAAGCTCAGTTCGCCATTGGCGCAACCGGGCTCGAACACCGAGGCGTAGCGCGGCCGCGTGAGTAGCGCCAGGGTCAGCGCGCGTTTGCGTCGTTCGTACCAGCGTTGGCGAAAGGCCCAGGGGTCGTCGTTTCCGGCGAACAACTGGTCGAAATAGGGGGTGGCGACACTCACACAAACACCACTTCAAAAGGTTGCAAGAGGCGCTCCACCACGTAGGGCGCGAGCACGGGCGCAAGGCCGATCTGCGGGTCGCCCTCCAACTGGCTGGCGAAGGCATGGATGGCATGGCGTTTACGGGCGACGGCTTCGCAGGTCAGTGCAAGCTTGCGCGCGCGGTGCCAAGGCACCTTGCCGTCTTCGGGCGTCGCCCAATGCCAGGTCCATACCGGCAGCTCATACAAGGTGGCCCCCACCGCCATTGAAGCCTGGGCGCTCGCGCGGCCGACGGCCTCATGGTCGCAATGGCCATCCTCCCGCCAAGTGGTGAAGACCACGTCAGTGGGTTTGAGGCAGCGCTGGATAAAGGCCGCCAGCTCATCTTCCCGAGCGGCCACCTGGCTGTCGTCGAACCCTGCGCGCAGCCATTGCAGGCGGTGCAGCGGCACGCCCAGGCGATGCAGAGCCTGAGCCGACTCCTGCGCACGTACCACGCTCAGGCGCTCCACCGGCCAACGCCGCGAACCTGGGTGACTGGCGCTGCCGTCGGTGACCGAGATCAACTGGATGGGTCGGCCCAGCGCCACCAGGCCTTGCAGCAAGCCGCCGCAGCCCAGCACTTCATCGTCCGGATGCGGGGCAATGATGACCGCGCGACAGCCTTCAGGTACCAACTGCTCGACGTTGATCTGCGCCAGCCCAGCCATTTTCGAAGAGGCTTGCCAGCGATGCAGGGGCGTGCCCTGGCCCACGATCGGATTCGGTTTCATAGCTGCCACCTCCCCATGGGCGCGCTGGCAACGAACTCGCCAAGACCGGCCAAGTCGCGCTCGGCATGGCTTTGGCGCACATACACCGGCAGGTCCGCGATTAATTGGGCAAAGTGCGGATCCTTGCAGTAGGGCCCCGCACCCAACGCACGGCCCACATGGCGGATGACCTGCTCAACGGTGTGCTCGACGCAGGCGCGGGCCTGCTGGGCCAATTCCCAGGCATCGGCTTGTGGCGCCCGGTCGATCTGCTGCGCACTGGCGCGCAGCACGCACGCTGCACTGTTCAATGCGCTGTCGACGGCGCCCAGGTGGGCGAGGGCATGGGGCTGCGCATGCTGGCTGCAGTGTTCACGCAAAACCTCCGCCAGGCGTTCCGCGCCGCCATACCAGCAAGCGGCGATGCCGACTCCGCCTTGCCAGAAGCCGGGCCGCGAGAGGTAATCGCCCGGTCCGCCCACGGCCACCCCCCACGCCCCGTCAAATACCACGTCCACGCTGCCGGTGGCCGCCATGCCCACGGCGTTCCAGCCTTCATCCGTCACGTTGACCCCGGGTTGCGCCATGGCGACCGCCACCAACTGCTGGCGGTCGTCTTCATCCCAGGCCGTCACCAGTCCATGGCTGACCACCGCAGCGCCTGAACACCAGGCTTTACGCCCGTGTACGCTCAGGCGCTGCCCGTCCCGCCGCACGCGCACCTTGGCCGATGGCGGCTCGGCGGCCCAGGTGCCCCACACGCTGCCCAAGGGCGGCAACGGGCTGTCCAGCTCGGCAATAATCGCCAGGGCATCGGTATGGCCTTCGAACAGCTTGCACAGGCGCAGGTCATGACCCGCCACCTGCGCCAAGCGGGCGAAACGCGCCAACGTCTGGCCACTGCCGGGCAAGGGCAGTTGGTCCAGCCCTTGCGCCTGAAGCGCCTTCAGGGCCGCGCCCAGGGCTTGCGTGTCGGCATAGCCCCGGTAGTCTTGGAGGTTTGCAGGCAGTTCCATCTCATGCCTCGTCGTCACGCTGCAGTTCGAACAGCAACAGCGAACGGCCGGTGACGCCGTACTCATGTTCGAAGTCGAAGCGTTCCTGGCCGCGCACGGCGGGCTCGTTGGTGTCGAGCAGGCAGGTCCAGAACTCACCCTCCGGCACGTGCGGCAAGCGGAAATTGACCACGTCATGGTGGGCGTTGACCACCAGCAGCAGCGTGGCATCGGCGCCGGCACGGCGAATCCCGGTTTCCTGGGCGCGACCGTCCATCAACATGCCCAGGCAGCGGCCGTTGCTGTCGTGCCACTGTTCGGTGCTCATCTCCTCGCCGTTCGGCGACAGCCAAGTGACGTCCTTCACCCCGATATCTTCGTTGTAGTCGCCGACCAGGAAGCGGCCACGTCGCAGGATCGGGTAGGCCAGGCGCAGCTTGATCAAGCGCTTCACAAACTTGAGCAAGGCTTTGCCGTCTTCGTCCAGGTCCCAGTTGATCCAGCCGATTTCGCTGTCCTGGCAATAGGCGTTGTTATTGCCGTGCTGGGTGCGGGCGAATTCGTCACCGGCGACCAGCATTGGCGTGCCTTGGGACAACAGCAATGTCGCGAAGAAGTTACGCATCTGGCGCAGGCGCAGGGCGTTGATTTCCGGGGCGTCGGTCGGGCCTTCGACGCCATGGTTCCAGGACAGGTTGTTGTTGCTGCCGTCCTGGTTGTTCTCGTCGTTGGCTTCGTTGTGCTTGTCGTTGTACGACACCAGGTCGTGCAGGGTGAACCCGTCGTGCGCGGTGATGAAGTTAACCGAGCTGTAAGGACGGCGCCCACGATGGTTGAACATCTCGCCGGAAGCCGTCATGCGCGCGGCAAAATCGGCCAACTGAGCGTCGTCGCCTTTCCAGAACGCACGCACGGTGTCGCGGAAACGGTCGTTCCATTCCACCCAGCCCGGTGGGAAATTCCCCACTTGGTAGCCGCCGGGGCCACAGTCCCAAGGCTCGGCGATCATTTTCAGCTGGCGCAACACCGGGTCCTGGCGGCAGGCCACGAGGAAGCTGTGGCGCTCGTCAAAGCCGTCACGGTAGCGGCCGAGAATGGTCGCCAAGTCGAAGCGGAAGCCATCGACGTGCATTTCCGTGGCCCAGTAGCGCAGCGAGTCCGTGACCATCTGCAGCACGCAGGGGTGGCTCAGGTCCAAGGTGTTGCCGGTGCCGGAATCGTTGATGTAGAAGCGCTTTTCATCCGGCATCAGGCGGTAGTACGAGGCGTTGTCGATACCGCGCATCGACAGGGTCGGGCCGCGCTCGTTGCCTTCGGCGGTGTGGTTGTAGACCACGTCCAGGATCACCTCGAGCTTCTGCTCATGCAGGTGCGCGACCATTTCCTTGAACTCGGCGATCTTGCCGCTGGCGAGGTAGCGTGGGTCCGGGGCAAAAAACGCGATGCTGTTGTAGCCCCAGTAGTTGGTCATGCCTTTTTCCAGCAGATGCTGGTCGTTGACGAAGGCGTGCACCGGCAGCAGCTCAACCGACGACACCCCCAGCTGGCGGATGTGCTTGAGGACGTCGTCCTCCATCAACCCGGCGCACGTACCGCGCACCGCTTCGTCTACGGACGGGTGGCGCATGCTGATGCCGCGCAAGTGGGTTTCGTAAATGATCGTACGGTCCCATGGCACCCGTACCGGTTGGTCGTTGCCCCAGGTGTGCGCCGGGTCGATGACTTTGCATTTGGGCACGAAGGGTGCGCTGTCGCGTTCGTCGAAACTCAGGTCGTCGTCCGGGTGGCCGATGGTGTAGCCGAACAGCGCTTCGGACCATTTGAGTTCGCCCACCAGTTGCTTGGCGTAGGGGTCGATCAGCAATTTGTTGTGGTTGAAGCGGTGCCCGTTGGCCGGGTCATACGGACCGTACACGCGATAGCCGTAAATCAGCCCGGGATGGGCGTCGGGCAGGTAGCCGTGGAAGATCTCGTCGGTGTATTCCGGCAACTCTATGCGTTCGAGCTCAACTTCGCCGGTGTCGTCGAACAGGCACAGCTCGACCTTGGTGGCATTGGCCGAAAACAGTGCAAAGTTGACGCCCAGCCCGTCCCAGGTGGCGCCGAGGGGGAACGGTAAACCTTCACGCACCCGTGACGGTTCACCGCCTGGGGTCGCTGGGGTTTTATGGGGTTTGCTCATGAATGTTGCTCCTGCAAGGGGGAATTCTTCGGGCCGAACGCGGCCGTGCTGACGAACAATCAGCTGATCAGTATAGAAAGTGAAATCACCTCCCGCCGACAGCGCCGGCAGAAGGCTCAGGGTGTGACGAGGGTCAGGGCTTGGGCTTTTTCGGCGCCGCCGGTTTTTTAGCCGGTGGTGGTGGAGTCGGTTTACTCGCCGCGGTCGGCTTGGCTTTGGCCGCGGGCGCCTTGGGCGCGGTCTTTGGCTTGGCAGCCGGTTTAGGCTTGCTCGGCGTCAGCGCCTCGGCTTCCGCCAGTTTGCGCGCCATCTCCCAGTGCCGCGCGTCTTCGCCATGGGGTTTGCCTTCAGACTCCCAGATCTGATGCGCCAGCTCGCGTATGCGTTTGTCTTCAGTACTCATACATTGCTCCTCACAGAAAATTTTCAGCTTTCTTGATCATCAGGATTGATAAAGGCATTGACCGGGAAATCCCCCAGCGCAGCACTGATCAACAGCTCCTTGTCTGGTGTGACTGCGCCTGTGTGAAAAAGTCCCTTCCAGTTTTGGTTTGGCGCGGCGAACGGTAATTTGACCCGCGTATCGCCCCAAACCTGCGCATTGATCTGCGGGTGCACACTCTTTTCAAGCAACGGATACGACCAGCGCGGTACGACCACCAACAGCCGCTTGCCTTGATATTCGCGACAGAATGCAACCACCCGCTCGGCGTGTTTGCCGACCACTTCCAGCGGCGTATAGGCACCGTTGCGGAACACCTCGGGATAGGCCTTGCGCAGGGCCAGCGCCTCGGCAATCAGTGCTTTCTTGATACGCCCGTCGCGCCAGTTGAACAGCCACTCGCCGAGGTCCGGCGGCGTGCTCAGCGCCTGTTGCCGTGCGCTGAAATCCACCGGGCGGCGGTTGTCCGGGTCCACCAGGCTGAAGTCCCAGAACTCGTCGCCCTGGTACAGGTCCGGCACACCCGGTACGGTGATGCGAAGCAAGGATTGCGCCAGGCCATTCAACGCGCCGGCCGCGCAATCGCCTGTGCGGCGTCGCCGATGGCAGTGCGCAGTGCCTGGCCTTGGTCACTGAGCAACAGCCGCGACAGGAAGGCTTCGACGGCCTGTTCATAGGCCTCGTTGGGCGCGCTCCAACTGCTCTGCAACTTGGCTTCGCGCAGCGCCTTCTGTTGCCAATGCCACAGGCGCTGTTTGTAACCGTCAAAGTCCGCCGCCTGGTCCAGCGGCCAACTGCCGAGCAATGCCTGATAGAGGATCAGTTCATCGCCGGCCGACGGCGCGTTTGCATCGGTACGCAACGGGGCGGCGAGGGTGCGCCAGTGTTCGACCTGCTCGACGTACCACGGCGCGCATTCACTCAGCACGGCCAGGCGCGCGCGGGTGTCTTCGCCGCGCTTGTGGTCGTGGGTGGCGGTGGCCAGCAGGTTGTCCGGGAACGCCTGCAAGCGCTCGCTGTTGACCTGATGAAATTCGGCCAACGGCGCGCTGAACTGCTCGGTGCTGAAACCCACGTCGTTGCGCGACAGCAACACCGCCGAGCGATAGAACGCGGTGTCTTCCACCGCCTTGGCGGCGGCGGGCGAGGTCAGTTGCTGGAAGCGCACGCAGGCATGCTTGAGTATCTTGCGCTCTCGGCCCACCGGGCGATCGCGCCAGGGGCTGGCCGCCGAGCCATTTTTCCAGGTGATCGAGCACCGGCCAGTCGCCTTCGCTCAAGGTGGTGCGCGCGCCTTCCATGGCCTGCTGGAACACCTTGTCGTCGGCGGCGCTGCGGCCACGGGCGCTGATGTAGGTGCGGTACACCGGGAAGTGCACGATCAATTCCTGCAAGGCCCGGCGGATGGCGCCCAGGGTCATGTCGCGGGTCATCACATCGTCGCGGGCCACTTGCAGCAGGGCCTGGGCCACGCTTTCAAAGTCGCCGCCGAGGGAGCCATTGAGGATCTGCTGGCGCGCCAGTCGTGCTTCTTCCATAAACGCCGAAGGCCGTTCGCTGTGGCGAGTCCACAGCTCGGCCAGCGGGGCGAAGCCGTTCGGGTCGTGTTGCAGCAGCGAGAGCTGGTTCATGAACTCATAGCCGGTGGTGCCGTCCACTTGCCAGTCTTGGCGCAGGGTTTCGCCTTCACCGAGGATTTTCTCGACGAAGATCGGCAAATGCCGATCCGGCGACAACGAATCGACCCGGCGGCGCAGCTTGCGGCAGTAACCGCGCGGGTCGGCCAGACCGTCGATGTGGTCGATGCGCAGGCCATCCACCAGGCCTTCGCTGATCAGTTCGAAAATCTTGCCATGGGTGGCTTCGAACACGGCGGCGCGCTCGACCCGCAGGCCGCCCAGTTCGTTGACATCGAAGAAGCGCCGCCAGTTGATATCGTCCGCGGCGGTGCGCCAGCTCGCCAGGCGGTAGGCCTGTTGTTCGAGCAATTGATGCAGGCGTTCGAAGCCCTCCGGCTGGCGGCCGTCGAACGCGGTCAGGCGCTGCTCGATGGAGGGCAACACTTCGGTGGCGCGTTCGGCCAGGGCCTGTTTGAGCCACGCCGCCTCATGGTAGGCGTCGTCCTGGTAGGCGAGGGCGCTGAAGCGCTCGGCCAGCGGCTTGAGCGGCTCGGCGGTGCCCAGGATCGCTGCGTAGTCCCTGGGGCAGATCGGGAAGCGATGTTCGTAATGCTCGACGTAGAACGCACCGTGGCTGGCATCGAAATGCAAGGTCAGCGTGCCGTTCTGCAAGGCTTCGCCATAATCGCTGCCCAGGAACGGCATCAGCAATTGGCCCTTGAGCAACGGATCGGGCGAATGCCACTGAATATCGAAGAACTCACTGTAGGGGCTCAGTCGGCCCCACTCCAGCAGGTCCAGCCACCAAGGGTTATCGGCACCGCCCACGGCCATATGGTTGGAGACGATATCCAGGATCAGCCCCATGTCGTGCTTACGCAGGGCCGCCACCAGGCGGCGCAAGGCCGCTTCGCCGCCCAGCTCCGGGTTGACGGTGGTCGGGTCGACCACGTCGTAGCCGTGCATGGAACCGGCGCGGGCGCTGAGCAGCGGCGAGGCATACAGGTGGCTGATGCCGAGCTGGGCGAAGTACGGCACCAGCGGCACCGCATCGTCGAGGGTAAAACCTTTATGGAATTGCAGGCGCTGGGTCGCGCGCAGGGGCAGTGCTTTCATCGGTCACGCTCATAGGCTTGGTTGCGCGCGACGGCCAGCAGCTCGAGGCGGCGGGCAGCGCCGGCATTGTCGATCAGGCTGGAGGCCTCACCCGGCAGGCGGCGGCGCCAATTGGGGTGGGTGTCGGTGGTGCCGGGCAGGTTGGCTTGTTCTTCGATGCCCAGCGCATCCTCCAGTGGCAGCAATACCAGCGGCGCACGGGTGTGGCCCAGGTAGCGCACGCTGGCGTCGATCATGTGGTCGGTTTCGTTGCGGATCTCTTCGACAAAGTTCTGCGGGTCCTGGCTCAGGGCCTGGCGCAGTGCCTGGCGTTCGCGCAGGCGGTGCTCACTCCATTGCTCCACGGTAGGCGCGTCGATCAGGCCGAGCTGGACGTTCCAGTCGATATCGCGGCTGTGCCACCAACCGTTGAGCGTCGGCAGGTCGTGGGTGCTGGTGGTGGCCAGGGCGTTGTCGGGCCAGTCGAGGATCGGGTTGAACCGGCCTTCATGGTTTTGCTCGAACAGCAGCACACGCATGCCCAGGATTGAGCGGGCGATGAGCTTTTCGCGCAGGCCGTCCGGCACCGTGCCCAAGTCTTCACCGAGCACGATGGCCTGGTGGCGGTGCGATTCCAGCGCGAGCAGGCGCAGCAGGTCGTCCACCGGGTAATACAGGTAGGCGCCTTCCCGGGGCGAGGCGTCCATGGGCATCACCCACAGGCGTTGCAAGCCCATGACATGGTCGATGCGCAGGCCGCCGGCATGGGCGAAGTTGGCGCGCAGCATTTCGATGAACGCGCGAAAGCCATTGCGCTTGAGGCCTTCGGGCGAGAATGCGGAAATGCCCCAGCCCTGGCCGGAACGGTTGAGGATGTCGGGTGGCGCGCCCACGGTCAGGTCGGCGAGCAATTCATCCTG
>JAFHKH010000199.1 GCA_016937595.1 Pseudomonas cedrina subsp. fulgida | reverse complement strand
AAAAAAAGCCCGGTTTTTGCTACTAGCAGATAAAGCAATTGCCCGTCGTATTTGTTGATCGTCGCTTGGCGATAAACGCTACCGTTACAGAAAATGTAACCGGCAACAAGGATTGGCAGAATTAGCAGCAGCCCCATCAGCCATTAGCCACAATTTTCTTGGCTTTCTTGCTCGCTTCGATAAAATTTTTATCCTGAAGGATCTCACTGGAGTCGAGCGAGATCCCTCCACGCATCGAGACTCGAATGGTTTTCATCGCGCGGAGGGAGTCTGCAAGCTCTTTTTCGCGTTCAGATCGCTTCGAAAACAGTAGTCCAAACATTGGCATTCCCTATGGTTTAGCCTCGGGCGAATCATCAGACAACGATGATCCCTGATGTCACTATAGATCGCAAGAAACGCTACTGATGCCATAAAGGGGCGAAATCAAAGCCTGAGACACATTTCAGAGTAGACAAAGGTAGCGCTTCCACTCTTTTGAACATCATGCCCTTTTCATAACCTTTCGATCTCTCCGAGATGGTTACCCTGTATGACAGCCACAAGAAATTCCAAGATGAGATTTTGCCTCAGTCGGCAGCATGCCTGACAGGTTGAATCGGCTTTTCCGAAACCTTCCAACTCCGTACCGTCACCAGATTGCGGGCAAAAAAAA
>JAFHKH010000198.1 GCA_016937595.1 Pseudomonas cedrina subsp. fulgida | reverse complement strand
CTAATTGAGAACGCCCCCACTTAGCCTAAGCCGGAAAAAATAAAAGACAAGCGCCCGGCATGCCTATAATCGTCGCTGGTTCAAACCGTACCATTACCATGAGACTGCCATGACTATTTCCCTGTACGCCGCCTCCATCCCGGTCTTCAAGCAAATGCTCACCGCCCTGAGCGGCGTGTTGACCAAGGCCGAAGCCCACGCCAGCGCCAAGAACATCGAGCCGAACGCCTTGCTGCAGGCGCGCCTGTTTCCGGATATGTTCCAACTGGTGCGCCAGGTGCAGATCGCCGTCGACTTCGCCAAGGGCGTGTCCGCGCGCCTGGCCGAGATCGAAGTGCCGAAATATGAAGACACCGAAGTCACCTTCGCCGACCTGCAAGCGCTGATCGCCAAGGTCCTGGCATTCATCGACACCCTCAAGCCCGAGCAGATCGACGGCAAGGAAGGCATCGAGATCATCACTCGCCCAGGCACGCCAAAAGAGAAGCGCTTCAGCGGCCAGGCCTACCTGCTGACCTACGGTCTGCCGCAGTTCTTCTTCCACGTCACCACCGCTTACGCCTTGCTGCGTCACAACGGTGTGGAAGTGGGCAAACGCGATTACATGGGCGCGTTCTAACCCCCCATAAAAAAACCGGGGCGGTTCATTCAAGAACCGCCGGTTTTTTATGCGCGACGCTTAGGCCGGCTGTTCTTCCTGGCCCAGGCAAGCGGCCGCGGTGAACAGCACATCGGTGGACGAATTGAGCGCGGTTTCCGCCGAATCCTGCAGCACGCCGATGATGAAGCCTACGGCCACTACCTGCATGGCGATGTCACTCGGAATGCCGAACAGGCTGCACGCCAGTGGAATCAGCAGCAGCGAGCCGCCGGCCACGCCCGACGCACCACAGGCGCAGACGGCCGCGACCACGCTGAGCAGCACGGCGGTCGGCAGGTCGACGGCGATGCCCAGGGTGTGCACGGCGGCCAGGGTCAGCACGGTAATGGTAATCGCTGCGCCGGCCATGTTGATGGTGGCCCCCAGCGGGATCGATACCGAGTAGGTGTCTTCATGCAGGCCCAGGCGCTTGCTCAATGCCAGGTTGACCGGGATGTTCGCCGCCGAACTGCGGGTAAAGAACGCGGTGATCCCGCTTTCACGCAGGCACATCAATACCAGCGGGTAGGGGTTGCGGCGCAACTTCCAGAACACGATAGCCGGGTTGACCACCAGCGCCACGAACAGCATGCAGCCGATCAGCACCACCAGCAGGTGGGCATAGCCGAGCAGGGCGCCGAAGCCGGAGGTGGCCAGGGTCGAGGCCACCAGGCCGAAAATGCCCAGCGGCGCGAAGCGGATCACCACACGCACGATCAGTGTGACGCCGTTGGACAGGTCGTCGAGCACCGTGCGCGTGGTTTCGCCGGCATGGCGAATGGCGATACCCATGCCGATGGCCCAGGCCAGGATACCGATGAAATTGGCGTTCATCAGCGCGCTGATCGGGTTGTCCACCACGCTCAGCAGCAAACTTTGCAGCACTTCACCGATGCCGCCCGGTGCACTGACCGCTGTGTCATGGGTCGCCAGTACCAGCGAGGAGGGAAACCACATGCTGGCAACCACCGCCACGACGGCCGCGGCAAAGGTGCCCAGCAGGTACAGGAACAGGATCGGCTTGATATGGGTTTCCTGGCCATGCTTATGGTTGGCGATCGAGGCCATCACCAGCACAAACACCAGGATCGGTGCCACCGCCTTGAGCGCGGTGACAAACACTTTGCCGATAAACCCGGTGGCTTGGCCGCCTCGGGCAACAGCAACGCCAGGAGGATGCCGGCGATCAAGCCGATGACGATTTGCGTGACCAGGCTGAGGCGTGTCAGGCGCTGGAACAGGGGGGGGGCAGCAGTCATAAACAGTTGTCTCTGATTTTTTTAGTAGGACGCAGCATTGCAGGCGGAAAGCGCTGTAGGAAGCAGGCGCAAAGTCTAGCATGCTGTAGGACGCGTCCCGTTTGGTGCGGCATTCCGTCGCCAGCTACCGTAGGGCTTGCTGGCGCCAGGGCTAGGTGGTGAACAATTCCCGGCGCGCGCCTTCGGTAATCGCGACGATGCCGGGGTGCTTGACCTTGCGCTCCACCGAGATCGCGTAGAACGACTCGGTCACGGCAACGGTCTGGCCGATCAGTGTGACGCCGTACTGGCGCACCACCTCATCGGCGATCACGCTGGGGGCGATAAAAATCCCGCTGCCGGATTGGCCGAATGCCTGCATCAAGGCGCTGTCATCGAATTCGCCGATGATCTTCGGTTGGATCTGCTGCTCGGCAAACCAGCGCTGCAAACGGCTGCGTACCACGGTTTCGGCGCCGGGAATCAACAACGGCGCGCCGTGCAGGCATTGGGGGAAGTCACCGCCGTAGGTGTCGGCCAAGGCCTGGGTGGCGAAAAAACTGATGCCGCATTCGCCCAGCTTCTGGCTGTAGCCTTTGATGTCCAGGTGCGTCGGCATGGGGCTGTCGGAAATCACCAGGTCCAGGCGTTGGATCGCCAGGTCCGCCAGCAGTCGTTCCAGTTTGTCCTCGCGACAGGTGATGCGGATCGGCTCGCTCAGTTCCATCGTCGGCGCGATCAGCCGGTAGACGATGGACTTGGGCACCACGTCCGCCACCCCGACGCGGAACGGGATCTGCTGTTCATCGGGCTGCGCACGCAGCATGGCTTCCAGTTCATTGCCGGTCTGGAACATGTGCTCGGCGTAGGGCAGGGCCTGGCGTCCGGCTTCGGTCAGTTCCAACTGGCGACCGACGCGTTGAAACAGCGCGATACCAAAGGTCTGCTCGAGCAGGCTGATCTGCCCGCTGATCGTCTGGGGCGTGAGGTTGAGCTGCTCGCACGCGCGCACAATACTGCCGGTCTTGGCCACGACCCAAAAGTAGTGCAGTTGTCGGTAATTGAGCATGATGGCCGTCACTTCGTGAAAACCGAAGTATACGTGAAAGAAATACGAATTTTCCTGAAGTGTTTGCCTGCATAGAATGCCTCGCTATCGCGGGGCCACTATTTGGACCCAAGGGTTCTAACGAGGAAATACATCATGAAACTCAATTCCCTGGGCGCGGCGTCGCTGCTTGCGCTTTCATTGGTGATGGTCAGCGGTTGCGACCAGGTCGAAAAAAGCGCACAGCAAGTGCTGGGCAAGGCGACCGAGTCGGCCAAGCAAGCGATCGATGACACCCAGAAGGCCGCCGAACAGGCATTGAGCGAAGCGACAAATGGCCTGATCAACCCGCAGAAGAAAGATGATCAGGAAGATCAAGCCTCAGAATCGAACAGTAAAGAAGCCTAATTTCCCGCACAACGTCAGGACTGACCTATGGACTACCTTTTACAACTGGCCGCCAGCCCCACCGCCTGGGTTGCCCTGGCGACCTTGATCGTCATGGAGATCGTGCTGGGCATCGATAACCTGATCTTTATCTCGATCCTCACCAACAAGCTGCCCGAGAAGCATCGGGCCAAGGCACGACGCATCGGTATCAGCATGGCGTTGATCCTGCGCCTGGGCCTGTTGAGCACCATCGCGTTTATCGTGCAACTGACCACGCCGGTGTTCGAAGTGTTCGGCCAGGGGTTCTCGTGGAAGGACATGATCCTGATCGCCGGTGGCCTGTTCCTGGTGTGGAAGGCGACCACCGAGATCCACCACAGCATGGACCCGGAGCCCGAAGAGAAAGCCAGCGTCGGCAATACGGTTGCCATCGGTTTTGCCGCGGCCATCGGGCAGATCCTGTTGCTCGACCTGGTGTTCTCCATCGACAGCATCATTACCGCCGTGGGCATGACCGAGCACTTGCCGATCATGATCATTGCCGTGGTGACCTCGGTGATCGTGATGCTGGTGGCGGCCGAGCCGTTGGCCAAGTTCATCAACGACAACCCGACCGTGGTGATGCTGGCCCTGGGCTTCCTGATCATGATCGGCATGACCCTGATCGCCGAAGGCTTCGGCGCCCATGTGCCTAAAGGCTACGTGTATGCGGCCATGGCGTTCTCGGCGGTGATCGAGTGCCTGAACATCGCCCGGCGTAACCGCCACAAGCGTTTGCTTGCCGCCCGGCAGTAACCGCTGAACCAAAAGGCCGGCTGCGCTCATAAAGCCGGCCTTTTGCTGTCTGTTAGAATTCACGCACTTGATAGCGTGAGGTCTTACATGAACGAGCCGATCCGTCTTACCCAATACAGCCATGGCGCGGGATGTGGCTGCAAGATTTCGCCCCAGGTATTGGAGGTGATCCTCGCCGGCAGCGGTGCGCAGAACCTCGACCCCAAGCTGTGGGTGGGCAACGCCTCGCGCGACGACGCCGCGGTCTACGCCATCGACGACGAGCGCGGCGTGGTCTCCACCACTGACTTTTTCATGCCGATTGTCGATGACCCCTTCGACTTCGGGCGCATTGCCGCCACCAATGCGATCAGCGACATCTACGCCATGGGTGGCGACCCGCTGATGGCCATCGCCATTCTCGGCTGGCCGGTGAATGTGCTGGCCCCGGAAATTGCCCGGGAAGTGATCCGCGGCGGCCGTTCGGTGTGCGACGAAGCCGGCATTCCCCTGGCGGGCGGCCATTCCATCGACGCGCCGGAGCCGATCTTCGGGCTGGCCGTGACCGGCATCGTGCAAAAGCGCCACATGAAGCGCAACGACACGGCCACCGCCGGTTGCCGGCTGTACCTGACCAAGCCGATCGGCATCGGCATCCTGACCACCGCCGAGAAGAAGGGCAAATTGCGTGAGGCCGACATCGGCCTGGCCCGCGACTGGATGTGTACCCTGAACAAGCCGGGCAGCCGTTTCGGCAAACTGGCGGGTGTCACGGCCATGACCGACGTGACCGGCTTCGGCCTGCTGGGCCATCTGGTGGAAATGGCTGACGGCAGCGGCGTAACGGCACGCATCGAATACGCAAAAGTCCCACGTCTGCCGGGGATCGAGGACTACCTGGACCAAGGCTGCATGCCGGGTGGCACCCTGCGCAATTTCGACAGCTACGCGAGCAAGCTCGGGCGTCTGCAGGAGCTTCACAAGCGCGTGCTGTGCGACCCGCAGACCAGCGGCGGGCTGTTGATCGCGGTCACTGCCGAAGGCGACGCCGAGTTCCACGCCCTGGCCGCCGAACTGGGGCTGGCGCTTGAGCCTATCGGCGAACTGGTTGAGCGACAGACCCACGCGGTAGAGGTGGTTTGATGGCAACCGACATCACCGACTATCGCGACATCTTTCTCAATGACCGGCCGATGATGGATACCCGCGCGCCGGTCGAGTTTGTCAAAGGCGCTTTCCCGGGCGTGGTCAACCTGCCCCTGATGACCGATGACGAGCGCCAGCGCGTCGGCACCTGCTACAAGCAGCAAGGGCAGCAGGCGGCCATCGTGTTGGGGCATGAGCTGGTGTCCGGGGCGATCAAGGCCGAGCGCATCGCACAGTGGGCGCAGTTCGCCCAGGCCCATCCCGAAGGCTACCTGTATTGTTTTCGCGGCGGCTTGCGCTCGCAGATTGTGCAGCAATGGCTCAAGACCGAGGCGGGCATTGAATACCCGCGTGTCGGCGGCGGCTACAAGGCCATGCGCAGCTTTTTGCTGGACACCGTCGAGCGTGCGGCCAGCGAGTGTGATTTCGTGCTGCTGGGCGGCATGACCGGCACGGGCAAGACCGAAGTGCTCGGCCAGTTGCGCAACGCGCTGGATCTGGAGGGCCACGCCAACCATCGTGGTTCCAGCTTCGGCAAACGCGCCACGGCGCAGCCGTCCAACATCGACTTCGAAAACCGCCTGGCGGTGGACCTGCTGAAAAAGCGCGCGGCGGGTATCGAGCAGTTTGTGGTCGAGGACGAAAGCCGCATGATCGGCAGTTGTGCGCTGCCGTTGCCGTTGCACAAGGGCATGCAGACGTTTCCCATGGTGTGGCTGGAAGACAGCGTCGAAGGGCGGGTCGAGCGGATCCTGCGCGATTACGTGGTGGACCTGTGTGCGGAGTTCGTCGAGGTGTTCGGCGAGCAGGGCCAGGCCGTGTTTGCCGAACGGCTCACGCAGAGCCTGGCCAACATCCACAAGCGCCTGGGCGGTGAGCGTTTCCAGCGGTTGCAGGCGGTCATGCAGGACGCCCTGGCTGAACAGGCGCGCAGCGGTGCGGTGGATGTGCACCGGGTGTGGATCGAAGGCTTATTGCGCGAATATTACGACCCGATGTATGCGTTCCAGCGTGAAAGCAAGGGCGCACGGATCGAGTTTGCGGGGGAGCAGGGGGCGGTGGTGGAGTATTTGCGCGACAGGAATAACGGGTGATATTCAGTGGCCTCTTCGCGAGCAAG
>JAFHKH010000197.1 GCA_016937595.1 Pseudomonas cedrina subsp. fulgida | reverse complement strand
CCCGCTCCCACATTTAGTTATGTGCCCTCCCTGAATGGCGCGGATTCTGCATCTCACGCCCATTCGCCGGTTTTCCGTCACCGGCCCCTGGAGGATTAGGATGCGTAGTCTGGTTTTGTTGCTGGCGTCGTTGACGCTGAGTGGTTGCATGACCGTCAGCGATATGGCCGAAGGCACCCGCTATCAGATGAGCGATGCCGGGTTGCTGGACCACAGCGATACCCGCCGTACCGCCTCGATTCGCGTGCAGCCGGACTCCTTTATCTTTATCGCCCAGGGCGCCTTCGTGCCGCCGGGCAGTGCCTATCCGCGTCCGAACGTGGTGGCTGAGGAAGCCTTCAACGGCTTCGTCGAATATTTCCCCATGGTCCGCCGCGCCCGTCAGCCAGAGAGCCTGGAACAGGCGATGTCCGAGGCGCGCGCCGCCGGTGCCCACTACTTGCTGTACTGCCGTTTCGCCAAGGCCGATGACCGTATCGGCAATGCGGATGAATGGTCCGACCAGGAAGCGCTGGACCGCCTCGGCCTGGACAGCGGTGTTATCCAGATCATGTTGATCGAGACCAGTACCCAGTATTTAATTGATACCGCACGTATTCGCAGTCGTGGCGGTTTACTGACGTTCCACGACAACAAGCCAGAAGACCTGATTGCTCGCCCCCTGGCCCAGTACGCCCGAGGCTTGCTGGGCATGAGTAATCAGTAAAGAACGGAGAAGCCCATGACCGATTCCGCCAAGGCCAACGACTTGCTGGCCCAACTGCCCAAAGGCAAGGGACCGGCACCGGTGCACCTGTGGAACCCGGATTTCTGCGGCGACATCGACATGCGCATTGCCCGCGACGGCACCTGGTTCTACCAAGGCACGCCGATCGGGCGCAAGCCGATGGTCAAGCTGTTCTCCAACATCATCCGCCGCGATGGCGATGAGTATTTCCTGGTCACTCCCGTGGAGAAGGTCGGCATCCGCGTCGATGACGCGCCGTTCGTGGCGGTCACCCTGGAGGTCGAAGGGCAGGGCGACAGCCAGGTGCTGCGCTTTACCACCAATGTCGACGAACAGATCGATGCCGACATCGAACACCCGTTACGGGTGGTGATCGATCCCGTCACCCAGGAACCTTCGCCCTATCTTCGGGTGCGCACCAACCTCGAAGCCCTGGTGCACCGCAACGTGTTCTACCAATTGGTAGAGCTGGCGGTGAGCCGTCCGATCAACGGCAAGAACTGGCTGGGGGTCTGGAGCGGTGGAGAATTTTTCCGTATCGGCCTGGAGCCTTGAAGGCCGCTTTTTCATCCAATTGAAATAATTCGCTTGCCGTGATCGCGCGCTTTCGGTTATCAATTTGTACATGATTAGACATGTCCGATTTGATAAGAAAAAACGCGTCGTCGACGAACTCATCCGCCGTATCGAGGGTGGGGTGATGGCCGATGGTTTCCTGCTGCCGGGCGAGCACCAGTTGGCCGAAGAGTTCGCGGTCAGTCGTGGCACCCTGCGTGAAGCGCTGGCTGAACTCAAGCGACGCCACTACATCGCGACCCAGAGCGGCGTCGGCTCCATCGTCACCTTTGACGGCATGGTGCTCGACCAGCGCAGCGGTTGGGCCCAGGCTCTGGCCGACACGGGCGCACAGGTAAGCACGGATATCCTGCGCCTGGAGGCCGTCACTCGCCCGGACCTGTTCAGCCGTTTCGGCAGCGAACAATTCATTGCCCTCGACCGCCGTCGCCGTACCAGCGAAGGCACCGCCGTGTCCCTGGAACGCTCGCTGATGCCGGCCTGCGGTGGCCTGGAGAGCCTGCCGAGCGTGGGCCTGATCGATAATTCCCTGACCATCACCCTGGCGGCCTACGGTTACGTAGCGCCGAAGGCGACCAGTGGATTGGCGCCGAGCCCCTCAGCGATGAAGACGCCGAGCTGCTGGGTCGCCCGGCGGGCACGGTGTTTCTCAAAGCGTCACGCACCACCTACGACCGTCGCGAGCGCTTCATGGAATACATCGAAAGCTTGCTCGACCCGCTGCATTTTCGCCTGCACCTTCAGTTTGGACATTCGAAATGACTTCTCACGAGCGCGCCCTCGGCGCCTTCTACGGCCTGGCCCTGGGCGATGCCTTGGGCATGCCGACCCAATCCTTGAGCCGCGAGCAGGTACGGGCACGTTTCGGTGCAATTACCGGCCTGGAAGCTGCCGACGCCGACCAGCCTATTGCGCCGAACATGCCGGCCGGTTCCATCACCGATGACACCGAGCAGGCGATCCTGGTGGGCCAGTTGCTGGTCGAAGGCCAGGGCAAGATCGAACCCACCGTGCTGGCCCAGCGCCTGATCGACTGGGAAGCGGTGATGCGCGCCAAGGGCTCCCAGGATTTGCTCGGCCCTTCCACCCAGCGTGCGATCGACATGATCCTTGCCGGCCACACACCGCAAGAGTCCGGCCGCTATGGCACCACCAATGGCGCGGCGATGCGTATTACGCCGGTGGGGATTGCGGCCGACGTCCGCGACCCGACGCAGTTTATCCAGGCGGTGATCCAGGCCTGCCAGGTCACCCATAACACCACCCTGGGCATTTCCAGCGCGGCGGCGGTGGCGGCGGTGGTGTCGGCCGGGATTAACGGCGTCGACCTGGGCGAAGCGCTGAACATCGGCACACAAATCGCCAAGCAGGCGGAAAGTCACGGCCACTGGATGGCCGGCGGACGTATTTCCACGCGCATCAGCTGGGCGCGCACCTTGAGCGTGGGCAGCGGCGACAAAGCTCTGTTCGCCGACCTGCTGTATGAATTGATCGGCACCTCCGTGGCCTCCCAGGAGTCGGTGGTAGTGTCGTTCGCCCTGGCCCAGCAAGTCGCGGTGGGCGAGATGAATGCCTTCGAGGCGGTGTGCCTGGCGGCCAGTCTTGGTGGCGACACCGATACCATCGCCGCGATTCTCGGCGCCATGCTCGGCGCGTGCCTGGGCCTGCAGTGCTGGCCTGAGGACATGATCGAACAGGTCAAGCGGGTTAATAACCTGGATTTGCAGCCGTTGGTCGAAGGGTTGATCACGCTTCGATAAGCGCCGCAGCGCTAAATGTGGGAGCAAGCCAGCTCCCACACTGACCGAGTTGAGTCAGTAAGTATTTGCCACAACCACAACAATACAGGCACCAGGAGCACCCCACATGAGCAGCACTTCTTCCGGCCAAGGCGCCGGGCAATTGGAAACACGCGGCATCGAACCGGTTCCGGAAGGCGAGTGCAACGGCCACCCGCTGCAACTGTTCTGGGTGTGGTTCGCCGCCAATATCAGCATCCTCGGCTTGCCGCTCGGGGCGACACTGGTCGCGTTTCGCGGCCTGGCGATCTGGCAGGCGCTGATCGTGGCAATCCTCGGCGCCGCCGGTTCCTTTGCAGTGGTGGGCATTATTTCCATCGCCGGTCGCCGTGGCCGCGCGCCGAGCCTGACCCTGTCCCGCGCCATCTTTGGCGTGCGCGGCAATATCGGGCCTACGCTGGTGTCGTTGATGTCGCGCCTGGGCTGGGAAACCGTCAACACCACCACGGCGGCCTTTGTGCTGCTGTCGCTGAGTTCGATCCTGTTCGGTTCTGCGGTCGAGGCCAAAAGCGCGCCGGTACTGACCCTGATGTTCATCGGTGTCTTCGTGCTGCTGACCCTGGCCGTTTCCGGCCTGGGCCACGCAACCCTGCTGGTGATCCAGAAGTGGGCCACCTACGTGTTCGGTGCCTTGAACATTCTGGTCGGCGGCTTTCTTTGCGCCACCATCGACTGGAGCGCCGTGTTCAATGCCACGCCGGCACCGCTCAGCGCGATGATCATCGGCGTCGGCACCATGGCCGCCCGGCACCGGTATCGGCTGGGCCAACGCCGGTGCGACATGTCGCGCTACCAGCACCGCAGCGTCAAGGCCGCGCGCCTGGTGGCGTCCGCCGCGTTTGGCGCGGGCATTCCGCTGGTGCTGCTGATCACCCTCGGCGGCCTGCTGTCGGTGGGCAATAACGACCTGGCCTCGGCCACCGACCCGATCATCGCGATCCGCGACATGCTGCCGACCTGGATGGCCGTGCCGTACCTGATCACCGCCTTTGGTGGGCTGCTGCTGTCCAACAACCTGTCGGTGTATTCGGCCGGCCTCACCACCTTGACCCTTGGCTTGAAGGTCAAGCGCGTGCACGCGGTGATCGTCGACATCGTGGCGATCTTCGCCGGTTCGATTTACTTCATGCTGATCGCCGAGAGTTTCTACGGCCCGTTCATCACCTTTATCTCGTTGCTGGCGGTACCGATCACGGCGTGGGTCGGCATCTTCGTGGTCGACCTGATTCACCGTCACTACTACAGCCCCAAGGACTTGCTGGACGTAAGCCCGAGCAGCGCCTACTGGTATCGCGGCGGTGTGGAATGGCGTGCATTCGGCGCCTGGGCCGTGGCGATCGTGCTGGGTTTCAGTTTCACCACCATCGGCACCACCGCCGAGACCATCTGGTTCGCCGGGCCGCTGTCCGACTCCTGGCTGGGCCACAACGGCCTGGGCTGGATTGTCACGTTCCTGGTGGCTGGCGGCATTTATGCGGTATTGGGTGGAGCCTCGGACCGTCGTCCAGCCTTGGTTGAGCGCGCTAATGTCTAGATTGCTGCACACCGGCCAAGTCATCGTCGACCTGGTCATGGCCCTCGATACCTTGCCCGCGACGGGCGGCGACGTGCTGGCGCGTTCGGCCAGCTTCGAAACGGGCGGGGGCTTCAATGTGATGGCTGCGGCAACGCGCAATGGGCTGCCGGTGGTCTACCTGGGCCGTCACGGCAGTGGGCGCTTCGGCGATCTGGCACGCGCGGCGATGCAGGCCGAGGGCATCGAAATCGCGCTGGCGCCAGCGCAGGCCAGGACACGGGGTTGTGCGTGTCGCTGACCGAGGCCAGCACCGAACGCACCTTCATTTCCCATATCGCGCCGAAGGTGAGTTGAGTGCCGAGGACTTGGCCACCGTGGCGCCCCAGGTTGACGACTATGTGTATGTCAGCGGCTACAGCTTATTGCTGGAGGGCAAGGCGCAGGCCTTGATCGACTGGTTGCTGGCGCTGCCGCGCGCAATCGTGGTGGTGTTCGACCCGGGCCCGCTGGTGAAGGCGCCTGGCTCGGCCTTGATGTGTGCGTTACTGCCGCGTATCGACATCTGGACCAGCAATGGCCCCGAGGCCCTGGCGTTTACCGGGGCAGTGGATATCGCCGGCGCGCTGCCGGAGTTGGGCCGGCATCTGCCTGCTGAAACACTGTTGGTGGTTCGCGATGGGCCCAATGGCTGCTGGGTAGGGCGTAAGGGGTCGGTTGAGCATGTGCCCGGCTTCAAGGTGCAGGCGGTGGACAGCAACGGCGCCGGGGATGCGCATGCGGGGGTGTTTATTGCCGGGCTGGCAAATGGCTTGAGTCCCGCTGCCGCTGCACAGCGCGCGAATGCGGCGGCGCCTTGGCGGTGACACGTTGGGGGCCCGCGACGTGTCCCGGCACTGCCGAAGTCGATGCATTACTCACTGAATAAACACGAATCAAACTGTGGGAGCGGGCTTGCTCGCG
>JAFHKH010000196.1 GCA_016937595.1 Pseudomonas cedrina subsp. fulgida | reverse complement strand
AGCTCATTGAAGTTTGCCTTCGGTGCTGGGCAGGCGCTGGCGGCCTCAGGTCTTGACGGGCGTCTGGGGCGGGCACAACGGGTGCGGGGGCGACTGTCGCGGCATCCGGCGTTGCGGCGGCGGCGGCGGCGGCCGGTTCGCCTGCCAACTGAGCCGGCATGGCCGCTGTGGCCTGCGCGGCCGGAAGGCCTTTTTCCGCCTGCAAACGCGCGAGTTGATCGTTTTTCAGTTGAATCAGTTTTTGCAGCTTGTCCAGTTGGCTCTGCAAGTCCGCCGCGCGGCTTTTCAGCTCTTCGTTGTCACGACGGGTGGTGTCCAACTGCTCCTGGGTCATCGCCAGTTTGTCGCTCAGCGCCGCGCTATCGCCCGCCTTGCCTTTGGCGCCTTGCTTGGCCGCCTCGGCCGACACCAGGCTCAGGTTGTCCTTGGCGTTGGTGCTCGCTGGCGCGTTGCCAGCCTGGGTGCGCTTGGTGGCGTCCAGTTGCTGCTTGCCCGCCGCCTGGTTGGTGGCCCCACGGCGGCCCTGGCGCCAGGCGGCATTCTGCGCGCTGACTTCAGCAATCGCCTGGGGTTGCGGCAGCGCGGTGCTTTGTACGGTATCCGGCAGGCGCAGGACCTGGCCGGTTTTCAGGCGATTGATGTTGCCGTCGACGAACGCGTCGGGGTTGAGCGCCTGGATGGCCAGCATGGTCTGCTGGACCGAGCCGCCATTGCGGTTCTTGGCTGCGATTTCCCACAGGGTATCGCGGGAGGTGGTGGTGTGTTGCGCAGGCTTGCTGGCAGCCGATGCGGTACTGGCCGGCGCGGCCAGGCGCGGTGCAGGCGCGGCGGTGGTGGGCGCAGGCTGGTCGAATTTGGCCGGGTCGAGCAATACGCTGTAGTCGCGCATCAGACGGCCGTTGGGCCATTGCACCTGCAACAGGAAGCGTACGTAGGAATCCGGCAGCGGCTTGCTGGAGGTGACACGCACCACGCTGCGGCCGTTAGGGTTGATCACCGGAGTGAACGTCAGGTCATCGAGGAACGCCTGGCGATCGACGCCCGCATCCACGAAGGCCTGGGACGAGGCCAGGCTCGGGGTGATCTCGGAAGCGGTGAGGCCGCCGACATCGAGCAATTCGATCTCCACCGCCAACGGCTGGTTCAACTTCGACTTGAGGGTCATCTCCCCCAGCTGCAGCGCCTGCGCCATACCGGAGGACAGCGCCGAGGCGGCCGCTATTGCTAACACCAGTTTGCGAACTTGAACCATAGCCTCATCCTTTGTTTGAACACTCCCCGGCCTGCGAGAAGGTTGGTAACCGCTGCCATAAGGCATGGCGAGCCGATAGGTTACCGACGCGCTTCTGTTCTGCTTAGGGCCAAGCATAGCGCCTGGTTAGAATCAATCTACAAATTGCCGCCAAGTATCTTTTACGCAAGGCCTTTTATCAACAACTGCGCCAGCTGTACGGCATTCAGTGCGGCGCCTTTGCGTACGTTATCTGACGTCAGCCACAGATTTAGTTCCGCCAGATCATCCACGCCCGCGCGAACCCGTCCTACATAGACCACGTCCTGGCCTACCGCGTCGCCCACGGCGGTGGGGTAGTCGCCCTCTTCCACACGCTCTATGCCCGGCGCTGCGTCGAGTGCGCGGTTCACGGCGGCGAGGTCGACCGGTGCGCCCAACTGCAGCGACACAGTCAGGCTATCGCCAAAAAACACGGGGGCTTGAACGCAGGTTGCGGAAATCTTTAGCAACGGAGTTTCCAGCACTGCACGCAATTCGTGTATCAGCCTTTTCTCCAAGTCGGTATGCCCGTGGGTGTCCGGCTTGCCGACTTGCGCCAGAAGATTGAAGGCCATTTGCCGATCAAAGAATTGCGGCTCCAGCGGGCGTACATTCAACAGCTCGGCGGTCTGCCGCGCCAGCTCGCTCACGGCCTCACGGCCCAGGGCAGACACGGCCAGATTGGCGGTGACGCTGACCCGCTGGATATCCAGCAACCCGCGCAAGGGCGCGAGGACTACAGCCAGGTTGGTCGCCGACGGGCTTGGGCTGCCGAGCTGGAACGGTTTTTTCAGGCCATCCAGCACATGGGCGTTGGCTTCCGGTACCACGTGCGGCGCCTGCTCGGCCGGCAACGCGCCGGACAAGTCGATCAGCGAACAGCCCGCCGCCGTGGCACGCGGGGCGAAACTCAAAGTCACCGCCGGCCCCGCCGCGAAGAACGCCAGTTGCACCTTGTTGAAATCGAATTCATCGACTTCCTTGACCCGCAGGTTCTTGCCGCGAAACGGCACCGACGCGCCAGCAGAGTGTTGCCAGCCAGCAGATACAGAGTGCCTACCGGGAAATCCAGCTCTTCGAGAATCTGCACCAGGGTTTCGCCAACCGTGCCGGTGGCGCCGATCACGGCGATATCAAAGGTCTGGGTCATGGGGGCTGCCTCGGGCATTGCGGGGGGAGCGGCACTTTACCGGGTGGCTGGGGGTGAGGCAATTGAGCTGAGGTATAGGGTGTGGCCGATGGCCTCTTCGCGAGCAAGCCCGCTCCCACATTCGAGCGCATTTCTTCAGATGAAATGCAATCAAATGTGGGAGCGGG
>JAFHKH010000195.1 GCA_016937595.1 Pseudomonas cedrina subsp. fulgida | reverse complement strand
GGCGATGCCGGCGTGGTGCAATTGGATGTGCGGGTGTTCTACAAGGTTACCGAGCCTTACGCCTTCGTGTTGCAGGGCGCCCACGTACTGCCGGCCCTGGACCGGTTGGTGACGCGCAGCGCCGTGGCCCTGACGGCGGCGCGCGACCTGGACACGATCCTGGTGGCGCGCCCCGAACTGATCGGCACCGACAACGGCGCCGCCGAACGCCGTGAGCGGCTGCGCGGGGACCTGGTGCAAGGCATCAATAAACGCCTCACCGAACTGGCTTCCACGGGCCTGGGGTTGGGCATCGCCGTCACCCGCGTCGACGTGCAATCGAGCCTGCCGGGCCCGGCGGTGAATGCCTTTAATGCGGTCCTTACCGCCAGCCAGCAAGCCGATAAGGCGGTGGCCAACGCGCGTAACGACGCCGAAAAGCTCACCCAGAATGCGACCCAACAGGCCGATCGCCTGGTGCAAGTGGCACACGCTCAGGCCAGCGAACGCCTGGCCAATGCCCAGGCGCAAACCGCGACCGTCGCCAGCCTGGCCCAGGTGAAAGATCCGGGGTTGCTGTTGCGCCTGTACCGCGAACGCCTGCCGAATATTCTCGGTCAGGCCGGTGCCGTGACCACGGTCGACCCCAAAGACGACGCCCGCTTGATCATCCAGGGAGCCGAACAATGAGCGCCCCCATGCTGACCTCCGCCGAGCAGCGCAGCGCTGCCCGGCAGTTGACCCTGGCCATGCTGGCCTTGGGCTTGTTGGTGCTGGGCCTGGTGTGGCGCTGGCTGGCGCCGGACCAGACGGGCGTGAGCCAATTGCTGCTGGGGGTAGCGTCGTTGCTGGTGGCCGTGCCGGTGATGCGTTCGGCCTGGTACAGCCTGCGGTTCCCCAGCTTGCATGGCATCACCGACCAACTCATCGCGCTGGCGATGCTCGGTGCCTGGGCCACCGGCGATCTACTGACGGCGGCGTTGCTGCCGATCATCATGATCTTCGGCCACGTGCTGGAAGAGCGCAGCGTGATCGGCTCCCAGGAGGCGATCCATGCGCTGGGCAAACTGACCCGTAGCCATGCGCGGCGGGTACAGGCTGACGGCAGCATCGTGGAAGTGGATAACGGCACGCTGAACACCGGGGATGTGGTGGAAGTGCGGGCGGGCGACCGGGTGCCGGCCGATGGCGTGGTGCTGTCGGGCCAGGCGAGCCTGGACACGGCGCCGATCACCGGGGAGTCGGTGCCGTTGGAAGCCAGCGTCGGTGTGCAGGTGTTTGGCGGCGCGATCAACCTCGACGGCGTGTTGCGTCTTGAGGTGACGCGCACCGGCAATGAATCCACTCTGGGCAAAGTCATTGCGCTGATGCAGAACGCCGAGCGTTCCAAGCCGCCGATCACACGGTTGCTGGAGCGTTATGCCGGCAGCTATATGGTGCTGGTGTTGCTGCTGGCGGCGGTCACCTGGTTTGTGACGAATGACGCCCAGGCGATGCTCGCCGTGCTGGTGGCGGCGTGTCCGTGCGCATTGGTGCTGTCGGCGCCGGCCACGGCGATTGCCGGTATCGCGGTGGCAGCGCGGCACGGCATTCTGATTCGCAGCTCGGCGTTTCTGGAGGAGTTGGCGGACCTGACCTCATTGGTGGTCGACAAGACCGGCACCCTGACCTTTGGCACCTTGCGCCTGCAGTCCCTCGAAACCGCTGTGGCGGATCGCCAAAGCGTATTGAACCTGGCGGCCAGCCTGGGCTCGGCCAGCAGCCATCCGGTCAGCCGTGCGTTGGCGGTGTTGGCGACGCAGGAACAGCGGCTGACGCTGAGCGATATCCGCGAGCGCCAAGGCCTGGGTGTTGTGGCGCAAACCGCTCAGGGCGAAGCGGCGCTGGGCCGGCCGGAATTGTTCGAACAACTGGGTATTGTCACCACGGCCGTGCCGACTCACGATGGCCCCATCGCCGGGCTCGCGCTGAACGGGCAATTCCTGGCCTGGCTGCTGCTGGCCGATAGCGTCAAGCCCGAAGCCCGCCAAGCCTTGCAAGCGTTGCGTGATCTGGGTTTGGGCCGCCAACTGCTGCTGACGGGCGACCGTCACAGTGTGGCCGACAGCCTCGCGCTGGAGGTGGGTATCAATGACGTCCAAGCCCAGGCGTTGCCGGAAGACAAGCTCAACCGCGTCCTCGGTGAAATCGGCAGTGGCTTTCGCCCGATGGTGGTGGGCGACGGCATCAACGATTCCCTGGCGCTCAAGGCCGGTGTCGTCGGGGTGGCCATGGGCGCGGGCGGGCGGATATCGCCCTGGCGTCGGCGGATGTGGTGTTGATCGGCAGCGACCTGCGGCGCCTGGGCACTTGCGTGCGCTTGAGCCGCCAGTGCCGGCACACATTGCAGGTCAATGTGATCATCGGCCTGGGTTGGACCTTGGCCATCGTCGTGTTTGCCGCGTTTGGCTGGCTTGGGGCGGCAGGTGCCATGATTGCGGCGGTGCTGCATAACCTCAGCACGTTGCTGGTACTGGGTAACGCCGGGCGTTTGCTGCGCTTCCAGGAGCCGCTGTTGAAGCTTGAAGACTGATTTCATATTTTTTGGAGAGGGCTGTAACGCCCGTGGTGCACCTCACTCTAGTGGTGTGTCGAGACTGAGCAATCCGTTCAGGCCGACCTACTTACTGATTGATGAGGACTACACAATGAACATCAAGAACGCCGTTTCCGGTGCTGCCCTGGCTATCGCTGCCGCCACAATGTTTGCCGGTGTCGCCACCCAGGCGCAGGCCGCCGACGCTACCGTTCATTGCTACGGTGTGACTTCCTGCAAAGGCATGAACGACTGCAAGACCGCTGAAAACGCCTGCAAGGGCCAGGCTGTCTGCAAGGGCCACGGTTTCAAGGCCATGACCAAGGCTGCCTGCGACGCTGCCGGCGGCAAAGTCGGCGAGTAAGCGCAAACCGGGTGCAACCGCAGCGGGTCTCCAGGCCGCTGCGGACACTTTTCCAGGAGTCCATGATGGCAACGTCTCTTCCCTTCCTGGGTTACGGCCTGGGTTTACGCAACGAATACTACGAACAGATTCTTGAGCAATCCCCGCCCGTGGATTGGTTCGAAGTGATCTCCGAGAATTATCTGGTCCAGGGCGGCAAGGCCCTGTACTACCTGGATGCGATTGCCGAACGCTATCCCCTGGTGATGCATGGTGTGTCCCTGTCCATCGGCGGCCCCCACGCTCTGGATACCGATTACCTGAGGCGCATCAAGCAGCTTGCCGAGCGTATTCAGCCCGCGTGGATTTCCGATCATCTGTGCTGGAGCCGGGGCAGCGCTCACCAGTTGCATGACCTGCTGCCGCTGCCTTACACCGAAGAAAGCCTCTACCACGTGGCTGCCCGCGTGCGTCAGGTGCAGGACGTGTTGCAACGCCCGCTGGTGCTGGAAAACGTCTCCAGTTATGTACGCGCCAAGGCGGACGAATTCACCGAGTGGGAGTTCCTTAATGCCCTGGCTCACCTGTCGGGGTGCCAGTTATTGCTGGACGTCAACAACGTGTACGTCAGCTCGCGCAACCATGGCTTCGACGCCTGGACCTTTATCCGCAACCTGCCGCCCGGGAGCATCCGCCAGTTGCATTTGGCGGGGCATATGGACTATGGCGACTACGTGGTCGATACCCATGACCATCCTGTCTGTGATCCGGTGTGGGCGCTCTATCAACAGACGCTTGAGCACTTGGGGCCGGTGTCGACGCTGCTGGAGCGTGACGATCATTTCCCGCCGTTGGAGGACTTGCTCGCCGAACTGGGCAAGGCCCGCCAATTGGGCGCGATGGCCCTGGCCAGGAGACAGTCATGCGCCTGACCGATTGGCAATTGGCCTTTGAACAACACCTGTTAGCCGAAACGTCGACCGCCAGCACCCACTTCGCCGCCACCCTGCTGGGCGGCCCGACGCTGGATGTGGACACGGGCCTGGCGATTTACCACAACGCCTACCTATCAAGGCTGCAAGATGTCTTGCGCCATGACTTCAGCGCCATGCGCTACTGGCTGGGCGACGATGAATTCGCGGCGCTGACCGAGGCTTATGTGCGCCGTTACCCGTCGGCCCATTACAGCCTGCGCTGGCTGGGCGAGCGTTTTCCGGCATTTATCCTTGAGCATCTGGTGGCAGAGCAGAGTGAGCCGCTGGCGGAACTGGCGCGATTGGAATGGGCGTTTACCCTGGCGTTCGATGCGCCGCAGGGCGAACCGCTGACGCTCAACGACATGGCGTTGCTGCCTGCCGAAGCATGGCCGGGGTTGCAGGTGAGCCTGGCGCCGTCGGTGCAACGGGTGCATTGCTTTTTCAATAGCGTTGCGATCTGGCGCGCCAGCAAGGACGAGTCCGCATTCCCTGGCAGCCAGGCCTTGGACCCGGCGCAAACCTGTTTGGTATGGCGCCATCAGCGTGTGTGCCATTACCGCAGCCTGGATTCCGCCGAGGCCGCCGCCCTGGCGGGGATGGCGACCATCGGCTGGAACTTTGCCGAACTGTGCGCCCAGTTGGCAGTCACTTACGCAGAGGGTGCGCCATTGCAGGCGGTCACGTGGCTGAAGCAGTGGATCCAGGAAGGCCTGCTCGAGCGCCGAGCGGCATAGAAGAAGGCTATCAAATCGATAGCCTCCTACTTTGTCTTCGGATGGTCTACCCTCATTTCAGACGTCTGAAACAAGGGGGGACTACTCATGCTCGCGCAACTTCCACCGGCCTTACAGAATCTTCAGCTACCGCTGCGTCTTCGACTCTGGGACGGCCATGAATTCAACCTGGGCCCCGAGCCCAGTGTGACTATCGTGGTGAAGGACCCCACGGTCGTGACCAAGCTGACCCATCCAACGCTCGACTCACTGGGCGAAGCCTTCGTCGAAGGCAAGCTGGAGCTGGAAGGCTCTATCTCGGAAGTCATCCGGGTATGTGATGAATTGAGTCACGCCTTGATCGAAGACGACGAGGGCGCCCGCCCGGTACGCGCGCTGCACGACAAGGCCACCGACGCAGCGGCTATTTCCTATCACTACGACCTGTCCAACCAGTTCTACCAGCTGTGGTTGGACCAGGACATGGTGTACTCCTGCGCGTATTTCGAAACCGGCAGCGAATCCATCGACCAGGCCCAACAAGACAAATTCCGCCACCTGTGCCGCAAATTGCGCTTGCAGCCGGGCGAGTATCTGCTCGACGTCGGCTGTGGCTGGGGTGGGTTGGCGCGTTTTGCCGCGCGGGAATTCGGAGTAAAGGTATTCGGCATCACCCTGAGCAAGGAACAGTTGGCACTGGCCCGGGAGCGGGTGAAAGCCGAGGGCCTTGAAGACCAGGTCGACCTGCAGTTGCTCGACTACCGCGACCTGCCGCAAGACGGCCGTTTCGACAAAGTGATCAGCGTGGGCATGTTCGAACACGTCGGCCACGCCAACCTGGCGCAGTACTGCCAGACCCTGTTCGGCGCGGTGCGTGAAGGCGGCCTGGTGATGAACCATGGCATTACCGCCAAGCACACCGATGGCCGCCCTGTGGGCCGTGGCGCCGGTGAGTTCATCGAGCGTTATGTGTTCCCCAACGGCGAGCTGCCGCACCTGGCGATGATGACGGCCGAAATCAGCGAAGTCGGGCTGGAAGTGGTCGACGTCGAAAGCCTGCGCCTGCACTACGCGCGCACCCTGGACCATTGGAGCGAGCGCCTGGAAGACAATCTGGAAGCGGCAGCAAGGATGGTACCGGAGCAAGCGTTGCGGATCTGGCGGCTGTACCTGGCCGGGTGCGCCTATGCGTTTGCGCGGGGCTGGATCAACCTGCACCAGATTCTGGCGGTGAAACCCCATGCCGATGGAAGCCATGAACTGCCGTGGACGCGGGAGGATATTTACCGCTGAGCGTCTATTTTGAAAACACTGAAGGCACAAAATGTGGGAGCGGGCTTGCTCGCGAAGGCGGAGTGTCAGTCGCCGAAGATATCGACTGATCCACCGCCTTTCGCGAGCAAGCCCGCTCCCACATTGGTTCGGCTTCGGCTCTTAGAGAATCGGTGAAATAAGCCGCGCCACCCGCATCCCCAGTTGTTGAAGGCGGTGGGTTTCGCGGCTTTCTTTATGGCTGACTTCATGGGCGTGCGCGAAGTCGTCCAGCAGCATCTGCTCCACCTCTTTGGCGAAGGCGACGTCGACCGTCAACAGCATCACTTCGAAATTCAGCCGGAACGAACGGTTGTCCATGTTCGCGCTGCCGATGGCGCTGATTTCGCGGTCCACCAGCACCACCTTCTGGTGCAGAAAGCCCGGCGTATAGCGGAACACCCGCACCCCGGCCCGCACCGCTTCGATGGCGTAAAGGCTGGAGGCGGCGTAGACAATGCGGTGGTCCGGGCGCGACGGTAACAGCACGCGCACATCGACACCGCGCAGGACCGCCAGGCGCAGGGCGGCGAACACGGCTTCATCGGGGATGAAATACGGGCTGGTGATCCATACGCGTTCGGTGGCCGCATGGATGGCTTCGACGAAAAACAGCGAGCACGTTTCATACGGGTCGGCCGGCCCGCTGGCGAGCAACTGGCAGAGCACGCCGTCCTCCGGATAGGCATCCGGTAGGATCAGCGGCGGCAACTCGCGCGCGGCCCAGAACCAGTCTTCGGCAAACGACTCCTGCAAACATGCGACCACAGGACCCACGACCTGCACGTGGGTATCGCGCCACGGCGCCAGGGGCGGCTTCTTGCCCAGGTATTCATCGCCGACGTTATGCCCGCCGACAAACCCGGTGATGCCGTCCACCACCACGATCTTGCGGTGGTTGCGGAAGTTGACCTGAAAGCGATTGAGCCAGCCGCTGCGGGTAGCGAATGCCTTGATATGCACGCCGGCTTCACGTAACGACTGCACATAGCGATGGGGCAGGGCGTGGCTGCCAATGCGGTCGTACAGCACGTAGATGGCGACGCCTTGGGCGGCTTTTTCTTTCAGCAGGGCGTGCAGTTGCCTGCCGAGTTCGTCGTCATGAATGATAAAGAACTGGAAGAGTACGGCGGTCCTGGCGTTGCGAATGGCGTCGAAGATTGCGCTGAAGGTGGCTTCGCCGTTGATCAACAGGTGTACTTCATTGTTCGCCAGGCACGGCATGCGTCCCAGCTTGGGCATGGCGCGCAGCGAGGCGTAGGCATTGGAGTTACGCGCGGCGAGGGCTTCCTCGACCCAGGGGCGCCAGTTCAATGCGGTGATCGCCTTGTGCATCTCTTGGTTGGCCTGGCGACGCGCCTTGATATAGGCATCGAACGTGCTGCGGCCGAAGATCAGATAGGGGATCAGGGTGAGGTAAGGCATGAACATCAGCGACAAGGCCCAGGCGATCGAGCCTTGGGCGGTCCTGACGGTCAGCACCGCGTGAATCGCGGCAAGGGTCCCCAGAAAGTGCAGCGTGGCGATGAAGTAGGCGAGCAGGTGCGGGCCAAAAAAATCCATGGACGACAGTACTCCAGGCTATCCAGTGCCTAACAGACCATGTCTGGTCGCGAATGTCGCTATTTTATTTGCCGTGCAACACTGGCGCCTTTGCAGCGTCTAACGCCAACAATTACCCAGGAGTAACTCGATGAATGCTCGTCTGCTGTCTTTAGCCATGGTTATGGGTTTGTCGCTGCCGGTGGCGGCGCAGGCGCAGATGCTGGCGCCGGGCTTGTGGGAATTGACCACCAGCAATATGAAAGTCGATAACCAGGACTTGCCGGACCTGTCGCTGATTCTCGGTCAGCTCAAACAACAGATGACCCCCGAACAGCGCGCCATGCTCGAAAAACAAGGCATTACCATGGCCGGTAAAGGCGTGCAGGTGTGCCTCACCCCGGCGCAAGTCGCCTCGGACTCTATCCCCCTGACCGACCCGCAATCGGGCTGCAAACAGGAAGTCACCGACAAGACCGGCAACCAATGGAAATTCCGCTTCAGTTGCCCGAAAGCCCAGGGCACCGGCGTCGCTACGTTCCAGAGCCAAAAGGAATTCACCACCACCGTCAACGGCACCTTCAATGCCACTGGCATCCAGCAGAAGGGCAGCCTGGACACCCATGCCCAATGGCTGGGCAACGATTGCGGTACGGTCAAGCCTCGCGCTTAACGCAGGAAATGCAGGGGTAAGCCCTGGCAACTCTCGACCACCTGGCCGTTGTGCCACGCCAGGTGGCCGGAGACCAGCGTGGTGCTGACGCTGTGGCGAAAGCTGCGTTCAGCGAACGGCGTCCAGCCGCAGCGGGCGAGGATCGGTTGGCTGTTGACCGGCTTGCCGGCGGGCTCCGGTTTGATCAGCACCAGGTCGGCCCAATACCCTTCGCGCAGATAACCCCGGTCCGGGATGGCGAACAGGTCGGCCACACGGTGACTGGTTTTCGCCACCACGGTAGTCAAGGGCAGCAGCCCGTCGGCGACCAATTCCAGTAATGCCGGCAGGGCGTGTTGCACCAGGGGCAAGCCCGAGGGGGCGTCACGGTACCCGCTCTGTTTTTGCGCCCAGGTATGCGGCGCGTGGTCCGTGCCAATCACATCCAGACGATCATCCAGCAAGGCCAGGCGCAGCGCGTCGCGGTCGGCGCGGGTCTTGATCGCCGGGTTGCATTTGATCTGGTGGCCGAGGCGGTGGTAGTCGCGGTCATCGAACAGCAAGTGGTGCACGCAGACTTCCGCCGTGATGCGCTTTTGCGCCAGTGGCTTGTTTTCGAACAGGCTCAATTCCCGCGCGCTGGTCAGATGCAACACGTGCAGGCGTGTGCCATGGTGCCTGGCCAATTCCACCGCGAAGGACGATGAGCGATAGCACGCCTCGGCATCACGGATCAGCGGGTGCGCCACGGCGGGAATGTGCTCGCCGAAGCGCTCGCGCAGGCGCAGTTCGTTGGCCTGGATGCTTGGCGTGTGTTCGCAGTGGGCCAACAGAATCGTCGGGACTTCGGCGAACAGGCACTCCAGGATGCGCGGGTCGTCCACCAGCATGTTGCCGGTCGAGGCGCCCATGAACACCTTGACCCCGGCCACCTCACGCGGGTCGAGCGCGGCGACGGTGTCGAGGTTGTCGTTGCTCACGCCGAAATGAAAGCCATAGTTGGCCACCGAGTGCAGGGCGGCGCGGCGTTTTTTATCGGCCAGGGCCTCCAGGGTCAGGGTGGCCGGCTGGGTGTTGGGCATGTCCATGAAACTGGTGATGCCGCCGGCCACCGCCGCGCGCGATTCGCTGTAGAAGCTGCCTTTGTCCGGCGCGCCAGGATCACGAAAGTGCACCTGGTCGTCGATCATACCCGGTAGCAGCCATTGGCCTTGGGCGTCGATGGCGACGGGCGCAACGTAGCCTTCGATACTGCCGGCGATCTTTTCGATGCGACCGTTGGCGATCAGGACATCAGCGTCGAATTCCCGGCCTTCATTCACCAGGCGGGCGTTGCGGATCAACAGGCGGCTCATGGTTCAGAACTCGTTTTGCAGGGCTTTGTAGCCGCGTACCAGATCGACGTTGGTGCGTGCCACGTCTTCAGAAAACTCCGAGGCGCTGACGCTGACGGGCGGGAATTGCGACAGGTCGGTGTTGGGCCCGATGCGCGTGGTGGAGGGCACATAGAACGCGGCGGGCAAATCGCGCCCGTCGACCACCGAGTTATGGCGCACCACGCAGCCGTCGCCGACAACGCAGTTGAACAGCACGCTGTTGAAACCGATGAAGACGCGATCACCGACGCTGCACGGCCCATGGACGATGGAGCGGTGGGCGATGGAGGTAAACTCTCCGATCGTCACCGCCGCGCCGGACTTGGAGTGGATGACCACGCCGTCCTGGATGTTGGAGTTGGCGCCGATGGTGATCGGGTCCATGGCGCCGCTGGCATCGACTCGTCGGCGCGGATCACGGCGTAGGGGCCGACAAAGACGTTCTCGCCGATGATCACCTTGCCGCAGATGATCGCGGTCTTGTCGACGTAGGCCGATTCGGCGATCACTGGCAGATCGCCCGAGGGGTTCTTGCGGATCATGGCTTGGCCAACGCAGCGCACAAGGTATTGAGGTTGTATTCGAACAACCCGGTAAAGGTACTGGCCGGGCCTTCTGCGGCGAGGGCGTCCGAGTAGAGCGTCCCGCCGATCTGTGCGCCGCTTTCGTCGGCGATCTGCTTGAGCAGGCGCGAGTCCTTGATGTTTTCCATGAACACGGCTTTGACTTTGTCTTTGCGGATCTGGGTGATCAGCTCGGCCACTTCGGCAGCGGACGGCTCACGTTCGGTGGACAGGCCTTGAGGTGCGAGAAACTCGATGCCATAGGCCTGGCCCAGGTAACCGAAGGCGTCATGGGAGGTGACGATGCGGCGATTGCCGGGCGGCAATGCGCCGAATTTGGTCTTGGCCTCGGCGAGCAGGCGGTAGATTTGTTTCAGGTAGGCTTGGCTGTTGCGCTGGTAGTCCGCGGTATTGGCCGGGTCGGCAGCGATCAATGCCTTGGTGATGTTGTTCACATAGATTTCCGCGTTCGCCAGGTTGTGCCAGGCGTGCGGGTCGGGAATGGTTTCGCCGTCTTCATCCATGGTGTGGGAGATCACGCCTTTGCTGGCGGTGACCACGGTGGCTTTGGTTTCGGTGCTGGCCACCAGACGATCCAGCCAGGGCTCGAAACCGAGGCCGTTCTTGATGATCAATTTGGCCTTGAGCAGCGCTTTGGCGTCGTCCGGCGTCGGCTCGTAGGTATGGGCGTCGGCATCCGGGCCGACCATGTTGCTGATCTGGATGTGGTCGCCACCGATCTGGTGGGTGATGTCATCGAGAATGCTGAAGCTGGTGACCACTTGGAGCTTGTCTGCGGCCTGGGCCGTCGATAGTGACAAGACGAGACTGAACAGCACGAATAGAGCGCGCATCGGGAAACACCTCATTGGGATGTAAGCAAGGGCGGGCGGCGCAGCAAGCCATGCACCGGACCGAAGACCACGGACAGCAGATACCCGGCGCCAGCCACCAGCACGATGGCCGGCCCGCTGGGCAACGAGTAGTAGAACGACAGCAGCAAACCCAGCCACACCGACAGGCATCCCAGCACCGCCGATACCGCGATCAGCACCGGCAGGCGCCGGCTCCAGAAACGCGAAGCGATGGCCGGCAGCATCATCAAGCCCACCACCATCAAGGCGCCGATCGCTTGGAAGCCGATCACCAGGTTCAGCACCACCAGTGTCAGGAACAGCCCGTGGGCCAACGGGCCAAGGCGGCTGACGGTTCGTAGGAACAAGGGATCGAGTGTGTCCAGCAGCAGTGGTTTGTAGATCGCGGCCATGGCGACCAGGCTGAACCCGCACACCCAGAGCATGCCGGTGAGGGTGGTTTCGTCCACGGCCAGGGCGGAGCCAAACAACAGATGCAGCAGGTCCAGGCGCTTGCCGGCGATGCCGAGGATCAGCACGCCGGCGGCGAGGGAGATGGGGTAAATGGCCGCGAGGCTGGCGTCTTCGCGCAGCCCGGTGCGGCGGGTGATCCAGGCCGACAGGCCGGCCATGCTCAACCCCGCGCCCAGGCCGCCGAGGGTCAGGGCGGGCAGGCTGAGACCGGCGAACCAGAACCCCAGGGCGGCGCCGGGCAGGATGCCATGGGCGACGGCGTCACCGATCAGGCTCATGCGCCGCAGGATCAGAAACACGCCCAGCGGTGCGGTGCTGCAGGCGAGTACCAGGCCGCCGATCAACGCGCGGCGCATAAACACGAAGTCGAGGAAGGGCATCCACAGTTGGGCAGCGAAGTGCATCAGGCGACCTGCATGTGAGGTTGCGGGCGGATCAACTCTTTGCTCGGGCCGAATACGCAGCCGGTGCTTTTGATCTGCACCACCTGTTGCGTGTGGTGGCGCACGGACGAGAGGTCATGGCAGACAACGACCACGGTGCGGCCCTGCGCATGCCAGGCGTGAATGTGTTGCCAGCACAGCGCCTGGCCTTCTTCGTCGAGGGCAGCATGAGGCTCGTCGAGCAGCAGCACCGGCGTTTCGGCCAGGCTCATGCGGGCGAGCAGGGCACGTTGTAGTTGGCCACCGGACAACGCCATCAATGGGCGCTGTTCCAGACCCACGAGGCACCAGTCTTCCAGCACCGCTTCAAGGCGCTGGGCGCGTTGTTGCGGGCTGAGTCGAGCGCCCCACAAACCGGCGGCGACCAGCTCTTGCAGGCTGATGGGGAACTGGCGATCCAAGTGTTGCTGCTGCGGTAAAAACGACAGGCCGCCACGCCGTGGAACATCGACGCTGACGTTGCCGGCCAGGGGTTTCTGCAGGCCGGCGATGACCTTGAGCAGGCTACTTTTACCGCTGCCGTTAGCGCCGATGATGCCGGTGAGGCTGCCTTGTTCCAGCTTGAGGTCTATGGCAGGTGTGAGCGGTTGGCCAGGGGCGCCCCAGCGCAAAGCGGTGCAGGTGATCATGCAGGGTTTCTCGTCCAGCGGCTTTCAGCCACGGCATCGTGCGCGTGCAGGCTTTCGGCGTGGATCACTTTCAGGTGGAAGGCGTTGATGGCATCCGAGCGTTTCAAGGCGAGGTTGAGGCGGCGAGCGGCGTCTTCGCAGAACATCAGGTTCTGACCGTTTGCCAGGGCAAAGGCTTGTTCGTCCGCGCGTTTTACCGCGGTTTGAACGGCGGTGCCCAGGGCGGCTTCGACGTTATCGATCAGTTCTGTAAGCGGCAGGTGCTCGCCTTGCAGGTGAACATGCAACTGCGCGCTGCTGCGCTGGCTGTGGGGTGTGGCGACAATGCCGCTGGCGCTGCCGAGCCAGGTCAGCACCTGCTCATGCTGCAGCGGTGTGTTGGCGAAGTCTTGGATAAATTGCTGTTGAATCAATTGCCTGGCGAGGGCAGCGGAGCAGGGGCAGGTTGAAGAGTAGGTAACGTCAATTTTTAGTTCCACGTGGAACATCTGATGTTCCAGACGTGCTTCGATGCTCACCGGGTAGCTTTTCCAGCCGGCCAGCGGACTGACCAGCGCCGCACGTTTGAGCAGCAGGTCGGTGTGAATCCGCAGGTAGGCGTTATTAGATAAACCTTCATGACTGTCGAGAAAATGCTGCAGTACATTACGCAGAAGTGCAGGCGTAAGGGGCTGCTGATCGAGCATGTCCAGCGCCAGGTACAGGCGTGACATATGAATGCCACGGGCGCTGCCATCGTCCAGGCTCACACCGGCATCGGCGGTGGCTGTCAGGCGCTGGCCATCAATCAGGATCGGCAGGGCGATGCCGCACATGCCCACCCAGTCGAGTGGCAAGGCTTGGCGTGAAGCCTGCGCGGCGATATCCGGCAGAGTCAGCGCATTCATGAAAAGGTCCGTCGTTGGAAATATTTAGACATGTTATAGTATAACAATAAAATCAGCGATGAATATTCTGCTCCAGCCTCTTTCAGTCATGTCGAGTAAGGACGCTCCTCTATTTGCGGTATTTTTGATGCACAGACGTCAGCTCCTTAACCTGCTTCTGGTCAGCCCTCTCTTCACCTTGCCTTTCGCGGCGTCGGCCACGCAGATTCGCAACGCGCGCCTGTGGCGCTCGGATGACAAGTTGCGATTGGTGTTCGACCTCAGCGGCCCTGTGCAATACAAAACGTTTACCCTGAGCGCGCCGGAGCGCCTGATTATCGACCTCAGTGGCGCCGGGCTCAGTGGGGATTTCTCGCAGTTGGCGTTGAAGAACAGCGGCATCACCTCGATTCGCTCCGGGCATTTCGGCAAAGGCGATACGCGCATCGTGCTGGACCTGGCCGCGCCAATGCAGCTCAACAGCTTTCTATTGCCGCCCCAGGATGGCCAGGGCCATCGCCTGGTGCTGGACCTGACCAGCGCCACCCAAGTGCCTCGTCAAATCGCCGCCGCCCCTGCGCCATTAGTGGATAAGGCGCACCCCAAGCGCGACATCATTGTGGTGGTGGACCCCGGCCACGGCGGCAAGGACCCAGGCGCCGTGGGCTCCAAGGGGCAACGCGAAAAAGACGTGGTGCTGTCCATCGCCCAACTGCTGGCCAAACGCTTGAAACGCGAGAAGGGTTTTGATGTGAAGTTGGTGCGCAACGACGACTTCTTCGTGCCCCTGCGCAAGCGGGTAGAGATCGCCCACAAGCACAATGCCGATATGTTTATCTCGGTGCATGCGGATGCCGCGCCGCGCATCACCGCCTCGGGCGCTTCGGTGTATGCCTTGTCCGAAGGCGGCGCGACGTCCGCCACCGCGCGGTTCATGGCGCAACGGGAAAACGGCGCCGATTTGCTCGGCGCCACCAGCTTGCTCAACTTGAAGGACAAAGACCCGATGCTGGCGGGCGTGATTTTGGACATGTCGATGAACGCCACGATTGCTTCCAGCCTGCAGCTGGGCAGCTCGATCCTCGGCAGCCTCGAAGGCATCACCAGCCTGCATCAGAAACGCGTGGAACAAGCCGGGTTTGCGGTGCTCAAGTCACCCGATGTGCCGTCGATCCTGGTGGAAACCGGGTTTATCTCCAATGCACGAGACAGCGCGCGCCTGGTTACCGCGCGTCATCAACAGGCGGTTGCCGACGGCCTGTTCGAAGGCCTGAAAAAGTATTTCCAGAAGAACCCACCGATGGACAGCTACATGGCCTGGGTGCAGGAACAGAAGAACCCGCAGGTCTAACAGCCGGTCACGCGGCTGCAGGTGAACTTGGCGCTGGCGCGCCCGAACTGGAAAACCGGTTGAGGGTGGTCCAGCCCACGCGCCGTGTGTAGCCGACCCACGCTTCACCATCCGACGCCAGCCCGGTAAAGAAGGTCAGTTGTCCGTAGCGGCTGTTGGTCTGAGCCCAGTAGCGTTTGCCGATCACCTCGTACCCGCGCAAATACGTGGTGCCGCCAGCCGTCGCCACGCTGTAGGCATTACCCAGCGGATCAACGCAGGCCAACAGGTTGGCGCTGCGTGTGCACTTGGCCAGCAGGCTGGGTGCCTGGGCGCAGGCAGTTCCCGCGGTTGCCAGGAGTAGGGCGCACACCAGGTATTTCATCGGGTTACTCAACGCCGGAAGGGTTCGCAAGCATTGCCCTCTTTGGCGTGACGAACAAGAGGGTTGGCTAATTTGTGTTGTTATACTATAACATAAATACACAGCCTGGCCCGACCGGCGACCTGATGAGAATGACCTGATGCCCAACCGTCTCCCCGTTACCGTGTTATCCGGCTTTCTCGGCGCCGGCAAAAGCACGTTGCTCAACTACGTCCTGCGCAACCGCGAAAACCTGCGGGTCGCGGTGATCGTCAACGACATGAGTGAAATCAACATCGATGGCGGCGAAGTCCAGCGCGACGTCACCCTCAACCGCGCCGAAGAAAAGCTGGTGGAGATGAGCAACGGCTGCATCTGCTGCACCTTGCGCGAAGACTTGCTGGAAGAAGTCGCCAAGCTCGCCAAGGAAGGCCGGTTCGATTACCTGCTGATCGAGTCCACCGGCATTTCCGAGCCCTTGCCGGTGGCCGAAACCTTCACCTTTCGCGATGACAACGGACAAAGCCTGGCCGATATCGCGCGCCTGGACACGATGGTCACCGTGGTCGACGGCATGAACTTCCTGCTCGACTACCAGGCGGCCGAAAGCCTGGCCTCACGCGGCGAAACCCTCGGTGAAGAAGACGAGCGCTCGATTACCGACCTGCTGATCGAGCAGATCGAGTTCGCCGACGTGATCCTCATCAGCAAGATCGACTTGATCAGCCGCCGCGAACGCGAAGAACTGACCGCGATCCTTGAACGCTTGAATGCCCAGGCGCAGATCATCCCGATGGTCATGGGCGAAGTGCCGCTGGACACGATTCTCAACACCGGACGTTTCGACTTCGAACGCGCCGCCCAGGCTCCAGGCTGGCTGCAGGAGTTGCGCGGTGAACACGCGCCGGAAACCGAGGAGTACGGCATTGCGTCCACCGCGTATCGCGCGCGTCGCCCCTTTCATCCGCAGCGGTTTTTCGACTTTATCGACCGGCCCTGGGTCAACGGCAAGCTGCTGCGTTCCAAGGGCTTTTTCTGGCTGGCCAGCAAGCATCAGGACGCAGGCAGTTGGTCCCAGGCCGGCGGCTTGATGCGCCATGGATTTGCCGGACGCTGGTGGCGCTTTGTACCGAAAAGCCAATGGCCCCAGGACGAGGAAAGCGTCGCGGCGATCATGGGGCACTGGCAACTGAGCACCGGCGACTGCCGCCAGGAACTGGTGTTTATCGGGCAGAACATCGACTTCGCGCAGATGCGTGCCGAGTTGGACGCCTGCTTGCTCAACGATGAAGAAATGGCCTTGGGCGTAGAAGGTTGGCGCCTGCTGGCCGATCCCTTTGGCCCTTGGTATGAGGAGGCTGCCGCCTGATGCTGGCCCCGATGATTGCCCTGCGCCCCGTGATTCGCCAGACGCGTGGCGAAACCCCGCTGGCGCTGTCTGACATCCTCGAAGACGGCGTCAACCTGGCCGTGTGGCAGCGCCAATTGCCGCTGCATATCGCTGAGTTCGGCGCTTTGCTGGTGGCGCTCAATGAGCCGTTGGCCGACTCCACGGTCATCGAACTTGACCGCGAAGACGCGGTGCCTGACTTGCAGGGTTTGGCACCTAATTGTCGTGATCTTGAAGGTTATGACGGATTTATCGCCGATGTGTCGTGGCTGGTCAGCGCGTTTGCCTGCCTGCTGGGCGCCCAGCGTATCGGCCTGCGCCTGCGGTTGCTGGACAAGGCGATGTGCCCGCGTTTTCACGTCGATCATGTGCCGGTGCGGCTGATCACCACCTATGCTGGCATCGGCAGCCAATGGCTGCGCGAGGGCGTTATGGACCGGCGCAAACTCAGCCAGCCGGACGCCGAGCCCACCGACCGTATCGAGCAGATCCAGTGCGGCGAGGTGGCCCTGCTCAAGGGCACCAAATGGCATGGCAACGAAGGTCACGGTCTGATTCACCGCTCGCCGGCCCTCAAGGCGGATGAACGTCGCTTGATCCTGACACTGGATTGGCTCGCATAACCGCGTAGGATCAAACGCTCTACACGGTCTGAACGATGCCCCAATGCTGCAAAACATTCCCACCCACGTGATCGCCGGCCCCTTGGGCGCCGGCAAGACCAGCCTTATCAAGCACCTGCTCGCTCAGCGTCCGGCAGATGAGCGCTGGGCCGTGTTGATCAATGAGTTCGGGCTGATCGGCCTGGACGCCGCCTTGCTCACTCAGGATGACGATGGCATTGCCCTGGGCGAAGTCGCTGGAGGCTGCCTGTGCTGTGTGAATGGCGCACCGTTCCAGGTGGGACTTGGACGGTTGTTGCGTAAGGCCAAGCCCGACCGGCTGTTTATCGAACCGTCGGGCCTGGGCCATCCGGCACAGTTGCTCAGGCAGTTGCGCGAAGCGCCGTGGCAGACAGCGCTGGCCGTGCAACCTTGCGTGATGGTGCTGGATGCACAAGCCCTGGCGGCCGGCAAACCGTTACCGCAAGCCCAGCAGCAAGCGCTGGCAAGTGCAGGTCTATTGGTATTGAACAAGGATGAAGCGCTGGACGCCCCACAGCGCCAGGCCATCGAACGGCAGTTGCCCGATTGTCCGCGTTACTGGACGCGCCAGGCGCATCTGCCGCTGGAACAGTTGCCTGGCTTGAACGCACAGGCACGCACGGCTGTGGGTAACGTGGTTTTGCCCAACGGGCTCGCGCAAATGCCAGCGATCTGGAGCGATCCGTCGCAGCCTATTTGCCTGAGTCAGGCCCGGGAAGGCGGCTGGAGTATCGGCTGGCGCTGGCACCCGAGCCAGCAATTCGATACCCGGCGCCTCCATCAATGGCTGGCAAGCCTTGAGTGGCGCCGCGCCAAACTGGTTATCCACAGCGCTGAAGGGTGGATCAGCGCCAACGCTGTGGATAACAGCACGCTCGCCTGGCAGCCCAGCGAATGGCGCCGCGATTCCCGTATCGAATTGATCTTCAGCAGCCCCCAGGACGTGGGTACCTTGCAGGCCGCGCTGGCGGCCTGCCGTTACTGACGGTGCTTGGTGCCGTGGTCCTGGCGCCACTGGCTCAGCTCGATCACGTCGGCGCTGGGCAGCGGTGTCTTGATCTCGAACGGGTAGGGCGCCAGTTCGATCTGCGCACTGTGAGCGCCGAACTGGGTGATGGTGCCTGGGTGGCGGGTTTCGCCGGTCACCGTGAACTCGAAGTTGTAAATGCGCGCCAGGCGCCGCCGACCATTGGCGTCCTTCACAAAGCCGATGCGCTTGAGCGCCACCGCGCCGTCCAGCAATTCGATGTCGAGCTTGGCGCAATGCTGCTTGACCCGCTCCAGCGCCCGCTCGCGCAGGCCGTGGTTGTGCCACACCCAGGCGGCGCCGGTCGCCAGCAGCATCAACACGAAGATGTTTCCCAGGGTCAGCATGCGATGAACTCCAACAAAGTGAGAGCAGCTTAACTGTGTCGCCGGTCTGTCGTACAGGCTGCGTTTAGTCGCATACTGCGCGGCCAGAATTTCAACGGTTTGACGGAAATCCCCTGCATGAAACGCACACCTCATCTGCTTGCGATCCAGTCTCATGTGGTTTTTGGCCACGCCGGAAACAGCGCCGCCGTGTTCCCCATGCAGCGGGTCGGGGTGAACGTCTGGCCGTTGAACACGGTGCAGTTCTCCAACCACACCCAGTATGGCCAATGGGCAGGCGAAGTGTTGGCGCCGCAGCAGATTCCGGCGCTGGTGGAAGGCATTGCCGCGATCGGCGAGTTGGGCAACTGCGACGCCGTGCTGTCCGGCTACCTGGGCAGCGCGGCCCAGGGCCGGGCAATCTTGACCGGTGTGGCCCGCATCAAGGCGATCAACCCCAAGGCGCTTTACCTGTGCGACCCGGTGATGGGCCATCCGGAAAAAGGCTGCATCGTGCCCCAGGACGTCAGCGATTTTTTGCTGGATGAAGCCGTGGCCATGGCCGATTTCCTGTGCCCTAACCAATTGGAACTGGACAGTTTTGCCGGGCGCAAGCCGCAATCGCTGTTCGACTGCCTGGCCATGGCCAAGGCATTGCTGGCGCGCGGGCCCAAGGCCGTGCTGGTTAAACATCTGGATTACCCCGGCAAGCTCCCGGACGGTTTCGAGATGCTGCTGGTAACAGCCGAAGGCAGCTGGCACCTGCGCCGCCCGCTACTGGCGTTTCCGCGTCAGCCGGTGGGCGTGGGCGACCTGACGTCGGGCCTGTTCCTGGCACGCGTACTGTTGGGTGATAGCCTGCTGGCCGCCTTTGAGTTCACCGCCGCGGCGGTGCATGAAGTGCTGCTGGAAACCCAGGCCTGCGCCAGTTACGAGCTGGAATTGGTGCGCGCGCAGGACCGCATCGCCCATCCTCGCGTACGTTTCGAAGCCACGCCAATCGGTCTGTAACGACACAGATCAAAATGTGGGAGCGGGCTTGCTCGCGAATGCGGTGTATCAGTGTTGGGCGTGTTGGCTGACACCTTGCGTTCGCGAGCAAGCCCGCTCCCACAGTTGTACGGTGTACATCCATAAACAACAAAACCGCCCGAAGGCGGCTTTGTCGAGTGGAGCGCTTACTGGTTGGCCAGCTTGTGTTCCAGGTAGTGAATGTTCACACCACCTTCGCAGAAGCCTTCATCACGACCAGG
>JAFHKH010000194.1 GCA_016937595.1 Pseudomonas cedrina subsp. fulgida | reverse complement strand
ACTTCCTGCACGGTGGCGGTCATTTCGTGCATGGCCGTGGCGACCTGATCGGTCTCGATCTTCTGGCTGTTGACGCCGGCGCTGGTCTGCTCGGTCACGGCCGACAGCTCTTCGGCGGCGCTGGCCGATCTGGGTCACGCCGTCACGGATACCGCTGATCAACTCACGCAAGGTGGTGCCCATGCGCTGGATGCCTTGTTGCAGCACGCCCAGTTCGTCGCGGCGGGTGACTTGGAGGGTGTGGCTCAGGTCGCCGGAGGCAATGCGGTCGACCACGGCCAGGGTTTCCTGCAGCGGGCGAGTGATCTGGCGGGTGATCACCCAGGCCGCGATGATGCCCACCAACAGCGCCAGCAACGTGCTGATCAGCTGCAAGCTGCGGGCCTTGGCGCTTTCAATGTCGCGGCGATTAAGCTGGATTTCGTAGAGCTTGTCGCTGATGGTCACGATGTCGGCGCCCTGGGTGGTCATTTCGGCGCGGGCGGCAACGATGTTGGCATTGGCGGCTTTGTAGTTCTGCACGGCGCTGCGATAGGCACCCAAGGCGGTTTCCAGTGCGCTCAACGCGCTTTGCTGGCTGCCGCCGAAGACCACGCTGAGGTTCTTCAAACCGGCGATGGCTTTTTCAATTTGCGCGGCGGCGCGGGCTTCGGTGTCCGGGTTGACGTTGCCGGTGTAACCGCGCACTTCGTAGCGCGCCAATTGCAATTGCATCTTGGCGTCGGCCACGGCCTGGAACTGGGCAAGGCGCTCCGAGCTGTCAGGCATCTGCTTCACGCTGGCGTCCAGCGCGTCGATCTGCGCGTTGGCGATATCGGCTTTGTCGCCCATCGTCTGGCGCGACGTGTTGCCGTTACGGTAGGCCTCGCGCATTTTGTTCAGCGATTGCTGGTAAGCGGTGATAACGGTTTTCTGTTCGTTGAGCAGCTTGAGGTTTTCCGGGCTCTTGAAGCTGTCCAGCAGCTTCTGTTGCTGGGCGGCGAAGGCGTCCAGGTTGGTCTGTACGTTTTGTGCCACGGCTTCGTCGCCGTTGGCCAGCATGTATTGCAGGCGCACGATGCGCAGTTTGGTCAGCGAGGCATTGAGCTGGGTGATGTCGCTCATCCAATTACTGCGGTCGATCAGACCGCCCAGGCTGGTCCAGCCGGTCAGGGCCAGGATAGAGGTGAGGAGCAGTACCAGGCCAAAGCCAAGGCCGAGTTTGAGGTTTACGCTGATGTTGCCGAACCAGCTGTTCATTACTATGCCTCCAGGCACGCAGTCGATTTGTTTTCTGGAGCTGGAAGTTTTTGTTTTTGATGCCAGCAAAGGTGTACGTCCGTATCGGCCGCAATGCATTGAGCTGTAATAATTTTTTGCCTGAGCAGGCTTACCCCGACGAATGGGGGAATTGCCTCCTGGCGGAGGCAATTGTCGATGCCGCCGTTACGCGGGCGTCAGGTGGATGTCGTGCATGAGTGCCTGGATCAGCGTGTCTTGCGACAAGAACCGCTTATCCTTCAATGCCTCCCAGCGGTCGATGAAAAAGCGTCCGGTGTCATCTATCTGAATGGGCGTGGAAACAATCTGGCCGCTGTTGGATTTGTGCAGAAGCGTTGTCTGTTTGGCGCTGGGCCGCTCGATCAGAAAATTGCCGATGTGCTTCAAGCGTGAGCGATCCGCGGGCACGAATGGCGCCGCAGCTTTGATGTGCTTGAACCCCACCTTAAGTACAAAGTCACTGCGCAAGGCCTGCCACTTGGTTTCGCTTGCCACCTCCCAGGCACCTGCTTCAAACCCTTTTGCCAGGCTGGTTGCGGTGTCGCGTATGTGCAAGCTGAGCGTGCCGAGCATGGGTGCCAGGCCCGGAACGCCGAGATAGGTATCTGTATGCGCGCTGCCCGTGAACGCCACCCACTTGTGCGCCCCTTGTGCTGCCTGATCCTGTTCGATGACCTGTTTGGCGAAGTAATTGAACAGCGTGATGCGGGCTGTTTCGCTCTCCCCTAGCCCTTTGAGGTAATAGCTGGCGCTGCAATCAATGGCGCGTACCCGAATTCCCTGTTTATTGGCGGCCTGCAGAATGTTGGTATAAGTATTAGGCCCCGTGTAGACGTACGTCTTGCCATCATAAAAACGCATTTGGTTCAGGTCCTGTTCCTTTAGGAACGACTTGAGGCTGTCGGGCATTTGTGAGCGCTGCTTGAAGGTGTCGAGCTCAAGTTGGTGCAGGTCGGTTTGCAGGTGTTCGAAATACAGTGTCTGCACACCCTGTTTTTTCAGGTCGCCCATATGCTTGATGAGAAAACCCTTGGCGGCCTCGCTGGTGTGCGCTTCACCGATCACCAGGCCGGACGAATAGCGATACGCGTGGTCGAGGAAGGCCTGCGGCGTCTTGAACAGCGCCGCATCAGGCAGGGTGGGGCGAGTGGGCGGCACGTAACCTTCAAAAAAGCGCTCTGCGTCGGCTTTGAGGCGTTTGCGTGTGGTTATAAACGCCTCGAAGGCTTCCTCGGACGGGCCGCTTACAGACGCATAACGCGTGTCCAGGCCTTTGGGGGTGCGTTCCAGCTTGCGCAGGCTTTCTCTGAGCGACGGTGCAATATCGTAGTCGTTGTAGTGCGAGGCCGTCGGCAGGGAAGAGGATGTGGCCGGCGCGGAAGGCGGTGTCGGCGTTTTTGCCAGGTCGGCGCTTCTGAGTGCCAGTTTGAAATCCGTCGGATCCGACCAGATGCCTGCTTGCGCGTCGTCGGCCACGTCGTCGATCCTCAGCCCGATGGCACCGTGCAAATCGGCCAACCCCGGGGCCTGTTCGCCAGTCCGCACGCGACTGTGCTCGACCAATGCAACCCAAGGCGTGTCTGGCTGATCGACCCGATCGGCGGCAATCACTTTGTGCGAATAAAAGTTGCGCAGGGTATTGGACCGAGGCGGGGCAGGCGCTTGGGCACTGATATCGAATGCCGCACTCAGGTCATAGGAGGCACAGCCGTCGATGGCCTTGAGTTCGATCCCGTGTTTGCGGGCTTCTTTCATCAGGTGCAGATAGGACGGTGAGGGCGCGGCGGGCAGATTGAAGGCGCTGTCCACGGCGCTTAAATGCTGTTCGATATGCCGGGATGCGCCCTTGGTCTGGAGTTTTTGCAGCTTGTACCGGAAGACATCACGGGGCAGGTGTTCGATGTACAGGCGCTTGACGCCTTGCCGCGCCAGGACGCCCATGTGGTCGATCAAGAACTGTTTGCTGGCAAGCGACTCAGGCGCTTCACCGATGACCAGGCCCTTGGCTTGTTTAAACAGACTTTCAATGAACTGCGCCGAGGACGCGCCAGGTACCAGCGCTGGCAATGATGGGCGCGGTACCACGGGCGGTGTGCTGAAAAAAGCCTCGGCGTCCTGGCTCAGTTTCTCGACGTGTTGAAGATAACGCGCGTACAAGGGTTGCAACTGTTCACGGGCCAGTATCACCGCCTCGGATGCCTCCAGATTCGGTGTTTCGTATTGCTTTAGTAGGTTGCGCTTGAGGCCGGGTGTGAGAAGCGGCTCGACATTGCGCCAGTCGCTCTCATTGAGGTCGTAGGCTTTAAGCGGGTTGTCCGTCGGCGATACCTTTTGGTACTTCGGTGCGCCACCCACGACACCCGAACGTATCCAGGTGCTATCAGCCGCGGGTTGGACCAGGCGTCCCGTGGATTTGAATTGCCCGCTCGAGGCGTCGTTGATAAACAGCAGATAGCGTCCCAGTCGATCCGGGGTGGTCGGCGTCCAGTACGCTTGGCCGTTGAACAAGACGGGACGCATGTCTTCGGGAGACGGTAGCGCTGTGTGCAGTTGGCGGCTCACTGCGATGGCCTCGGTGTCTGGCGTGCCATGAAGGCTTGGGCGCCTTGGCTTGCCCAGGGTCTTGATCGAGCCCAGGGCGGGCCGCAGGTCGGTAAATACAGCGCCGGTCGTATTGAGTAGATAGCCGATCAAATGTTGGATGGCGGCGTCGTTGTCGCCCTGATGGTAAGCGTCCAGAGCCAACATCGCGTCCTTGAAGGCCAATAGCATGCCGGTGCCCAGGCTCAGCACCGGGAACGGCGCGGTAGCAATCGCCGCCACCCATTCAACACAGGTCCACACGATCCCCATGATCATCTGTGTGCGGTTGTGGGTCGTGGCAAAGACGTTATCAATCCGGCGTTGCAGCTTCATGTCGTACAGCTCGTGGCGCAGGTCCGTGAGTGGCTTGGCGCGTGCGGGCCTGTCGTAGCGCGGGGGGCTGGGTGTGGTTCTATCGATGTGCTCGGGTAATTGCTGGCGTGCGGTGTTCAGCCACTGCGCGACGCGGGCCTGGGACTGGATGGGCGCGCGCTCGCTCAAGTAGCCCGCCATTGCACTGGTTTTTTTCAGGGTGTAGTTGAACAGTCGCGCTTCACGAAACGTGACGTGATCGGGGGCATTCGGGGTGTAGAGCAGAACCGGGTTATCCGCGTGGCTGAACAGGAAGGTGTCGATGATCCAGTGGCCGTCTATCATCAAGCGATGAATGGGGTACTGCCCGCGAACGGCAACCGAGGTGTCCCCCATGCTTTGAATGCTGGCCTCAAGCCAAGTCCGGTCAAGGCTGCTGATATGACCCTTGAGCTGACATTCCAGGGCGGCAGTGCGCATCTGCAGTTGCGTGATTGCCAGGGTCGCATCGCGGCGTTTTGCGTAGCCGGGGCTGTTGGCGTTTTGCAGCTTGGCGCGCACCTCGTCGATATAGCGTTGGCCGATCCAGGTGCCGCGAACCGAGGCTGCGACCTTCTGCGCGGTCAGCGGGCTCAGGTCGACGCCTTCCGGGCCTTTGAAGGTTGCAGACTCAGCGAACGCCTCGTTCAAAAAGCCGATGCTGTCGTCATAACCCTCGCGGTACAGGGTGGTGTAGCTGACCGGCGCCGGCGTAGACGTCACTAGGCGTTTGGGGTAATAGGCCCAGATTTCGTTTGGGTCGACATCGTTTTGCCGACGCCCCAGCAATCGGTTAAGGGCGGTTTTCGCCTGTTGATGCACATAGGTCTCGAAGCCTGCAAAGGCATTATCCGATTGCGGGTCGGCGTTGTAGAGACGCAGCGCGCCCTCGGCGTCATCGGCCAATGCCAGCAACGTGCTGCGGTTGGTCGCGGTGGTCGATCTGTACCACAGCGGAGTACTGGATTCGTGGTCGTCCAATTGGGTGGCGAGGAAGTGGCCGGCCATGCTGATGAGGCAATCGGCGTGGCTGCAGGGAGTGTCGAATTTGACCTCCTTGTATTCCTGTTCGTGGGGCTTGAAGCTCAGGCCCATCAGGGTTTTTGCCATGGCCTCGCGAAACCTTAGGGCCACGCGGTCCAGCAGGTAATCGGTCATGGTTGGCCTGCCGGCAGCCGAGCCGTTGTCTCGGCTCCAGCCCAGTACGTGGGTCTGGCAGGCGATCTCACTGTCGAATGCCATGAAGTGTTCCGGCCTGGGCGCGAACGGCGTACATAGCAGCACGCGAACGGCTGCGCCGCTGCTGTCGACCTGGCGCAGCACCCATAGGTCCTGGAGTTGGGCGTTATGCACGGACAGGGTTGATGCACTCAAGTGCGGATCGTTGCCCAGGCGCAGGTCCTGGATCAGTTGGTAGTCCCGCTCGGTGATGTGCTGTTGCAGCAGTGCGGCGTAGGCCAGGCAGTTGATGCGCCGATCGAGCATGTGCTGGAGGGCGTCCTTGAACCCCGGCTTGCTGTGCAGAGCGCGCTGGACTTGGGTGAACGCCAAGCGTGGCTGCAGGGTTTTCAGCCGTTGTGCCAGATAGGCCGGCGTCAGGTCTTCGTAACGCTCAGGCAGTGGCTTGCCGGCGTAGCTGAGTGTGGTTTTTTCCAGAAAGTCCGACCCCGGATTCTCGTCGCTGCCATGCAGTCCGCGAAGGGCCAGGTCGGTCAGGGTATTTTTATGTGCATAGTCGCCGACACGCGGTACATGCCGTTGCGTGGTGACCATCACCTGGTCGGGGTTCAAGTCCTGAATGTCGAGATCGACCTCCAGTTGTTCGATCAGTTGATAGCGTGCCAGCGCCTGCGGTGAAGCGGCGGGGCCCATAAAGTCGATCAGCGCCTGACGGGCTTGGTTGTAGTGTTGAATATGCTCGGCCAACACCGTGCGCCTGGCGGTATTGGCGCTGCGGTACCAGTGCGGTGCGCTGTAGCGCAGGCTGCGTTCCAGCAAGGCTTGGGCGCGCAGTTCAAGGCGTTGGTCGTAGGCGGGGAGGGCGGCGCGGGTGGCCTGGTCCAATTGTTGATAGAGCTGCTCTGCACTGCGCGCGGGGTTGTCGACCAGGCTCAGCGCCCGCGCGATGTCCAGCCTGCGTTTGTCGATCCGCGCGTTGTAGAGGTGTTCAAAAAGAGGGGCGCTGTCGATTTTCTCAAGGGTCAGGGGCCAGATGCCCGCCGTGCTGAGTTCATGGTATTGCCGTGGCAGGCAATCGATGAACGCTTGGCGAAGGCGGGCGCTGTCCAGGATGTGCTGTAGCCAGGCAGCAAGCTGCGCCAACGAGTCAAAGGCCTCCAGGCCGCGCGCGGGCAAAAATAACAGTACGGGGCCAACGGTGACGTCGTCGTTCAGGTTTGCGACCGCGGGCAGGGCCTGTTCCGTCAGCACAAAGGCGCCGGCGACTTCGACACGTGCGTCCTGATAGGTAAAGGTCAGTGCATACAGGCCAGGGCGCAAGTGAGGGCCCAGGGAAATATGTTCAATCTTTTTACTCCAGTCGGGGTGCAGCAAACGGTCCTTGACGCGTAGCCCGGCCTCCTGTTCCAAGGCCGTGATGCCGGCATCGAATGTCAGGTAGGTCTTGCGGCTTTTGTTCTCGATCAGCGTGCGTTCATCCAGCTCGATGAGCTTGGTGTTCAGTTCAGCCTTCAGCCGGGTGACCAGTGCCTTTCCCTCCTGCGTATCCAGGCGGCTGTTTTCAACGGCTTGGTACAAGGCGCGGGCACTGTGCAGCAGTGTCTGGTTGCTGGTCTTGAGGACCTGGTTCAGGCGCTCCAACTCAATGAGCTCATGCGGTTTGGCCTGAGCCCTGATGGGGTCGCCCTGTAACAGGTAATCGCTGATCTGCCCGAGGTCGTTGCGTATTTCTTCGAACGTCGGGGGGCGATCAAGTGGGGTTGGGATCATTTTGAAGCTCCGTGATCTTTGGGAGCTTCAGCTTGTCGCCCGCAACCTGGGGCTCGGTAGTAGATACGTAGTTACCGGCGCGGTGGCTCATCAAGTGCGGGCATGTGTGCTAGTCTGCTGGCCCTTTTAGTTCTGGGCGGCACGCAAAACAGTGGTTTTCGTAGCCGCCCTACAGCGGAGCCATTTGATGTCCGAAGTCAATCTGTCCACCGACGAAACCCGCGTCAGCTACGGTATCGGCCGTCAACTGGGCGACCAACTGCGCGATAACCCACCGCCGGGCGTAAGCCTGGACGCGATCCTGGCCGGCCTGACCGACGCATTCGCCGGCAAGCCAAGCCGTGTTGACCAGGAGCAAATGGCTGCCAGCTTCAAGGTGATTCGCGAAATCATGCAAGCCGAAGCGGCTGCCAAGGCTGAAGCCGCTGCCGGCGCCGGCCTGGCCTTCCTGGCTGAAAACGCCAAGCGCGATGGCATCACCACCCTGGCTTCCGGCCTGCAATTCGAAGTGCTGACCGCCGGTACAGGCGCCAAGCCAAGCCGCGAAGACCAGGTACGCACCCACTACCACGGCACCCTGATCGACGGCACTGTGTTCGACAGCTCTTACGATCGCGGCCAGCCTGCGGAATTCCCGGTGGGCGGCGTGATCGCCGGCTGGACCGAAGCCCTGCAACTGATGAATGCCGGCAGCAAATGGCGCCTGTACGTGCCGAGCGAACTGGCTTACGGCGCTCAAGGCGTTGGCAGCATCCCGCCGCACAGCGTTCTGGTGTTTGACGTCGAGTTGCTCGACGTTCTGTAAAATTTGCTGATGCGCCCGGTTCTATGTGGGAGCCGGGCTTGCCCGCGATGCAGACGACTCGGTCCAGGATGAGGCCGAGGTGATGCTATCGCAGGCAAGCCAGCTCCCACACAGAGCGGGTGCATTCAGGTTTTGCGCGGTTGCTCATGGATGGAATTTGCCATTGAGCTCTGTCGCCGGGCGCAACGCTCGGGCATAGCAGAACAGAAACAGATTGCGCACCACCTCCTTCAACACGCCGGGTTCACTCGAGCTCAAGCCATTCACGTCCAGGTCGCCCTGGTCCTGCAGCTCGTTCAGCGCTTCTTCTTCCAGTACCGCACAGACTTCGCCGGTTTCCCGATGCAGGATTCGCAGGTAAGGGTGTGGACGGTCCAGCCAGGCATCGATCAAATAAGTCATGGGTATTCTCCTTGAATGGTTTCAATGAGAATAATTCTTATTCGTAGAATAGCAAGTGCCTATTGGCGGTTTATGGTTTTTTCTGGATGGGCAGTGCGTTCGATCAAGGAAAGGGCGAAACGCCATCCCGCGGCGGGCGCGGGATGGAGGCAGCGGGTTCAGACTTTGCGCACGAACTCGGACTTGAGCTTCATCGGGCCGATACCGTCGATCTTGCAATCGATATCGTGATCGCCGTCGCACAGGCGGATGTTCTTGACCTTGGTGCCGACCTTGACCACCAGGGACGTGCCCTTGACCTTGAGGTCCTTGATCACGGTGATGGTGTCGCCGTCCTGCAGGACGTTGCCCACAGAATCTTTCTTGACGGTTTCGTCGCTGGCCGCTTCGGCCTCGCCGTTGGCGGACCACTCATGGGCGCATTCCGGGCAGATCAGCTGGGCGCCGTCTTCGTAGGTGAATTCGGAATTGCATTTCGGGCAGGGTGGCAACGTGCTCACTAAAGCTCCTTGGGAGTCAGGGATGGCTAAAAGTCGCACATTATATAGGGTTTTCTGGCATTGCAGGTCGTACGCAATCTAAATGTGGGAGCGGGCTTGCTCGCGATATAGGTGTGTCAGTGAATCAGGTACTGACTGATACGCCGCCTTCGCGAGCAAGCCGCTCCCACACAAGC
>JAFHKH010000193.1 GCA_016937595.1 Pseudomonas cedrina subsp. fulgida | reverse complement strand
CTGCGTTTGTCCGCACCCACCGCGCTACCGCCCGCTCCGCCCAGGGCTGCGCCGATGGCCGAACCGGTATTACCGCCAATCTGCTGGCCCACAACCGAGCCCAGAACCCCGCCCAATGCGCCGCCTACACCGGCTTCGGTGGTGCCACCGGCCATGGCTGCGCCACTGACCAGTCCAAGGGACAACAAGAGAATCGAGGAGAACTTCATCAAGGGAAACCTCAAGGGGATGACGGCGCGATCCTGAGGCTGTATCGAGATTGTGACAATACAAATCCGACCAGTAGCACGACTTGTACACAATTCGCTAACTTACTGTTTTAGCTAAGGAACTTAAGTCGATTTCGCCAGTCTTTATCTACTTCGGAACGGCCGCTTTTATGCAAAAGCGGCCTTTTTTATGCCCGGATTTCTTCAGGCCGAACGGGCCATGATCAAGCCACTGTCACTCGCCGCTTCCAGGCGAATCGCCACGAACTTCGACGTCGGTGTATGGCTGCCATCGCCTGTGCTTTCCAGCGGCACCAGCGGGTTCACTTCCGGATAATAAGCCGCCGCCTGCCCGCCGGAATATCAAACGCCAGCAAGGTGAAGCCCTTCACACGGCGCTCACGCCCGTCTTCCCACAGCGACACGATGTCGGCCTTCTGCCCCGGCTTGAAGCCCAGGCGGATGATGTCGGCTTCGTTGACGAACAACACGTCACGCTGGCCCTTGACCCCGCGGTAGCGGTCGTCCAGGCCATAAATGGTGGTGTTGTACTGATCGTGGGAGCGCATCGATTGCATGATCAGGTCCGGTACGCGGCCCGTGGCGTGGGTGCGTTCGTGGATCAGGTCCTTGGGCAGGATGTTCGGACGGAAGTTGGCGCGGCCCGACGGCGTGTTCCAGCGGCGCGCGCCCGCGGAGTTACCCAGGTAGAAGCCGCCCGGATGCTTGATCTTCTCGTTGAAGTCCTTGAAGCCCGGAATGGTGTCGGCAATCAGGTCGCGAATGCGGCTGTAATCGGCTACCAGCCAATTCCAATCCACTGGTTTGCTGCCCAGGGTCGCGGCGGCGATGCCGGCCAGAATCGCCGGCTCGGACTTCATCAGCTTCGACAGCGGCTGCAGCTGGCCGTTGGAGCCGTGGACCATGCTGAACGAGTCTTCCACTGTTACCGCTTGCGGGCCGTCGGCCTGGATGTCGATGTCGGTACGGCCCAGGCACGGCAGGATCAGCGCATCTTTGCCGTGCATCAGGTGACTGCGGTTGAGCTTGGTGCTGATCTGCACGGTCAGGTCGCAATTGCGCAGGGCTTCGAAGGTGCGCGTGCTGTCCGGCGTGGCTTGGGCGAAGTTGCCGCCCAGGCCGATAAACACTTTGGCGCGACCTTCGAGCATCGCGTGAATCGCTTCGACCACGTTGTGGCCGTTGGTGCGCGGCACCTGGAACTGGAAGCGACGCTCCAGGGAGTCGAGGAACGCCACCGGTGGGCGTTCGTTGATGCCCATGGTGCGGTCGCCCTGCACGTTACTGTGGCCGCGCACCGGGCACAGGCCAGCGCCAGGCCGGCCGATGTTGCCGCGCAGCAACATCAGGTTGGCGATTTCCTGGATGGTCGGCACCGAGTGGCGATGTTGGGTGATGCCCATCGCCCAGCACATGATCACGTTCTTGCCTTTGGCGTACATGCGCGCGGCTTGTTCGATCTCGACCAGGGTCAGGCCGGACTGCTCGACAATTTCATCCCACGAGGTGTCGTCGATCTGGCCCAGGTAGTCGAGGATGTTGACGGTGTGTTCGTTGAGGAAGTCATGGTCGAACACCGCCTCTTTGCCTTCGGCCTGGGCCTGGCGTTCCCACAGCAGCAGGAACTTGGCCATGCCGCGCAGGATCGCCATGTCGCCACCCAATGCCGGACGGAAATACGCCGTGTTGGTCGGTTTGTCGCCGTTGGTGAGCATTTCCAGCGGGTGCTGCGGATGCTGGAAGCGTTCCAGGCCGCGCTCTTTCAGGGGGTTGATGCACACCACCTGGGCGCCGCGCTTGACCGCTTCGCGCAGCGGCTCAAGCATGCGCGGGTGATTGGTGCCGGGGTTCTGGCCCCAGACGAAAATCGCATCGGCATGTTCGAAGTCATCAAAGGTCACCGTGCCTTTGCCGACGCCCACGCTTTGCGCCAGGGCCACGCCGCTGGCTTCGTGGCACATATTCGAGCAGTCCGGGAAATTGTTGGTGCCATAGGCGCGCACGAACAGTTGGTACAGATACGCCGCTTCGTTGCTGGCACGGCCCGAGGTGTAGAACTCGGCCATGTCCGGGCTGGGCAGGGCGTTGAGGTGCTTGCCGATCAGGTCGAAGGCCGCTTCCCAACTGATGGGCGTATAGCGATCGGTCTCGGCGTCGTAGCGCATCGGCTCGGTCAGGCGGCCCTGATATTCCAGCCAATAGTCGCTCTGTTCGAGCAAGGCGGTGACGCTGTGTTTGGCGAAGAATGCCGCATCCACGCGACGCTTGGTGGCTTCCCAGTTCACCGCCTTGGCGCCGTTTTCGCAGAACTTGACCATGCCGCTTTCCGGCGAGTCGCCCCATGCGCAGCCTGGCAGTCGAAGCCGCCGTTCTGGTTGGTCTTGAGCATCATGCGCAGGTTTTTCAGCGCGTTGTCGCTGGTCAACCAGGCTTGCGCCACGCTGATCAGTGCACCCCAGCCGCCAGCCGGGCCTTTGTAGGGCTTGTAGCGCGGGGTCGGGGTTTGGTCGGCTTGATGATGATTGCTCACGGCTGGTTCTCCATCGCAGGGCTGTAGACCCGCGGCGCACTTTTTTGCGGCAGGTGGATGAGATTGAGGTTATGCCGGCGCGCCCATTGCAGGGCCAGGCCGGTGGGCGACGACAGGCTGGCCAGGGTCTGGATGCCCGCGCGCAGGACTTTCTGGATCAATTCGAGGCTGCAACGGCTGGTGACAATCGCCAGGCCGCCTTCGGTCGGAATCTTTTGGCGGATCAATGCGCCGATCAATTTATCCAGCGCGTTATGCCGGCCGATGTCTTCGCGGCCGAGCAAGAGTTCACCCTGAGCGTTCATGAAGACCGCCGCATGCACGGCGCCGCTGTATTGGCCCAAAGGCTGGAATGCGCTGATGCGCTGACGCAGGCCGTCGAGCCATTCGGCGGGAGGCAAGGGCGCGCCGGGCAGTACTTCAAGGTCTGGCAGCGCTTGCTCCACGGCTTCCACGCCGCACAGGCCACAGCCGCTGGTGCCGGCCAGTTGGCGGCGTTGCTGCTTGAGGTTCCAGAACGCCCGGCTGGAAATCTGCACCTGGGCATACTGGGCAGAACCCGCGCCGCTGAGCTTGAGGTCATAAATGTCGCTAACGTCGGTAATAATTCCGCTGCCGAGGCTGAAACCGACAATAAAATCTTCAAGATCCGTCGGCGTCACCAACATCACCGCCTGGCTGATGTCGTTATAGGCAATCGCCAACGCCACTTCTTCCGCCAACGCAGTACTGGCGGATGCTGTGTGTTCAAGATCGCAATACTGGTAGCTCTGGCTGGCGGCCGGCGCAGGCGTTTCAACAGCGGGCGCCGCGCAGGCTGGGCGCTTGGCGTTCATGGGGCAGTACCACCGACGGATGGGTCAGTGTTTAGACTAGGCGCGACAAAGCGTCGCGTCTAATCGCCAGTACTGATCTACCGATAGATGACGTCGATCAAGACGCGCTTTGCGATTTTTGATACAGCGCGAAACACGCTTCCGCCAACGCCGAGCGCGGAGCGCTGCGACGCATGATCAGCCCCAGGCGGGCAAGGGTCTGGGCGTTTTCAATCGGCTGCAGGCGCAGGTGCTCGGTCAGTGCGTCCAGGCCTGCCTCCAGCGGCATCACCGCGCAGCACAGGCCACCGTGCACCGCTTGCAGCAACTGATGGACGGCGTCGGTTTGCAGCAGCGGTTGCGGGGTGAGCCCGCGGCTGTGGAAGTTATGGTCGATGGACTGGCGAAAATGCATGCCGCTGGTGAGCATGCCCAGGGGCAGTTCGATCAACGCTTCCCAGCTCAGCGGCGTGTCGCCGAAACTGAAGAAACGCTGGTCGTAGAGCAGGCCCATGCGCGTTTCGCCCAGTGCCAGCGAGTCGAAGCGCTCGCTGTCCAGGCGTTCCAGATAGGACACGCCCAGGTCCAGGCGATTGCTCGCCAGTTGTTCCAGAATCTGCTCGGAACTGAGGGCCGACAGCTCGAAGCGCAGGCTGGGATGCGCTTTGTGCAACTGCTGCATCAGCGCCAGAGGATCGAAACTCGAAAGCGGCACCACACCCAGGCGCAACGTACCGACCAGATTACCCCGACACGCAGCCGCCTCGGCCTGCAAGCCGTCATAGGCGGCCAGTACCGTACGTGCCCACGCCAGGACCCGTTCGCCGGGGGCGGTAAAACCCTCGAAGCGCTGGCCGCGATTGACCAAGGGAAGATCAAGCTCTTCTTCAAGGCTGCGCAGGCGCATGGAGAGCGTGGGCTGGGTGATATGGCAACGCGCCGCCGCCTGGCCGAAGTGACGTGTTTCGTCGAGGGCGATGAGGAATTTCAGCTGTTTGATGTCCATCTTCGCTCCAGGGCTTATTCCAATGGCGGGGGGATTCTAGCGCGTTTGGGTCTTGGGCCGGGCCGGAACCCAAACCCTTGGGGCTGGTCTAGACTTTGGCATCAGGAACTCACTTACCAAGGAGCGCGCACTATGAGTCTTTTAAGCTTTGTGAAGGAAGCCGGCGAGAAGTTGATCGACTTGCTTACGCCGGGTAACGCAAACGCCAGTGAGCAGTTGAAGGAACACGTGGCCAAAGTGGGTCTGGGTAATCCGAATGTGCAGACCACGGTGGACGGCGACAAGGTGACCGTGACCGGCGAAGTCGCCACCCAGGAAGAGAAAGAGAAGATCCTGCTGGCGCTGGGCAATATTGCCGGTGTGGCCAGTGTGGATGACCAGATCACTGTATCCGGCCCGGCGGTTGCCGCTGCCCGTTTCGTCGTAGTGAAAAAGGGCGACACCCTCAGCGCGATTTCCCTCGCGGTGTATGGCAACGCCAACCAGTACAACAAGATCTTCGAAGCCAACAAGCCGCTGTTGTCGCATCCGGACAAGATTTACCCAGGGCAGACGTTGCGTATTCCTGAGTAAATCCGAAGCAAAAAAATGTGGGAGCTTTTTGTGGGAGCCGGGCTTGCCCGCGATGCAGACACTGCGGTGTTTCAGTTACACCGCAGTGATGCTATCGCAGGCAAGCCAGCTCCACAAAAAGCCAGTTCCCACATGGGGTTCATAGTCCGGCAATGAGATCCCGGTAGTCTTCGACTGCGGCAAACTCGGCCGTGTCCTTCGGACCTTTGCGACTATCCGGCTCCTTCACCGCCAGCAAATGCCCCACCCCAAACTCCCGTGCGCTGCGCAGGATCGGCAAGGTGTCGTCGATAAACAGGCTGCGCGCCGGGTCAAAGCCGATGTCGGCTTGCAGGGCATCCCAGAACTGCGGGTTTTCCTTGGCGAAACCGTAATCGTGGGAGCTGATCAATCGTTCGAAATACGGTGCCAGTTCAATGCGTTCCAGCTTCAATGACAGCGAGTCACGATGAGCGTTGGTGATCAGGATCACGCGCTTGCCGGCCCTTTTGATCGCCGCCAGAAACGTATCGGCGTCGGGGCGCAGGGCGATCAGGTGGGCGGTCTCCAGCTTCAGTTCGCGCACCGGCAGGTTCAGTTCCGCGCTCCAGAAGTCCAGGCAATACCATTGCAACTGTCCGGCGTTACGCTCGAACAGCGGTTGCAACTCCAGCTCGGCCATGGCCCGGCTCACCCCGTGCAACTCGGCGTAACGCTGGGGCAGGTGTTCCATCCAGAAGTGGTTGTCGTAGTGCAGGTCCAGCAGGGTGCCGTCCATGTCCAGCAGGACGGTATCGATGGCGTGCCAGGGCAAAGAGGGCATGGGGTGTTCTCATGTAAGTAAAGATATGCAACACAGACAATCGGAAAAGCCACGGTATAGTAACCCGATCACGCCAAGGAGCCGCTTATGCGCCAGAAACCCACCGTCCTCGCCCGCGAAATAGTCGCCAGTAGCCGTTTGTTCCGCGTGGAGCAAGTGCAACTGCGCTTTTCCAATGGCGTTGAACGGACCTACGAGCGCCTGGTGGGTCGCGGTGCCGGCTACGGCGCGGTGATGATCGTGGCGATGATCGATGCGGACCATGCGTTGCTGGTGGAAGAGTACTGCGGCGGTACCGACGAATATGAAGTGTCCTTGCCCAAGGGCCTTATCGAACCTGGCGAGGATGTGCTGGCGGCGGCGAACCGCGAACTCAAGGAAGAAGCCGGCTACGGCGCGCGGCAGTTGGAGCACCTCACTGAACTCTCGCTGTCGCCTGGCTACATGAGCCAGAAAATCCAGGTGGTACTGGCCACCGACCTCTACGAAGAACGCCTTGAAGGCGATGAACCCGAACCGATGCGTGTGGAGCGGGTGAACCTGCGCGAGCTGTCGATGCTCGCGCAAAACGAGCAATTCAGCGAAGGCCGCGCCCTGGCCGCGCTGTACCTGGTACGAGACCTGTTGATCCAGCGAGGAGCGTTTACCGCATGAGCGAACTGTTTCTGGGCCACCCGTTTATAGCCCCTGTGATCGAACTGGCACGCCAGGCCGGCGAAGCAATATTGCCGTACTGGCGCGCCGACGTGGCCGTGACCTCCAAGGCGGATGACTCGCCAGTGACGGCCGCCGACCTGGCCGCGCATCACCTGATCCTGGCGGGCCTGACCGCGCTGGACCCGAGCATTCCGGTGCTGTCCGAAGAAGACGCCGACATTGACCAGAGCGTGCGCGCCGGCTGGCAACGCTGGTGGCTGGTGGACCCGTTGGACGGCACCAAGGAATTTATCGCCGGCAGCGAAGAATTTACCGTCAACATCGCCCTGATCGAGCAGGCGCGTGGTGT
>JAFHKH010000192.1 GCA_016937595.1 Pseudomonas cedrina subsp. fulgida | reverse complement strand
AAGCCCGCTCCCACACTGATCGGGTTTACAGGCCAAGACAGTGTGGTGAGTGGATCTATCTATGAGTGACAGCTACCTTTCGTTCGTCAATTCCCCCTGGGGCCGTCGCCTGGCCCAGGCCGTCGGTTTACCGCAACCCTTGCCCCTGCAACGTCACCGCAGCGGCCAACAAGGCCTGGCCAACCCGGTGATCGTCGCCGGGGCAGGGCGCCTGGCCGCCGAGGTGCAGCGGATTTTCGTCGCCACCGACACCGTCATCGCCAGCGCGGCCACGCTCAAGGCGCCGTCCACGGTCAAGGTGCAGGGCGCGGTGTTTGATGCCAGCGCCGTGGCAGACGTGCAACAGTTGGACGCGCTGTATGAGTTCTTCCACGCCAACGCCAAGCGCCTCGGTCAGCACGGCCGCGTGGTGGTACTCGGCACCGCGCCCGAGCATTGCCAGGATTTTGCCCCAAGCCATCGCCCAGCGCGCCCTTGAGGGCTTGGTGCGTTCGCTGGCCAAGGAGCTGCGCCGGGCAATCACCGTGCAGTTGATCTACGTTGCGCCGGGCGCCGAAGAGGCGCTGGACAGCAGCCTGAGGTTCTTTCTGTCGCGCCGTTCGGCGTATGTGTCGGGGCAGGTGGTGCGCCTGGAACAGCCGGTGGACGGCCAAGTCAGCGTCAATTGGGACAAGCCTTTCGCAGGCCGCCGCGCCCTGGTCACCGGCGCTTCCCGAGGCATCGGCCTGGCCATCGCCCAGGTGCTGGCACGGGACGGCGCCCATGTGGTCTGCGTGGATGTGCCCCAGGCCCAGGCCGCGCTGCAACAGGTGGCGGACAGTGTCGGTGGTTCGGCGCTGCCCCTGGATATCACCGCGGCGGATGCCGTCGCACTGCTGCAAGCCCATGTCAGTCAACACGGGGCTTTCGATGTGCTGGTGCACAACGCCGGGATCACCCGTGACAAGACCATCGCCAAAATGACCGAGGCCGCGTGGCGCAGTGTGCTGGCGGTCAACCTTGAAGCACCGTTGCAACTGAGCGATGCGTTGCTGGAAAACCAGGGCCTGAACCCCGGCGGACGCATCGTGTGCGTATCGTCGATCTCCGGCATTGCCGGCAACCTCGGGCAAAGCAATTACGCCACCTCCAAGGCTGGCGTGATCGGCCTGGTGCAGGGCCTTGCACCGCGTGCGGCGGCGCGGCACGTCAGCGTGAATGCGGTGGCGCCGGGGTTCATCGAAACCCAGATGACCGCAAAAATCCCGCTGATGATCCGTGAAGCGGGGCGACGCATGAATTCGCTGTCCCAGGGCGGGCAGCCGATCGACGTGGCCGAGACCATCGCCTGGCTGGCGCATCCCGCGTCGGGTGGGGTCAACGGCCAAGTCGTACGTGTGTGCGGCCAAAGCCTGTTGGGAGCCTGAGCCATGGACTACGTGACACAGATCATCGACCCACCGCCCTCGCGCACGGCGCTTGCTGTTGGACGGCATGCGTGCCTTGCGCAAGCCCCAGCTCGACGGCGCGCCGGTATTGCCCAAGGAACGCCTGGTGCGCGCGGCGGTGGAGTTGTCCGCCGCCGGCATTGCCGCCTATGGCCGTGCCTGCGGTTTTCGCCGCGAACAGGGCGTGCCGCTGTCCTATCCCCATGTGTTGGCATTTGCACTGCACCTGGTGTTGCTGACGCGCCCGAGTTTTCCGTACCCGGCCAGCGGCATGGTGCACCTGGCCAATCGCATTCGTCAGCACCAGCGCCTGCACGAAGGCCAGACGTTGCGCCTGGAAGTGTATTGCGAGCGCTGGGTCGCCCATCCCAAGGGCCAGGCCTTGAGCATTGCCACGCGTGCCTACGGCAACGGCGCCCTGGTGTGGGAAAGCGACAGCCTGTATCTGCGCCGGGACGTCAAGGACCCGGTCGGCGAGCCCTGGAACGACGTGTTGCCGTTGCAGGAGGAGGGCTTGCTGCGCACGCAGCGCTGGGTGTTGCCCGCTGACCTGGGTCGGCGTTTTGCCAAGGTGTCGGGGGATTTCAACCCGATCCACACCTCAGTGATCGGCGCGAAGCTATTCGGCTTTCGCCGCGCCATCGCCCACGGCATGTGGACCCTGGGCCGCGCGCTGGCGGCGCAGCAACCGCCCGGCGGGCTGGACCAGGCCGAGGCCCATTGCGACTTCAAGCTGCCGATCTTCCTGCCCGGTCAGGTCGCCCTGTGGAACCGCCCGGTAACAGGCCCGCGCCGTGAGTTCGAGGTGCGCAATTTCGCGGGCGACAAGCCCCATATGCGTGGGTTGTTTATCTGGAATGAGAGCCTTAAATGAGTGACTACAGCTTCAACCCGGCCCCGGTACGCCGCGTTGCGATTATCGGCGGCAACCGTATTCCGTTTGCGCGCTCCAACACCGTCTATGCCCACGACAGCAATCAGGACCTGCTGGTCGCCGCGCTGCAGGGCCTGGTCGACCGTTACCACCTGCACGGCCAACGCCTGGGCGAGTTCGCCGCCGGCGCGGTGATCAAGCATTCACGCGACTTCAACCTGGCGCGCGAGGCGTTGCTTTCGACCACCCTGGCGCCCGACACGCCAGCCTATGACGTGCAGCAAGCCTGCGGCACCGGCCTGGAAGCGGCGTTGCTGGTGGCCAACAAGATCGCCCTCGGCCAGATCGAAGTGGGCATTGCCGGCGGTGCCGACACCACCTCCGACGCGCCCATCGGCATCAACGAATCCCTGCGCCATACCCTGCTCGCGGCCAACCGCGCCAAGGGCATGGGCGACAAGCTCAAGGCGCTGCTTAAAGCCCGGCCATCAATGTTCTTCAAGCCGCTGCTGCCGCGCAATGGCGAGCCGCGCACCGGCCTGTCCATGGGCGAACACTGCGAGGCCATGGCCAAGCGCTGGCAGATCAAGCGCCTGGCCCAGGATGAACTGACCCTCACCAGCCACCAGCGCCTGGAGGCGGCTTACACCCGTGGCTTTTTCCACGATTTGATCAGCCCCCATCGCGGCCTGGCAAAGGACAACAACCTGCGCGCGATGCCAGCCTGGCGAAACTCGCCGGCCTGGCCCCGGCCTACGATCGACAAGACGGGACGCTCACCGCCGGCAACTCCACGCCGCTGACCGATGGCGCCTCGGTGGTGCTGCTGGCCAGCGAAGCGTGGGCGGCCGAACACGGCTGGCCGGTATTGGCTTATCTGCGCACCGGCGAGACGGCGGCGGTGAATTTTGTCGACGGCACCGAAGGCTTGTTGATGGCCCCGGCCTACGCGGTGCCGCGCATGCTCAAGCGCGAAGGCCTGAGCTTCAAGGACTTCGACTTCTTCGAAATCCACGAAGCCTTCGCCGCCCAGGTGCTGTGCACCCTCAAGGCCTGGGAAGACGCCGATTACTGCCGCACGCGCCTGGGCCTGGAAGCACCGTTGGGGGCCATCGACCGGGCAAAGATGAACGTCAACGGTGGCTCACTCGGTTGCGGTCATCCCTTCGCCGCCACGGGTGGCCGGCAGTTGGCGACCCTGGCCAAGACCATTCACGAAAACGGCGGCGGTCGCGGCCTGATTTCCATCTGCGCGGCGGGCGGGCTGGGCATTACCGCCATCGTCGAAAAGTAGCGCTCTCAAAAACAACAATAAGGACACTGCCATGAACGCTGTAAGCCTGGAACATACCGAACGGATCTGGCTGAACGCCTACTTGCCCGGCGTCCCGGCGGATATCGATGCCGCTATCGAGCAGTACCCCTCGTTGCGCGAGGTGTTCCTTGAACACCTGGAGAAATTCCACGACCGTGTGGCGTATGTCAGCATCGGCACCGAAATGACCTATGCCGCGTGGCAAGTGCAGGGCATCGCGTTTGCCGCCTGGCTGCAGAGCCAGGGCGTGCAGAAGGGCGACCGCGTGGCGCTGATGATGCCCAACTGCTTGCAGTACCCGATCTGCCTGCTGGGGACGATCCTGGCCGGCGCGGTGGTGGTCAACGTCAACCCGTTGTACACCGCCCACGAACTCAAGCACCTGCTCAAGGACAGCGGCGCGCAAACCGTGGTGATCTTCGAGAATTTCGCCCACACCCTGGAAAAAGTCATCGCTGGCAGCAGTGTCAAGCGCGTGGTGATCGCGGCCATTGGCGACTTGTTGGGCACCTTCAAGGGCGCGGCGATGAACTTCATCCTGCGGACGGTGCAAAAGCAGGTGCCGACGTTCAACCTGCCGGGGGCGGTGCGCTTCAACCAGGCGCTGAAACAGGGCAGTGGGCTGAACCCTTTTCCAGTGGACCTGCACCGCGACGACCTGGCCTTCCTGCAATACACCGGCGGCACCACCGGCGATGCCAAGGGTGTGATGCTCAGCCACCGCAATATCATCGCCAACCTGTTGCAGGCCAAGGCCTGGGTCGGTGACCAACTGGACCAGGACAAGCAGGAAACCAACGTCACCTTGCTGCCGCTGTACCACATCTTTTCCCTGACGGTGAACTGCCTGATGTTCATGTGCCTGGGCGGGCGCAACATCCTGATCGCCAACCCGCGTGACGTGAAGCGGGTGCAGATGATCCTGCGCAAGGAGCGCTTCAACGGCATTGCCGGGGTCAACACGTTGTTTAACGGTTTGTTGGAGAACAAGGATTTTCGTGCGCGGGACTTTTCCGACCTGCGCCTGGTGATCGCCGGCGGCATGGCCACGCACACGGCGGTGGCCAAGCGTTGGAAGGACGTTACCGGGTTGCCGATCGTTGAAGGCTATGGCCTCACCGAATGCTCGCCGGTGGTGAGCATCAGCCCGATCGACATCACGCGCATGCGCGAGATGGAGTTCACCGGCAGCATCGGCGTACCGCTGCCGTCGACCTGGGTGCGGTTCATCCGCGAAGACGGCGAGCTGGCCGACATCGGCGAACAGGGCGAACTGCAAGTGCGTGGCCCGCAAGTGATGCAGGGTTACTGGAAACGCCCGGAAGCCACCGCCGAGGTGCTGGATGCCGAAGGGTGGTTGTCGACCGGGGATATCGGCGTGATGGATGCGCGCGGTTATATCCGCCTGGTGGACCGCAAGAAGGACATGATCCTGGTCTCGGGTTTCAACGTGTACCCTAATGAAATCGAGGATGTAGTGGCGTTGCACCCAGGGGTCGCCGAAGTGGCGGCGATTGGCGTGGAAGACGGCGTGACGGGTGAGAAGGTGAAGATCATTGTGGTGCGCAAGGACCCGAGCCTGACCCAGGAACAGCTCCTCGCCCATTGCCGGGTGTACCTGACGGGGTACAAGGTGCCTCGGTATGTGGAGTTTCGGACCACTGAATTGCCCAAGACCACCGTGGGTAAAGTCCTGCGCCGCGCCTTGCGCTAGTTCGAATCTATCGATGTTCCAAATGTGGGAACGGGCTTGTGTGGGAGCGGGCTTGCTCGCGAAGGCAGTGTGTCAG
>JAFHKH010000191.1 GCA_016937595.1 Pseudomonas cedrina subsp. fulgida | reverse complement strand
TCATCCAGCAGCAGGATCGGGCGCTCCTCGACCAACGCCACCAGCAAGGCAAGGCGCTTGCGCTGGCCTTGCGACAGGCGTGTGGTGGAAAGCCCGCCCTGCTCATCAATGGTGACTTTGCGTTCCATGCGCAGGCGCTCCAGCCAGGCCTGGGCGAGGCCCTTGTCGAAGTCACCGCTTGGACCGACCAGGCGCTCGAACAGGTAGAACGTGGAGAACACGGTGGAAAAATGCGCGCGGTACCAGTCACGCAGTTCGGGGGTGATTTGCACCCCTTGCAGGCGCAGCACGCCGGAGCTTGGCTCGTACAACCCGGTCAGCAATTTGGCCAAGGTTGACTTGCCGCTGCCGTTGCCACCGACGATGAACAAAATCTCGCCCCTGGCGATACTCAGGTTCACCGGCCCAAGGCTGAAACCATAGTCGTCGGCGAGATGCGGATAGTCGTAGCGCAGCGCCTGCAATTGCAGCATCGGCGCCTGCGCGTCGGGCTGGCCGGTAGCCGCGCAGAATTCGCTGCGGTAATCGGCAAAGGCCAGGGTCTGGATCTTGGCCAGCGACACATTGCCCGCCACCAGGGTCGGCAGGCTGCCGATCAAGTCATTCAATGGCATGCGCAAGAACATCAGCACGAGCACAAACGCGGCGATGACACCATTGCCCAGCCCCAACCACGTACCCGCCGCGAACAAGCCTCCAGCCAGTGCAAGGATCAAGGTCACGGTCCAGTTCAGGCTCAAGGTCCAGTAGCGGTCGGCGTGCACTTCATTGCGCCGTGCATATTCGGCGGCGGGCTGCAGGTCAAGGGCATAAAAACGCTCTTTGCGACGCGCATTGAGTGCCAGTTCGAATCGCCCTTCGATGGCGCCCTGGTAAGCGGCATACAGGCGGTCATCGGTCTCCCTGACCCGCTTCATCAAGTGACGCATCTTTGCAAACCAGCCATGGGCCAACCACGTGCCCAGGCCCAGGCCAATCGCACAAATCAACAATAACTGCCAGGACAACCACGCCATGTACACACAGCCGCCGACCATCAGCACGCCGTTGTAAAACACGAACGGCAAGCGATTGAAGGCTTGCCCGATGCTTTCGATATCCTTGCTCAGGGTGGCATACAAGCTGGCCTCGCCGATCTTTTCCAACTGTTCGATCGAGGTATCCAGCAGGCGCTTGACCATCTGCAGGCGCAATTCGTACACCACGCGATGGCCCAGGGCCGTGAGCAAGGCCTGGGAACCGAAACCGCACGCAAACAGCAACACGAGCAAGCCGACGAATTTCGCCGCCAGGGCAAGGTCCATGCTGACCGTGGCGGCGATCAGGCGATTGATTTCATTGAGCAGGCCAATCCCGGCCGCCGCGCTGACCAGGCTGGCCAACAGGCCAATGCCCAGCAGTGCACGATGCGTTTGAGCAGTGATAAAAACAAAGTCATGCCAATTCCTCGAGGCTACTCAAACGCCCGCAACAGTTTTTCAATCTCGGCCAGCTCATCGACCTCAGGCGTAGCGCAGGCCTGCTCGACCAAAGCCGCCATCTCACTCAGCACGGGGTGGGCGAACAACCGCGCGAGGGTGATTTCACAACCGAACCGCTGGCGAATTCGCGCGTGAATCCTGACCAGTTGCAATGATTGAGCGCCCAGGCGAAACACATCCGCGCCAGGGACGATTGGCCAGACGTTCAGCACGTCCCTCCAGATGTCGGCAAGCCCGACTTGCCACGGCCCCGACAGCTCACCGGTGCCCTCCTCGTCATTCCAGACCGGTTCCGGCAGCGCCTTGCGGTCGACCTTGCCGTTAGCGTTGAGCGGCAGGCCGGCCAGTGACACAAAGGCGCCTGGCACCATGTAGGCCGGTAGACGCGCACGCAGTGCACGCTGGGCTTCTGCCCGGTCCAGAACGGTGTCGGTGTGACACACATACGCCACCAGCACATCCTGCCCGCCGGGTGCCGTGCGCAATCCCACCACCACCTGTGTAACGCCCGGCAGCGCAGCCACTGCGGCTTCGATCTCACCCAGCTCAATGCGAAAGCCGCGAAGTTTGACCTGGAAGTCGCTGCGCCCCAGAAACTCAAGGCAACCGTTGCTTCGATAACGCGCGCGATCACCGGTCCGGTAGAGCCGGCTGCCCGCCTCCACACCCGGCGCACCAGGCTGGACGAATGGGTTGGGTATGAATGAGGCGGCGGTGAGTTCCGGTCGATCGGCGTAGCCGCGAGCGACCCCGCTGCCACCGATGTACAAATCCCCGGCAACGCCCGCGGGCTGCGGTTCGAGAAACTCATCCAGCACGTACAAACGGTTATTGGCCAGCGGCAGGCCGATGGGGATGACCGCACTGTCCACCTCGCCCACGGCATACGCCGCTGACCACACGGTGGTTTCCGTCGGCCCATACACATTGAGCAATTTGACCTGGCGCGCCAGCAGCCGTTCGGCCAGCTCGGCGCCGAGTGCCTCCCCGCCACACAGCACGCGCAACCCACTCCAGGCCGGAGAGTCGTGCTCGATAAGCATTTGCCAGGTAGCCGGGGTGGCCTGCATGACGCTGATGGCCTGGCGCTCCAACACCTCGATCAATGCCCGGGGGTTCAGGCTGTCCTCACTACTGGCCAGCACGACAGTTGCACCCTGCGCGAGGGGCAGGAACAACTCCAGCCCGGCAATATCGAAGCCCAGCGTGGTCACGGCCAATAACCGATCCGAAGCGTTGATTTGCACCTGTTCCTGGATGCCCATCAGGAAATTGGCAAATGCCTGCCGGGGGATATCGACCCCCTTGGGTTGCCCGGTGGAGCCCGAGGTGTAGAGGGTATAGGCCAACTGTTGAGGATGTGGGGTCAAGCCCAGGTCAGTGCCGGGCAGTCGCGAAAGCTCATCGGCAAGCGCGTCGAGGATGACCACGCGTGCAGTGTCGCCCGCCACGTCGCGCCAGGCCTCTTGCGTGAGCACAACACGGGGACGGGCTTGCTCGAGGATAGTCGCATTGCGCGCCATGGGCTGCCCAGGGTCGATGGGCAGATAGCCCGCGCCGCATTTCTGGATGGCCAGCAGGGCCACCAGCAGCTCGGCTTCACGCCCCAGGCAGACACCCACGCGCGCATCAGGTACCACGCCTTGTGCCTTAAGCCAATGCCCGAGTTGATTGGCACGGGCGTTGAGTGTCGCGTAACTCAGTTGCTGCGCGCCACTGACCAGCGCACAACGCTTGGGCCGGCCGCCACCTGCTGCTCAAACATCGCCAGCAGGTCATGGGACGCCTGGAGTGGGCGCTCGGTACGGTTCCATTGCTGCAATTGCCGCAGACGCTGGGCGCAATCGAGCATCGGCAGTTGCCAGACCGGCTGCTCAGGTTGCCTGATCAACCCCTCCAGCAGCAGCCGATAGCGGCTGGCAAATCCCTCGATTGTCACTGCGGTGAACAGGTCCTGGCAGTATTCGATTTCGCAGAACACGCCGTCCGGACGAACCGCGACGTCCAGCGTCAGGTCGAATTTGGCGCTGTCCTGGGTGGGCAGCACACGCTCGCTCTGCAGGCCCGGCAAGGTAAAATTGACCGCCGCTCCGCTGCTCAGGTTGAACAGTGCCTGAAACACCGGTGTACGGCTGACATCACGCTCGACCGCAAGATGCTCCAACAGCAGCTCGAACGGCAGCTCGGCGTGTTGCAGGGCGGACAGCGATTCGCGGCGCAAACGCTCACAGAGTTCGCGCCCGGTGAGTGACGCATCCAGGTCTACGCGGTACACCAGGGTGTTGACGAAGAAACCCAACAGCTCGTCAAGCTCCTCGCGGCCGCGCCCGCCATGGGGCACGCCCACGGCGAATTCGCGTTGGCCACTGCAACGTCCCAGCAACACTTGCCAGGCCGCCAACAGCATGACAAAGGGGGTGATGCCTGCGCTGCCGCACGCGGCGTGAAGACTGGCACACTGTTGATCGTCCAGCCGGAAGCGCAGGCGTTGTCCGCGTTGACTTTGCTGCACTGGGCGAGGGAAATCCGTGGGCAGTTCCAGGACCGGCAGCGAGGCGCCCAGATACCCTTTCCAGTAATTCAAGTCCGCGTTTACGGCAGCGGTGTCCAGGCGACGGCGTTGCCAGATGGCGTAATCCACATACTGCACGGGCAGTTCCGGCAAACTCGCGCAGCCCTCATGGAGGGCTTGCGCGTAAGCCGTGGCCAAATCCTTCACCAGGATCGGATTGGACCAGGCATCGCTGATGATGTGATGCATCTTGAGCAGCAGGCCGTGGCACGCATCGTCGTAACGTACCCACTCGACGTTCATCAGGGGCGCCTGGGCCAGATCAAACGCCGTCTGATCGTCAATCGAGAGCAATGCGCTCAGGTGTTCGCGTCGCGCAGTGCTGTGGACCTCTCTGGCCTCATGCTCCACGATCGAGAATGCCACCGTGTCCAGCACCTCTTGCCGAGGCTCGCCATCCACCTCGACGAAACGCGTGCGCAGCACGGCATGACGCTTGATCAAGGCGCTGAATGCACTGCGCAATGCCGTTGCGTCCAGGCGGCCCGTGAACAAAAAGGCACGCGACAGGTTATACGCGGTGGCCTGGGGGTCCATGCGTTGCAAAAACCACAGGCGTTGCTGGGCAAATGACAGGATTTTCGGCCCGGTATGCGGCTGCGCCTGAAGGCGATCCGTCAGTTGAAGCGCATCCCCTTGCAGCAACGCAAGCAGAGAATCCTCGATGTCATTCACGGCGTATTACATCCTTATACAAACCGACCGGCTGGATAAAAACGAATAGTAGGTGCCAATGATAATTAATGTCAATTAAGACATAGGCACTGGGTGAGCAGTTACCGAGGCGTCGGCACAGGGACGATTGAAATGTCGGCAAGACCGCGTGCTCCCCCCGATTAAAGAATGGGTGGGTTCTTTCCGCGCTTAACAACGTGTGACGGCCGAGCGTGGGGACGCAAGCCTTCGCGCACTCGAGATTTCGTCCGGTGCGGCATGTTGGGCGCGCCTGTCCCTAGCTGATGGGTTCTTCAGACAGCGAGAACACCGGGCAGAGAGCGGGACAACATTAAAAAAAAGTCAGGTTGAATAATCCTTAATCCAACCGTGTAGCCTTCTGCGCATGACGTTTACCCCGGCCCCCAGAGGAAGCGATAGTGAGCAGAGACAGTGAGAGCCTTGTTAAACAACCGCAAGACCCCATCGAGGTCTCATTGGCTGCCGAGAACGTGGAACGTGAAGCGTGGCTCGATTTATTCGAAGCGGCACCTGACCACGTTCGCGCTGCTTTCGAATTAGCCAGTACAAGGATCGGCACGATGGGCTTGCTGGCCAGCCGAGGCCTTCCAATCACCGAGTTCAATCGGGTCATGAATGCAAGCAGCACTGGCACGCTGACGCAGACTGTTCTCGCAGAGGTTTGCCAATGGATGGACAAACACGCCCATGCTGACTGGGCGTTTCAGGTCGCCCCGAGTGCGGGCGAAACTTCGAATGTGACCGCGATCGAGCAACTGGGTTTTCGCCCGACAGGCACCGGGTGGGCCAAGTTCGTCACGCACTTATCGCAAGCGCCCGCCATCGACTTACCCGCCGCCGTGACGATACGTTTGGCTGATTCAAGTCTGTCGAAGATATTCGGGACTACCGTGCAGGCAGGCTTTGGACTTCCACCGGAAGGCGCGGACTGGTTCGCTTCGCTGGTCGGTCGTCCGGGTTGGCACTGCTTCATCGCCAGCGTTGGTGACGAACCGGCTGCAGCGGCTGCGATGTTCATCCGGGGGACGACTGCATGGACTGGGGTTTGCCTGACGTTGAGTGCATACCGTAAGCGTGGATTGCAGGCTCAACTGATTGCGGCACGCTTGAAGACCGCGCTTGAACATGGCGCCTCACTGGTGACGAGTGAAACGGGACAGCCTCCCACCGAGCAGGAGCCCGGTCATTCGTCCTATAGAAATCAGAAACGCGGTGGATTCGAGCACCTGTATATACGGCAAAATTTTAAGCGTACCTGATAGCCTCATTCGGACGACCCAGCACGTTCGAATCGCAAACGCGCGCTTGCTGAAGTACGCCCGCGAGCACCGCTTGTTCTAAAGGGAGGCTGATTGACAATCAGCCGTCAAAGACTCATTACTCAGAAGAAACGAACCTGGACCTCCCCTGCCCATTGATTGAAGAGCCACGCCAACAATGAAAAATCAGGCCCTCTACTCCGTATTGTCCGCTGTGATGCTCTCAATGTTCTGCCTACCCGCCCTGGCCTCATCGTGGCAAATCTGCAGGCTGGAGTTGCGTATTACCGATACCGTGACAAAACCCTACCCACAGTTGCAGGCCGAAATCCTCAACGTCAGCGCAAAGACCGCCACTGTCATCTGCCCGGAGCAAGGCGCGACAATCCTGTTTACGCCGGAAACGTCGGACTATCAGGCTGTGCTTCCACGCCGTACCTGGCCCAAAAAAGGGCAAGTGGTGCGCGTTGATTACCGCTACCTGGATGGCATCTGTAAAGGCGACGGCAAGAACTATCCGTGCCGTATCAAGCACTACCCAACCCTGCCGGCGCAGGTGATGTAAATCTGAATGCACCCTCTTGGACGAGCCGTCAGTTCATTGAGCTACGATGGTTTAATGTTGATTAAGGGGTTTACTTTTCAAAGGCGATTCAATATAAATTTTCCTCGGCACACACTCACTGTTGTGCCCTTTAATATTAACAGGAGGATGCTATGTCACCGTTAAACGTGATGAAGTTCTAAACGATCAAACTGTCACCCCCTCGTTCGAAAACCTTGAAGCACGCTGGTCTCAACGTTGGCAGCTCGAAGGCACGTACGCCTTTGACCATACAGCCCAACGCGACGCTGTGTTCTCCATCGATACGCCCCCGCCGACGGCCTCAGGCTCCTTGCATGTCGGTCATGTCTTCAGCTACACCCACACCGATATCATCGCTCGATTCCAGCGCATGCGAGGTAAGGCTGTGTTCTACCCCATGGGATGGGACGACAACGGCTTGCCGACCGAACGCAGGGTCGAGAATTTCTATGGCGTACGTTGTGACTCGCTGGCAGCTTATCAGCCTGATTTCAGGCCTCCTGAGCCCATTCCATTAAAGCGCGGTGACTTTACTGTCATCAGCAGGCGCAACTTCATCGAGTTGTGCCACGAACTGACGGCCATCGATGAGCAAGCGTTCCGTGCACTCTTCGTGCAACTGGGCTTGTCCGTTGATTGGAGCCTTTCATATGCCACCATTGATGAGCGCTCCCAACGAGCGAGTCAGCGCGCTTTGCTTCGCAACTATCAGCGTGGCGAACTTTATAGCCAACAAGCTCCCTGCCTGTGGGATGTAACGTTCCAGACAGCCGTGGCTCAAGCTGAGCTTGAAGAGCGCGAGATCGCTGGTGCGTATCACGAACTCAGCTTTGAGACGGCTGATGGCGCCGCATTGAGGGTTGCTACCACTCGGCCTGAGCTACTGATGGCATGCGTGGCGCTGGTGGCTCACCCGGACGACGTTCGTTATCAGGCGCGGTTCGGACAATCTGTGCGCTCGCCGATTTTCGACGTGGACGTACCGCTGCTAGCACACCCTTTGGGTGATCCCGACAAGGGCACCGGATTGGTGATGGTCTGTACCTTTGGCGATCTTACCGATGTGATTTGGTGGCGGGAGTTGCAGTTGCCAACGCGGTCGATACTGGGAAAAGACGGGCGCCTGTTGCTTGAAACGCCCTCCTGGTTGACGACACCCCGCAGCCAACAGGCCTATGCAGGCTTGGCTGGCCGAAATTTGTCCCAGGTTCGTACACAGCTCGTGTCGATGTTGCGCGACTGCGGCGCCATGCAAGATGAACCCCGACCGATTCAACACACGGTAAAGTTTTTCGAGAAAGGGGACCGGCCGTTGGAAATTCTCGCCACTCGGCAATGGTACTTGCGTAACGGCGGACGCGACGCGAGCCTGCGGGACGTATTGCTTGTCTCTGGCCAGACGTTGGACTGGCATCCGCCGCACATGCTCAGGCGTTACGAGCATTGGGTAAGTGGTTTGAATGGTGATTGGCTCATCAGTCGTCAGCGCACGTTCGGCGTGCCGATTCCGTTCTGGTATGGCCTGGATGCACAAGGCGAAGCTGACTACAGCACGCCTATTATTGCCTGCGAGGAAAACCTGCCAGTTGATCCGAGCTGGATACTCCGGCAGGGTATCGACCAGAGCAACGTGGGCAACCGAATGGTTTCGTCGGCGAACAGGACATCATGGATACGTGGGCCACCAGCTCGCTGACGCCTCAAATCGCCGGAGGCTGGGGCGAGGACGACGTGTTGTTCGCCAAAATATACCCCATGGATCTCAGACCCCAAGGTCACGACATAATCCGCACTTGGCTGTTCTCGACCCTGGTGCGCAGCCATTTTGAACACGGTTGCGTGCCCTGGCGTAATGTCGCGCTCTCTGGGTGGATCCTTGATCCGGACCGTAAGAAAATGTCTAAATCCAAGGGTAACGTGGTAACCCCTCAAGCCTTGCTCGACCAGTATGGAAGTGACGGTGTGCGCTACTGGGCAGCCTCAGCGCGGCTCGGCAGTGATACAGCCTTTGAAGAACAGCAGATGAAGATCGGCCGCCGTTTAGCCGTCAAGCTGTTCAATCTATCAAGGTTGGTTCAAGGCTTTGCAAAAGATGACAACGGGGATATCGACCAACCGCTGGATCAGGCCATGCTTAAACGCTTGGACGGTATAGTCCAGGACGCTACGTTCGCGCTGGAGGCGTACGACTATAGCGTGGCGCTGTCGCGTATCGAGGGGTTCTTCTGGTGGTTTTGCGATGACTATGTCGAATTGGTCAAACGTCGCGCCTATCGACCAGAAGGCCATTCGGCCCGTAATGCCTTTGCACAGGCACTGAGCGTGCAGCAGCGACTGTTTGCGCCATTTCTGCCATTTGTGTGTGAAGAAGTCTGGCAGTCGTGGAACTGCGGCTCAGTGCACAATGCATCTTGGCCGCAAGGAGATGCTTCTCCTGACGCGTCTATTGAAAGCTTATTGCTGAGTGTCAGTGCCGTGCTATCTGCGATTCGCAAAGCAAAGTCTGACGCCCGCCAATCCATGAAGGCTTCGGTAGCACGTGTTGAACTGGTTGACAGGCCTGAGAAGCTTGAAATGCTAAAAGGCGTTCGCCAAGACTTGATCGAAGCCTGTCAGGTTGAGGCTTTGGTGTTTATAGAGGGAACTGAGCAGCAGGTCGTTGTATGGCTGACGTGACGTAGACTTAAGGGCAAGTCAATTCGCGAGGCGATCAAGGAGATCGCTTCGCGAGCACGTCTATTTCAGCCTTTTTTTCAGTTCAACAGGGTCAGAACGAAGCGTTCTGCAAGCCGTCGAGATAACGTTCGGCATCCAGTGCCGC
>JAFHKH010000190.1 GCA_016937595.1 Pseudomonas cedrina subsp. fulgida | reverse complement strand
CATCGAAGCCCTGGCGCGCAAGGTCGTCAAGCTGCATGCCTTGACCGATTACGCGGCAGGCATCACCACCAATGTCGGGCTGATTGCCGGCGGCACCTCCAGCAACACCGTCGCGCCGGGCGCCAGCGCCCGGCTGGATGTGCGCTTTATCGAACTCAGGCACTGGGATCGTCTTTTTACGCAGATCCAGGCCATCGTCGCCGAAGAAGAGCTGGTCGGCACCCGCGCCGTGCTCAAGGAAGCGACCACTTTTCTGCCGATGGAAGCGCGTCACAGCGAACGCCTGCTGCAGCTCTACCAACAGAACGCACGGGCACTGGGTTTCAGCGTCGAAGGCGAATTCACCGGCGGGTGCGCCGACTCCGGGTTCACCGCCAGCCTGGGCATTCCCACCCTGTGTGGGCTCGGGCCAGTGGGGGGCAAAGTGCATACCGACCTTGAATACCTGGAGCTGGACACGCTGGTGCCACGCGCCCTGGCGTTGGTGGCGACCATTCTGTCCGTCGGCGATAGCTGTTGATCAGCCGGACTCAAGCGTCCCAAGGCGCCACCGCATCAACGTCAATCGCGTAGCGTTCAATGGCGTGTACACACACATTGGCCTCCAGGTGCCCTTCGTGCACCAGGGCAGTCAGTGCGCTCAGGACGATCTGGTGGCGGTCCACTTCGAAAAAGCCGCGCAACTGGCTGCGCGTATCGCTGCGGCCAAAGCCGTCGGTGCCGAGTACGGTGTAGCGCGCATCGAGATAACTGGCGATCAACTGCGGCAAGGCGCGCACGTAGTCGGTGCAGGCGATGATCGGGGCAACCTGGTTGAGCGACGCCTGGACATGACTGCGGCGCGCAGGTTGCTCGGGATGCAGTCGATTCCAGCGTTCCACTGCACGTGCCTCTCGTGCCAATTCGGTGAAGCTGGTCACGCTCCACACCTGGCTGTCGACCCCCCAATCGCTGGCCAGCAACTCGGCGGCGGCAATCACTTCGCGCAGGATCGCACCGGAACCCAGCAGCTGCACACTGCCGCGCGCCGCTGCGGTTTCATGCCGGGCAAACAGGTACATGCCCTTGATAATCGCCTGTTCGACGCCTGCGGGAAGGCTCGGCTGCGGGTAGTTTTCGTTCATCAAGGTGACGTAATAAAACTCGTCCACCTGACGCTCCAGCATCTGGCGCATGCCATGGTCCAGGATCACCGCGAATTCGCCGGCAAAGGCCGGATCGTAGGCACGGCAATTGGGCACCATTGCCGCCATCAGGTGGCTATTGCCGTCCTGGTGCTGCAGGCCTTCGCCGCCCAGTGTCGTGCGCCCGGCGGTGGCCCCGAGCAGAAAGCCACGGGCGCGTTGATCCGCCGCCGCCCAGATCAGGTCGCCGATGCGCTGGAAGCCGAACATCGAGTAATAAATGTAGAACGGCAGCATCGGCAAACCATGCACCGAATAACTGGTCGCCGCCGCGACCCAGGAACTGATCGCCCCGGCTTCGCTGATGCCTTCTTCGAGAATCTGGCCGTCCAGCGCTTCTCGATAGCTCAGGATCGAACCGATGTCTTCCGGCTCATAACGCTGGCCCACGCTGGAGTAGATACCGATCTGCTTGAACAGGCTGGCCATGCCGAACGTCCGCGCTTCATCCGCCACGATCGGCACGATGCGCGGGCCCAATTGCTTATCGCGCAGCAGACCGCTGAGCATCCGCACGAACGCCATGGTGGTGGACATTTCCTTGCCTTCGGCGTTAACGGCAAACCCGCCATAGCTGCCGATGTCAGGCACCGCCAGTGATTCGCCAGCCGAAGACCGCGAGGGCATGTAGCCGCCCAATGCGCGGCGGCGCTCATGCAGGTAGCGCATTTCAGCACTGTCTTGCGCGGGCTTGAAGAAACTCAGCGAGGCGGCCTGTTCATCGGTCAAGGGCAGGTTGAAGCGGTCGCGGAACGCGATCAGCGCCTCGCGGTCGAGCTTCTTCTGCTGGTGCACGGTCATTCTGCCTTGCCCGGCATCGCCCATGCCGAAGCCTTTCTTGGTTTGCGCCAGGATTACCGTGGGTTTCTTGCCTTCGAGCCGGGCGCTTGCATAGGCCGCGAAGATTTTCACCATGTCGTGACCGCCGCGCTTCAGGCGGTCGATCTGCTCGTCGCTCAGGCCGTGGGCCAACTGCGCCAGGGCCTCGTTCTGGCCGAAGAAATGTTCACGGTTGAAGCGCCCGTCTTTTGCCGCGAACGTCTGGAACTGCCGTCGACGGTGGTGGACAAGGCCTTGACCAGCGCCCCCTCTGTATCGCGCGCAAACAAACCGTCCCAGTCGGAACCCCAGACCAGTTTGATCACGTTCCATCCGGCACCGCCAAACAATGCCTCCAGCTCATCAATGATGCGACCATTGCCACGCACCGGCCCGTCCAGCCGTTGCAGGTTGCAATTGACCACCCAGACCAGATTATCCAGGCCTTCCCGGGCCGCCACCGTCAGGGCCGACATGCTTTCCGGCTCATCCATTTCGCCGTCGCCAAACACGCCCCACACGGTGCGCCCGGCATTGTCCTGCAGGCCCCGATGCTGCAGATAGCGCATGAAGCGCGCCTGGTAGATCGAGCTGATCGGACCAATGCCCATCGAGCCCGTCGGGAACTGCCAGAAGTCCGGCATCAACCAGGGATGCGGGTAACTCGACAAGCCCCGGGCCCCCTGGGCACGCGCGCCGATCTCTTGCCGGTAGTGCAGCAGGTCCTTTTCTGCCAGGCGTCCTTCAAGAAACGCCCGCGCATACACCCCAGGCGCCGAGTGCGGCTGATAGAACACCAGGTCGCCGCCGAAACTGTCGGTGCGCGCCTTGAAAAAATGATTGAAGCCCACTTCGAACAAATCCGCCGCGCTGGCATAACTGGCGATATGGCCGCCCAATTCGCCATAGGCGTGGTTGGCCCTGGCCACCATGGCCAACGCGTTCCAGCGCATGATCGAGGCCAGCCGCTCTTCGGTGGCCAGGTCCCCGGGAAAGACCGGTTGGTGCTCGACACTGATGGTATTGATGTAGGGCGTGCCATGGCTGGGCTGCCAGCCGATGCCCGAGGCGCTTGCCACATTCACCAGCATGTCGAGGATCTGTTTGGCCTGAGCGGTGCCGCCATGGGCGATCACCGACAGCAAGGCGTCACGCCACTCCGCCATCTCTTGAGCATCTTCGGGGGTCTGGCCCGGCCATTGGGCATGACGATTGGACGAGGTCACGGGCATCTCCTGTAAAAACGCTTGCTAGCTGAAACAACGGTCCTGCAACACGCCTTTAACCAGCGTGCGCGTCACCGATAAGATCGCTTCCACCTGTTGATTGCTCGCGGCCTGGGAGATGGCGTCTCCCAGCGAGAACACACGCAAGGGATGACCGCAGACGGAGCCCAGCCAGGTCAAAGCGGGGACCGGGCCGGCTTCGACATCCAATAGCAAGCAGCCTTTGGATACGCCACGCAGCAGTTGGCCTGCCCTGCAGGTGCCAGGCCCCGTGGGGCTGGCCCCGAATTGCAGCCAGTCGAGCATCAACGCCTCGGCTTGCTCGACCACCAGATAGGCTACCTGGTCCCAGTCGTCGATCTCCCGGTGCAAGGCATCAATCATGGCGGCGGGCAACGCGGCGCTGGTCACGATGACAACCCCGGTTTCCGCCAGTGGCTCTTTTACCCAGATTGCAGACTGCGATATCCCATGCATGGTGGTAACCCCTTGCCCGCGCTGGGTGGATGATATCTATCGTAGGAGCGAGCTTGCTCGCGAAAAACCTTAACGATAACGCGCATTTCCTGAGTGAACGCGGCGCCTGTGAGTTCTTCGCGAGCAAGCTCGCTCCTACACTGGCATTGGCACAAGCCCGCTCGCTACATCAGCCGTTGCGGAACAGAAAGCTGTAGGCGTTCAGTGCCGGTACGCCACCCAAGTGGGCGTAGAGCACTTTGGACCCTTCGGGGAATTCGCCACGACGCACCATTTCAATCATGCCGTGCATCGATTTGCCTTCATACACCGGGTCCGTCAGCACCCCTTCAAGGCGGCCGCACAGGCGGATGGCTTCCAGGGTGCCTTCGTTGGGCAAGCCATATTCCGGGTAGGCGAAACGGGTATCGAGCACCACATCCTCCTCCGTAATCTCGCGCCCCAACTCCACCAGCTCAGCGGTGTGCCGGGCGATGCGCAGGATCTGGGCCTTGGTCTGTTCCGGCTTGGCCGAAGCATCGATACCAATCACCTGCTTCGAGCGACCGTCAGCCGCGAAACCGACCACCATGCCTGCCTGCGTGCTGCCGGTCACCGAGCAGACCACGATGTAGTCGAACGTAAAGCCCAGTTCTTTTTCCTGCTGCCGCACTTCTTCGGCAAAGCCGACGAAACCGAGGCCGCCGTAGGGGTGCTCGGAACAGCCCGCCGGAATCGGAAACGGTTTGCCGCCCTGCTCCACCACGTCGCTCATGGCTTTTTCCCAACTTGGCCGAATGCCAATGTCGAAGCCGGCTGCGTCAAGCCGCACGTCGGCGCCCATGATCCGCGACATCTCGATGTTGCCAACGCGGTCATACACGGCGTCGGAATAGTTCACCCAGTTTTCCTGGACCAGCACGCATTTCATGCCCAAGTGGGCCGCGACTGCCGCGACCTGACGGGTCTGGTTCGACTGGATGCCGCCAATGGAGACCAGCGTATCGCAGCCTTGCTCGAGCGCTTCGGGTATGAGGTATTCGAGCTTGCGTGTCTTGTTCCCGCCAAAAGCCAGGCCACTGTTGCAGTCTTCACGCTTGGCATACAGCTCGACCTTGCCACCCAGGTGTTCGCTGAGGCGCTTCAAGGGCGTGATGGGAGATGGACCGAAGGTCAACGGATAACGCTTAAAACGACTCAGGTTCATGACGGTGCTCCTTGATGATTGAATATCCAAGCGCCAGACCGACAACCAAAGGCCGCATTGCGGGCGCTTTGAGGATGGGCTCCGATGAGTTCAATCTTAAGAAAAAATCAGAAATTATGTGTTGCAAGTTTTCGTCATTTAACGAACCATAATTTATCGATAATTCTATAAAACACACTTTAGTTGCGTAGAAATCCATATGAAAGCAACAAACACCCACAAGAAGACAGGCGATACAGCCCCGATGCCGCAGCCACTGGATCGAACCGACCGCGCCATTCTCAAGCTCCTGCAGCGAGATGCTTCCCTCTCCAATGTGGCGCTTGCGGAAAAGGTGAAATTGAGCGCCCCGGCCTGCCTCAGGCGCGTCGAGCGGCTCAAGCAGGTCGGCCTGATCAAGGACATCGTCGCGTTGCTGGACAATGAAGCGCTGGATGCGGGGATGGTGGTCTTGATCGGTGTCGTGCTGGACCGCTCCACACCGGAGTCTTTCGCCGCATTCGAGGCGGCCGCACAGAAAGTATCCGGCTGCATGGAATGCCATGTGGTGACGGGAGAGTTTGACTATTTCATGTTGCTACGCACCAAGGACAGCAACAGTTTCAACCGGCTCCACGCGGAACAACTGCTTTACCTGCCTGGGGTTCGCCAGATTCGTTCGTTCATGGGCTTGCGCCAGGTGTTGTCGACCACCCATATCCCTTTTTAAGGTGCGGCCGCACTTTTCAGGCGGGCTTTGGCTGCCTCAGTGAAAATCCCGACTGCGCACAGTGATGCCTTCCAACAACGGCGTCAGGTCGGTAAGGCGCCCGGCAATCAGGTGCCGCACCTCGCCCACGGCCTCCCAACGCCCGTCCACTTTCAACAGGCGCGACCCCACCAGGGCCTGGCGTTGCCGTTCGGCCAGGTCGCGCCAGACCACCACGTTGAGGTTGCCGAATTCATCTTCCAGGGTCACGAAGGTCACCCCACTGGCGGTGCCAGGGCGCTGCCGACCGGTGACCAGCCCAGCGACGCTGACATTGCGTCCGTGCTCGACCCCCATCAGTTCCTGCGAACTGCGACAGCGCCGCTTGCGCAGTTCAGCGCGCAGCAACGCCAACGGATGCGGGCCAAGGGTCGTGCCGACCATGGCGTAGTCGGCGTGCAGGTCCTCGCCGACCGTCGGTGCCGGTAACGCCACCACCGCTTCCTGCGGGCTGGGCAGGCCGGCAAACAGCCCGAGTTGTGTGTGCACGCCCGCCACTTCCCAGCGGGCCGTGTGCCGGTTGCCGGCCAGGGCGCGCAGGCGCCGGCGTCCGCCAGCAACGCCTGGGCGCGTGCATCCAGCCCGGCGCGGCTGGTCCAGGTCGGCATGTCGCTGAATGCGCGACGCTGCGCGCGGCTTCGATGCGCCGCCCATCTTCTTCGCGAAACCCCGAGATCATGCGCAGGCCCATGCGAATCGCCGGCTGCGCGCCATCGATGGGCTCCAGGCTGCAATCCCAGTCGCTGGCCTGCACGTCCACCGCACGGACCTGCAAGCGATGGCGCCGCGCGTCCTGCAGGATCTGGTCCGGGCTGTAGAAACCC
>JAFHKH010000019.1 GCA_016937595.1 Pseudomonas cedrina subsp. fulgida | reverse complement strand
AGCCCGCTCCCACAGGGAAGCTCGCTGTCCTTTGAAAATGTCTAGGGCTGTCGCGGGCAAGCCCGTTCCCACAGGTTCAAACGGCATCCGGTGGCGCTTGTCCTTCCAGCCGCGCCAACGCCTCACGCGTCAGGCGCCGGGCCAGGTCCTGGTCGCTGGCGTATGAACCGGCCAGGATCCGTTCGTAGGTCTGCGGCGTCATCGGCGCACCGGTCAGCACGTCTTCATGGGGGACGTTCAGCGCGTCGGCCAGGCTCAGCAATGCCTGCTTGGCTTCGTCGCTGCGCTCGGTGGCGGCGGCCCAGGCTTTTTGCGCAAACATCAGATCGTCCAGCGGCTCCAGCACTTGATTGGCCCGCTCGGCACTGGCCTGGAACGCCTCGGCATGGGCGGTGCGCAAGTAGCTGTCCCAGAAGGGTTGCGCGAGCATGCCATCCACCAGGCCATCGCCGGCCTCCAGGGCCAGCACGCTTTCGTGAGCCGCATCGAGCATGGCCGGGCTTACCTGGGCCGTGGCGCGATAGGTCATATGTTCCGAAACCCAGGGCAATGCCAAGCGCTGTTTAAGCGCGCTTTGATACGCCAGGTACACCTCGACTTCATCGACCGCGCCCGGCTCGCCGTCGACCACCTGGGTGCTGAAGCGCAGGCCCTGGCCGCCTTCGTCCACGGGCGCGATGCGCTGGCGGATATCGGCTTGCGCCACCTGGTTAAGCCGTTCCAGCCGCGCCTTGCCCCTGGCCAACTGCGCCAGTTGGCGTTCCTGTTCGGCGCCGCCGAGGTTGCGCAGGATGTCATTGAGCTGGAACTCCACGCCCAGCGCGTTGAACACATGCAAGCCTGCGTCGGCGCAGGTCACCGGGTTGCTGGCCATCAGAAACATCCGCGTGCGCAGCGCTTCATCGCCGTGCATGGCGATCAGCAACTGCCACACCTTGCTCACCAGTTCGTGGCGGCTGCGCTCGTAGCGCAGTTGGTCGCGCGGGTCTTCGAACACTTCCGGCAACTCAAGGCTCTTAAGCACTTCAAAAAAACCTTGCGAGCCCTGTTCCGCTTCCACTTCGTCCCACAGCTCTTGGAGCCAGGGCTTATGCTCGGCCCGTTCAAGCGCCAGCCAGAAACCGGCGTCGCCGCGTGCTGGATACGTGCGGTAGGGATCAAGGCCGGCGGCCCATGCGATAGCTGACCACTGTGCGCTCGGCCTGCGCGCTCAGTCGGTTGCGGTCGAGGCGGGTGCGTGCCACCAGCTCGGCTGCCGATTGCCAGGGCAAAAACTGCGGCACCTGATCGATCAGTGTGTTTTGCAGATCGAGTTCGAAGTGCGCCGGTCGTTGTCGCGCAAAGAGGCCCTCGGGCCAGTCGCTGATGCCGGTGCCGCGCAGCGACAGCCTACGCAGGAACGGCATGCCGCTGATGTCCGGCGCGACCGTCAGCAGGCGGTTGCCGCCCAGCGACAAATGCTGCAGCCAGGGCAGGTGCCTGAACTGCGCCAGGCTTGCCGCCTCCCATTGCACCGGATTGTTATCCAGCGCCAGTTCGCGCAGGCCGATCATTCGGGTCACGGGCTGCGGCAGGCGTGTCAACCCATTGCCTCGCAAGTCGAGGCTGACCAGCCGCGGAAAGTTCTCCAGGAATGTCATATCGCTGTCCAGCAAGCCGGCCTCGACCAGCCCCAGGTGCTGCACATGCGCGAAGCTGGCCTTGAGCCGAAGGTTACCCAGCAGGCCCCCCAAGGGCGGCCCGTTATGGGTCAGGGCGATGCCATGGGGGTTGGGTTTGAAGTTGAGTTCCCAGGCGTCGATCAATGAGCGCGCCAGGTTCCTGCGCACCGCGTCCAGGTTCGGTGCCTCACCGGGGGGCGCGAGGTTTATCCAGTCGTTCAACTCGGTTTGCAATTCGAGTTTTTCCGCTTCACGGGCTTCAAAATTCTGCAGGTTGATGGGGTCCTCAAGGCTGGGCAGAAAAGCAGCGATATCGGCCTGTTCCGCAGAGGGATAGAGCGCCTTGACCCGCTGTTCAAGGGTCGGCGCAAACAGCGCCGAACACCATTGTTGTACGCGGTGCATGGGCTTTTGCGTGAGCACCTGCGCATCCGGTGTGGGTTCGGGGCCAATGCCGGGGCTGTCGAGCAGCACGCGTCGTTGTTCGGGGGCTTTGACGTTATCAATCATCCAAGTCCTGAAGCCTGCGCTCTGGCCAGGGCTAAAACCCAGCGCGGCCTGACGGTCGGGGGGCAGGGCTTGCAGGATGGCGTCGAAAAATGCGCCGTCGCGCAGCAATACGCCGTGTTGGCCATCATGAATGACGTGCTCGGCCTCGTTGTGCCTGACCAGCACACGGACCCTGCGGGCGTCGGCCGCACCTGCCGAGGCGCGTAACGGGCCCGTCGGGCTTTGCAGACGAACCTCCAGGCGCGTGTCATGCAAGGCATCGTTGTGCAGGCGCAGGAGGTTGAGGGCCATCTGTTCGCCGTCGGCGTTCAACCGCGACGGCTCGAAGAACCCCTCGACCCCATGGACGCCGCGGGCCTGCAGTTGCAGCTCGCGCGCCAGGTTACGCAGGCGCAGCGGCACATGCTGCTGGATATGTGCGAGCTCGGCGGGTCGGGCCTGGGCGATGACTTCCCGCGCCAAGGTTTTTGGCAGATCCCCCACCGCCTGGCGCACGCATAAGGCGGCCGCGTCCAGCCCTTCTTCGCTGTGCCGGTAAAGGTAATCGAACACGGCCGAATGACGCTCGGCAAGGTTGTCGGCGAGGCGATTGCGCAGGGCCTCGACCGGATCGTCCGTGCCGATGTCGCCGAGCACGTCGTGTAACTGCGTGTCATCGAGAAAATTCGCCAGGCGCTCCGGTAACGCGCCCAGGTTCAACTCCTGGCGACTGATCTTCAGCACGTGCTCGGCGTCGGCCTCGCCATAGCGCAGGCATTCGCCGTTCAGGTCGGACGTTTCATACACATCGATCGCGCGGTTGCCGGCCAGCCCGAGAGCTCGCGGGCCATGTGCGGGCTCCAGTAAGTGTCATCGTCGATCGCCTGGCCGGCGCGCAGGCGTTTGGGCAACTGATGCGCCTGTTGATTGAGCGTAAAACGTTTGACGCTGTGCGCCAGCAGCGCCGGTGTGGTGTTGTCGGCCCTGGCGGCACGCAGCACGCCATGGTCGATGCCGCTGGTGGCCAGGATCTGCTCCGCCTGGGGTTCGCTGAAGTCACCCAGGCTGCGCGCCAGTTGGCGATTGCTCCAGGCGCGCGGGGTGTCGTTGTAGGTCAGCGGCGGAGCGTAGGCGTCGGCGCGACTGGGATGGCGGAGGCGATAGCTGCCGTCTGCCGGGTCGTGCTGTACCGCGTAATAATGCTCATCGACGGGCAATAGCGTTTGCCCTTCGTGGGGGTAGAGGCCGCGCTCATCGGCGCTGGCGTCTTGCGCCAGCTTCACGTCCGGTTGGCGGTAGGGCCTTGGGTCGGGGTTCCACAAACGGGTGCGGCCATTCACCTCGACGGCCTTGAGTTGGTCCACAAACGCCGAGCGAGCCAGTTGCCCGCCCACGCCGAACGCACCCAGTTGCACCACGGTTTCCACCACCTCGACCAGGTGTCGCGCCGCCTCCAGCGCATGGCCCTGCGCCAGGTCGAGCACACCCTCGACTACCTCATCGAGCAATTGGTAAGCGGTATAGGCCAGGGTCAGTTCACCGAGCAACGGCACGAACGGTGTGACCACGAACAGCGCGGCGTCGAAGATCCCCGTCACGATACGGCTGAAATTGTCCCACCAGGCCCAGAATTCGCGCTTGTCGGCCAACTGCGTAGGCACCGCCAGTTCCTGGGCGTCGTTGAGGATTTTATCCAGGCTGCGTTGGTACAGGTACGGCCAGAGGTCGGCGTCGATACGTTCTGCCGCAAAGGTGCCAGGCACTGTTTGGGCGCTGAAAAAATGCCCGCGTTGGGATTGGTCGACGAACTGGCTGAAAAAAAGCGGGTAGTCGGGATCGCGCAGTTTTTCATTCAGCGCGTTCATGAACGCGTGGCTGTTGGCATAGTGCTTGAGCGCACCCTGGGGATCGTTGGGGATATACGCCAGGATCGGTACGGGCGCGCGGGCGCTCTCCAGGTTCGCCGCGACCAGCAGGATGCCGGTCAACCAGGTGCCGCGCAGACTGAGCCGGTAGCATTGCATTACCGTGGGTTTGCCCTGAACAATCAGTTGCACCAGGGCGAAGGTTGGCGCGTCAATGTCCTGCTTGAGCAGTGCCAGGTGTGCGGCGCGGTCCAGGGCGGCTTGCTGGCTGGTGATCACCTCGCTTTGCAGGGCTTGCCGGGCGACCGGGTCGGCGGGCAACAGGTGGTGTTGCAACTGCGTTTGGTAGCGGGCGCCCAGGTCCAGTTCGCGGCACAGTTGGGCGAATTGCTCGATGCTCATGCGTGACTTCAGCGGCAAGATCGTGAAATGCCCGCGCGCATCCGGTTGGCTGATGTAGCTGGAGCTGTGGGTGTGCTGTTGATGGCGGCCAAAGTTGTGCAGCGCGGCGCCCAGCAGTGACACCGTGTGGCTGCGGGTGCCTTTGAGCACAAGCCCGCGTTCGGTGTGCAGGAACAGGTGCACGGCGTCGACATCAAGATCCAGGCCGTAACGCGCCTGGATGGCCTGGGTCAGCAGCGGCCGGGCAAAGGCGCGCAGGTCTTGCAGCGCCTCGAGACGCTCATCGACCCTGTTTTGGCTGGCCCAGGCCCGCGCATTGGCGTCTTTGAGCGGGGCGTGTTCAGTTGCGCCGATGAACTCGGGCAGCCGGGTCAGCGGCGTGCGGCTCAGCGCTCGTGCCCTGGGCCAGGGTGTGTCACGCAGCCAGTCGGGCAGGCTGCGCTGGATCAGAGGGTAATGGGGGCCGTTGGACATGGTGGTGACCTTGCGTGGTAGACAAGGGCACCAGCCTAGGCAGCGTGACAGGTGAGCGAGAGGTAACTGTCTAGTGCAGATGACCCGAGGCGGCCTGCGCAATGATCGGTTGGCCGGGCATCAGAGGCACAGGGTGCGGCTGCCCGGCTGCAAGTACGGCATCAGGATCGGCGCCATGCCCTTGAGCACTTGCACCGGCAGGGCCGAGGTGAACGTGAAGTGCTCCGCCGAGCGCCCCGGCACGTAGGCCGTGAGGGTGCCGAAATGATGCTCGCCCAGGTAAAACACAAAGGTCGCGGTGCGGTTCAGTGATTTGGAACTCAACACGCGTCCGCCCGCGCCGATGGCCTCGATGCGGTTGTCGCCGGTGCCGGTCTTGCCGCCCATGGCCAGCGGCGCGCCGTCGGCCAGTTGGAAACTGCCGGCCACGCGTTTTGCAGTACCGGCGTCTACCACTTGTGAGAGGGCGCCGCGCAAGGCCTGGGCGACTTCGGCCGGCATCACCCGCTTGCCGGCGGCGGGGTCGCTGACCAGGTGGGTTTCGTAAGGCGTGTCGACGGCAAAGTGCAAGCTGTCGACGCGCAGCACTTTGCGCGCACGCGTCGTTGAGGATGATGCCCATCAATTCCGCCAGAGCCGCCGGGCGGTCGCCGGAGCTGCCGATCGCGGTGGCCAGTGACGGTACCAGGTGATCGAAAGGGTAGCCCACCGCCTGCCAGCGCTGATGAATATCCAGGAACGCTTCGACCTCCAGCATGGTGCGGATGCGCGTGTCGCGCGCGCGCTGGTGACGGCTCTTGAACAGCCAGCTGTAGACCTCCTGACGCTCGAATTCGCTGGCCTTGACGATCTCGCTCCAGGTCGCCTCGGGGTGGTTGAGCAGGTAGCCCAGCAGCCACAGGTCCAGCGGGTGGACCTTGGCGATGTAGCCCTGGTCCGGTAAGTCATAAGCCCCCGGACCGTAGCTGGCGTAGAGTTTCTGCAAGCGTGCGTCGGTGATTTTTTCCGTCGTCAGGTGCGAGCGTACGAAGCGGTCGAAGCTCTCCTGGCTGGCGTCAGGCAGCAAGTAACGGTGCACCGCCGCGAGGCGAATCGGCGTCGGGCGGAGGCTGTCGAGAAAGGTGTCGAGGCGCGCCTGGGTGTCCTTCTTGCGGTACTTCTTCCAGAACTTCTGCAGGAATGCCGTGCCTTCGCGGTCGGCGAACCTGGCCAGGTATTCCTGGCGCCGTGGGTCATTGTCGTCCTTGAGCAACTGCGCGCTGTTGCTGGCGCCGCCGTACGTGCTGTAACGCACCAGATCGCGCATCAGGCGAATGAACGGCAGGTTGATCGATTCGCGCAAGGCGTCGCGCAGGGTCGGGTTGCGACCGTCGTCCTGGCGGCGAAAGTTATGGAAACGATGTACGCCACCGCCGGTGAAAAAGGCCTCGCCGGGGCTGGCCGAATACGTGCGGTCGAGCGCGGCGCCAAGCATCTTTTCCAAGGAGCGGTCGGTGTTCTGCCGCAGGTAATCGACGGCCCAGCGGCTCAGCCGGTCCTGATCATCGACCGCGACTTTATTCAAGGCGCTGGCGTTGAGCGCGCCGAGGCGTTCATGCAACTCGGCGATGATTTGCAGGTAGGTGGTGAGCACCCGCAACTTGGCGGTGGAGCCCAGCTCCAGCTTGCTGCCTTCGTTGATGTCGAAGGGTTGGTCGGTGTTGTCAGTCTGCACGCGTACCCGCGCGCCATCCGGGGTCAGTTCGAACAGCGTGAAGCTGTAACGCACTTGGGGGGTGGTGGCCGGGGTGAGCAGGCGTTCGCCGAGCAGGCCGGTCTGGCGGGCGAAATCGGGGTCGGCCAACTGCTTGAGATAAGCACTGACCTGGCCTTGCAACTGCGCTTGCAGGGTGGACGTGGCCGAGAGGTCGAGGCGGTCCAGGTCGTACAACGGGCGGTTGAGCAGGCTGGCCAGGCGGCTGCGGGCGACGCTGATGCCCTTGTTGGTTTCAATCGGTTGCACGGTCGGTTGCTGCATCCAGTCGCGGTAGGCCAGCGGCGCCTGGAGCGCGGCCTGCAGCAACGTGGCATCGATCACGCCATTGCTTGCCAGCAAGCGCAGATGGCTGTCGGTCAGTTGCCCGAGTTCGGCGCGACCCTTGAGCAGGTAATAGGAGGGGCGACGCTGGGCGATGATCAGCGCCAGCACCTGGCGCAGGGCCAGACCGCGCTGCGCGACGTCGCTCTGTGTGGCGGCGAGGACGTGGTTGACCTGGTTGAAGTCCGCGCCGAACCACACGCGCAGCCCTTCGGCCAGCCCATGCACTTCACCGTGGCCGGGCACGGCGGACAGCGGCACGCTGTTGAGGTAATCCCGCACGATGGCTTGGCGTGCCGCCAGGGTCTCGGGGCCGTCGCGATAGGCACGTACGCTGGCGGAAAACATCTGGCGCAGCTTTTCGCCGCCGGACACGGTGAGCCCATCGGGCGAGTGGCGGTATTTTTCCAACTGGGTCGCCAGGGTGCTGCCGCCCGCGCTCTGCCCCGGCACATGCAGCAGCTTGGCGACTTGCGACCACGCGGCCATGGCAAAGCGCGGCCAGTCCACGGCCGGGTTGGTCAACGGTTGTGCGGGGTCGAGCAAATCGCGGTTTTCGATGAACAGCAGGCTGTTGACCACCACCGGCGGGATCACGGCAAAGCTGGCGTACAGTTGCTGGGGGTAGCGGTACTCATACAGCGGCACGGCGCGGCAGTCGGTGATGGACAGGCCGGCCTGGATTTTCTCGGCATAGGGCACGAAAAAACCGTCGTGGACGTAGTCCATCAACGGTTGGGAGAACCGCGCCTGGGCCTCTATCACGTAGCCGCGCTTGAGCAGCCGCTCGGTAAATGTTCCGAGGTCGCTGTAGCCCATGCGTCGATCGAACGGCCCCTGGCCGGGATAAGCGATGGCGCCGCTGGGGCCGGGTTCGAGGCGGTACGTCAAGTCGCTCGCCCAGCCGCTCAATTGGCGCGCTTGCCAGTGGGAGGTGCGTGCCTCGTCGGCGATTACCAGGCCCAGGGCGACTAACGCGATCAACAGCCCCAGCCAGAACAGGCGCCGGGCCAAACGGGCTATCGGGTTTTTCACGGGCAACGGCGCCGGGGTCTCGCTGCGGTCGGGGTCCACAGCCTTGGTCGAAGCGGTTTGCCACAGTGCGCCCATAGTCGATTGATCCATTCACGCAGATTGATCGGACTTGCTTGAAGCTTAGACGGTGGGCGCAGGTCATGAAGAAATTGTGCAACGCCATTTACGGCAGCGGCACCTTTAGACTCTGGGTCAACAACCCCCGCCAGCGCGGGTCATTGGCCTTGGCCCAGCGGTACTGGCCCGCGTCGTTGAAAAACACCGAGATGTCCTGCAAGTACCAGGTGACCATTTTTATTTCCAGGGCCTGGATGTAATCCCGCGCCGGGCACGTGATGGAGGTCCAGGGGTCGCACACCCAGGCGGTGGCCCACGACGCTTCGCTGAAATCCAGTGTGCTTGCCAGTGGCCCCGGCCTGGGGCCCACCACGACAAAGGCATGCGCGGCGGGGCGGGTATGCCAGATATGCGCGCTGCCGCCATTGGCACGAATCATTTCGCAGGCAATGTGCGCCATCTGATCGCAATTGCCGGCACCGGTCTTGAGGATCACTTCGGTGTAATTGGGGTGGCCGATTTTGCTGTATTCCCACATCACGACCGGTTCGGCGATTTGCAGGCGACGCATGTCCTCGCGGCTGGCCGCCACCAGATTGGCCGAGCCGATTCCGGTTTTCTCCACCAGCGCCGTGGTACTGGCGTTGGCCCGTTCAGCCAGGTAGCGGTGGATCTGCTCGGGGCTGGCGACGCCGGGCACAGTGGGGCGTGGCGGCCAGATATCCAGTTGGATCGGCCTGGACGCCACATGGATGCCCAGGGCCTGGCCTTGATCGGCGACATTGAACAGCAATTCCCGTTGTTTGATCAGGCTCAAGCGGCCGGCCTGATCGCGCAGGCGTGTCATGCGTTCGGCGCTCACACCGCGCGCGTGCAGTTGCCGGTAGAGCGTGTCGAGGGTGGGCAGGGCAATCAAGGGTTGGTCGGCGATCATGCCGCCGGCTTTGAGGTAGCCATTGCGCCAGGTGCAGAAGGCTTCGATCAGCGCCGTGTCTTCGCCGCCGCGATCGTAGTGCAGTTGCTCGAACTGCAAGGTATCGACCCCACTGGCGCGCGCGGTGGTTTTGTAGAACACGCCGGTGTCGGCTTCCACCACCCACAGCGGCGCAGTCTTGACGCCGGGCAGCGTGACGTCGAGGGCTCTGAGGGTGCGTTGGTCGTGGATGCCTTCGACGATGCCATTGAGCGTGACCACCTGGGTCTGACGCTCCAGCAAGTTATCCAGCTCATCCTCGGGCAGGCCGAACTGCGGTTCGTCGTCGATGCGCCGGGCGCTGACCTGTTGTTTGTACGCAAGCGGCTGGTGTTGGGGCAAGGGCGTCAATTGGAAGTCGGCGGCGTGCGGTGTCACTGCATAGCGACGTCGATGCAGGATCAGCTTGGGGCTGATGCCTTCGGGGCTTGTGGCCGGGATCAAACGAATATGGTCCAGGGCCTGGACACGGCGTCGATGAATGGAGTCGCGGAACCGAAAGAGTTTTTTACTATAGCAGGCGATGTTCGCCGGGCTGCGTTTGACTCGGCCCGGGGCGCAGGTGCTCTCAAAGGTGTTGATTAGCGGCAGGTGGGCGGCCGAGGTGATGTCGTCCAGTTGCGCGGACGGGTCGGCTGGCAGGCGCCATAGTCTTTTGTCGTGCAGTAAGTCGATGGCCTCGGCGCGCGGGATAATCAGCGGCGGGGTGTCGAACAACGGTTCGACACCCGGGCTTTGTAGCCCGCGGCATTTTCGAACGGGCTCACGGCGAGGCTCGAGTCCAGGCGCAAGCCACCGAGCGGCGGGCCGTAGGGGCGGGCGCTGAAGGGATCGAAAGCGTACCAGTTGGCGAAACGCTTGATCGCCATGAAGCGCGTTAAACCCTCGCTGTGAATCAGGTGGGCATTAGCGACGTCGACGCGGTTGAGCAAACGGCTGTAATCGAGCCCGCTGCCCTTGCTCAGCCGGCGCCGCGCCAGGCCCTGCGCATTGTCGATCAGGTAGGCGCCGCCCGATTCAGGCGAACCAGGCCAAGGCGCCCCAGGTGCAACAAGGACGGCACGCTCTCCAGCGGGTTTAAGGTGGCGTTCAGGTACGTGGCGCTGAGTCGGCCCAGTAGCCACAGTTTTTGCGCCGCCGGCAGGGTTTTTTTCAGGCTCGACAGCGCGCCGGCGCCAAAGGATCGGGTGGGCGCGAGCAAGCCGGTCAGGTCGAAAAAGCAGCCCCAGGCGCCGTTGATCATCTTGCGGGTGTCCCCGGAGCCCAGGTCCTTGGCGCAGGCGCGGAAGGGGATCAGGTTAAGCACGGTTTCGGTTAACGCATCCGCGGACTGTCGCTGCACTTCAATTTTGTTGGCGCCGCGTGCGCTGGCGAGCAAGCTGTCGATGTCGAGGAAAAAATGCTGCTCGACGATGGCCTGCGCGATAGCCAGGCTGACGGGGGAGTCGAAGTCCAGGTCGGATGTGCCGGGTTTGGGGGAATCGAAAGCCAGCGGCTCGACGATCACGGTCGTGCGTTGCCCTGCCTGCGGCGGGCGGCCAGTGGCGTAGGCGTCCCAATCAATCGCGAGCGCAGTGCCGATGTACAGCATGCTCAGTGGCTGGACACTGGTGGGACTGCCGCTGGTGATGGCCAGGGGCTGCCCGCCGAGTTTCAATGCGCTGGGCAGGCGTGGGTTCTCTTCGATGTGATTGATCAGCGGAAACAGTTCGTAGTAGCGCACCCTGCGTTGGTGAGTCGCCCGCACAAGCACGCCGAAGCGCCCGGTGCGCGCCATTTTCGCCCGTGGGGCTTTCATCGGCCAACGGTCCTTTGGCGGGTAACCTGAGCACCAGCAGTTGCAGGTCGGCCTGTGCCAGAAACTGCCGGTCGGCCAGGGGTAACTGCCACAGCAGGTACTGGATCGCCAGGGCGTAAGCCGATTTGATCCGCTGGATATGGGCCGCTGCGGCGTCAGAGAACTGCGGCTCGACCGGGCTCAGCCGGGCAAAGCTGTGCTTCAACGCCGCCAAGGGCACGCGAGCGTCGCTGGAGCGCCATTCCGGGCCCAGGGGTTGCAAATGGCCGCTCATATGCAGCTCCACCAGGCTCATTTTTTGCCGGCCTTTGTCTGGCCGATAGGGCGGCGGCTTGGTTGGGCCACCGGCCCAGTACAGGCAGGCCTGGTCCAGCAAGGCCTGGCCGGGCAGCACCCGTTGCAAATCGGCCAGGGCGATGGCGTGACGCGTGGTCAGCGACGTCTGCAGCGCCGCGCTCGCCTCTTTGAGCGCGTGCAGGCGTGGGGTGAGTTGCTGCTTCAGCGCTTCGAGATCGGCGTGGGGGTAGGCCGACTGTTCACCGGCCCAGTCGATCAGTGCGGCGGTGGCGCAATGTTCGCGCCAGGGCTGTTCGTCGGCAGGCACGTCTGCGTTGGCAAGGCTCACCAGGTCGATGAACGTCAGGTGCCGTGCCATGCCGCGGGCGAGCGCTTCGGCTTGCAGGACGCCTTGCTTGAAGAGTAACCACGCGTAGGCGCGCATGCAGCGTAGCGAGTCGGGGATGTCTTGCACCAAAAACTCCGGCGCCACACCCGATAGCAGCAGATGGGCACCCAGAACGCAGGTGCGCGCGCTGACCACGCCTGTGTCGATCAGGTGCAGTTCGATCTCGCTGCGCAGCGACGGGTAGGTGCGCCCGCGCAAGGCCGTTTGATTGAGCTCCAGGCCTGCCAGCCGGTAGCGCGCTTGCCCGGCCAGGGGGTCAAGGCTGAGGATCACTGCGCCCAGCAACAGGGCATCGCGTGCGGCGCGGCTGCGGTTTCACCGGGCGCATGGCCATACCAGCCCACCGCGTTGATAAGCCGGTCGGCCAGGGTTTGCGCCAGGTGGCTGTCGAGCAGGTGATGCAGGATGTCGTCCGGGTGGTCGGATGGGCTCGCGGGCCACAGGACATCAAGTAAACGCTCACCGCTCTTGGGCACAAACGCCGACACCACGCCAAGCACCTTGCCCCGTTGTTCGGCGGACAGTGCCAGCACCCCCGGCTCAAGGCATTGCCAATAATTGCTCCAGCGCGGCTTGAGCGCAAAGGTGCCGTGGTGGGCATTGGCATACTCCAGCAGGGCGATGTCGGCGTTGGCGAGGTCGCACACCGGTGGCACGCGCAGCGGCTCGGCGCGGTGCAACTGTTCGATCAGGTCCCAGACGCCATCACGCTTGTCGGGCAGTGGTAACCCGTGCAGCCCCAGCAGTTGGGTCAGGCTGAGTTCGCCGTGCTTGTCGATGGCGAGGTTCAACTGCCGGGAGAGCTGGGTGAGCGCGTCGACACCGGCGTCAACGGGCAGGGTCAACAGTTGCACATGCCTGATTTCGTGCCGCGTGCCGCGCAGGGAACCGCTCTGGGGGTCGAACACACATTCGTCGTCAGCCAGTTCGCGCGCGTGTTCCAGGGAGAGGAAGTGCGCATGTTCAAGCAGGGTTTGCAGCCTCTGCGCGCCATTGCGCAGGCTGGCGTCCCAGTAGGAGCCCGAGGTCAGGCGGCAACGGGTTCGGTCCAGGTGCTGGCGCTGGAACGGGGTCTGGTCGAGGTCCAAGCCACTGATCAGGGCCTGCAATTGATCGGCCAGGGTTTTCAGGTCTTCGTGCACGCGCATGAAGGTGTGCTTGAGGGCGGCATCGGCAAAACCCAGGCGCTGGCGCAGCGCGTCGATCAGCGCTCCGCGTTGCGCCGGGGTCTGGGCATGGGGGTAGCCATAGAAGCGCAGGGCCAGGGCGGCACGCTGGTGCAGCAGCGAATGGCCCTGGGTGGCGAAGCCCTGGGCTGCGGGGTCAATGATCTGCGCCAGTTGGCGTTTTTGCCACGCCGTAGTGTTCTGCTCATGAAGCTGCAGCCAGCGGCCCAGTGAGCCATGGGCGGGGATACAGAGCAAGGCGTGTGGGTCGTTGGACACGAGCTGGTCGATCAGGCATTCGATCGTCAAGCGATCGCCATCCTGGCGTGGTGGGGTGGTCATCCGTGAAATCCTGCACAGTGAAAATCCCCAGCCTGCCGACGAGCGAACCACTTCGCATCGAGACCTTTCCGAATCGCCCAGGGGCGGCCTCGCTTTTGGCTGACAGCGATTGGCCGTGCAACACGGCGCCGTTTAATCGATAGGTTTTATCGCAAAATGCAGGGCATATATTCTGGTCGGATGGTATTTTTACAGGTGTTTGCGCTTAATTAACCGGTTTTTATGGTGAAAGACCCTCTATGCGTCTTTTTATACTGCACGTCCCGTTGATCTTGCACGGCAAGACGGCACCGTCCATGAGAGGGCCCGGTTTCGACTGTGCTCCCGGCCTACCCGCCAGGGCATTGGAAACTCAAGGAACACTCCAATAACAAGATGAGGTTGTACCCCTATGCCCGTTGGCAACCCCCTGCCCCATGACGAGACCGCTCAAGGCGGTCCGCTCAAACGCGAACTCGGCGAACGCCACATTCGCCTCATGGCCCTTGGCGCCTGTATCGGCGTCGGCCTGTTTCTCGGCTCGGCCAAGGCCATCGAAATGGCCGGCCCGGCGATCATGCTGTCGTACATCATTGGTGGCCTGGCGATCCTGGTGATCATGCGCGCGCTCGGCGAAATGGCCGTGCACAATCCGGTTGCCGGTTCGTTCAGTCGTTATGCGCAAGATTATCTCGGCCCCTTGGCGGGCTTTCTCACCGGCTGGAACTATTGGTTCCTGTGGCTGGTGACCTGCGTCGCGGAAATCACCGCCGTGGCGGTGTACATGGGCGTGTGGTTCCCCGACACGCCGCGCTGGATCTGGGCCCTGGCGGCATTGATCAGCATGGGCACGATCAACCTGATCGCCGTGAAGGCCTTTGGTGAGTTCGAATTCTGGTTCGCGCTGATCAAGATCGTCACGATCATTGCGATGGTCATCGGCGGCGTCGGCATCATTGCGTTCGGCTTTGGCAATGACGGCGTGGCCCTGGGCATTTCCAACCTGTGGGCCCACGGCGGTTTCATGCCCAATGGCGTGTCCGGCGTGCTGATGTCGTTGCAGATGGTGATGTTCGCCTACCTCGGCGTGGAAATGATCGGCCTTACCGCCGGTGAAGCACGCAACCCGCAGAAGACCATCCCCAGCGCCATCGGCTCGGTGTTCTGGCGCATCCTGTTGTTCTACGTCGGTGCGCTGTTCGTGATCCTGTCGATCTACCCCTGGAACGAAATCGGCACCCAGGGCAGCCCGTTCGTGATGACGTTCGAACGGCTGGGCATCAAGACCGCCGTGGGCATTATCAACTTCGTGGTGATTACCGCCGCGCTGTCCTCCTGCAACGGTGGCATCTTCAGCACCGGGCGCATGCTCTACAGCCTGGCGCAGAACGGCCAGGCGCCCGCCGCGTTCGGCACGACGTCCAGCAACGGTGTACCGCGCAAGGCGCTGCTGTTGTCGATTTTCGCCTTGTTGCTGGGCGTGTTGCTCAACTACCTGGTGCCGGAAAAAGTCTTCGTCTGGGTGACCTCGATTGCCACCTTCGGTGCGATCTGGACCTGGGCGATGATCCTGCTGGCCCAGCTCAAGTTCCGCAACGGCCTGAGCCCCTCCGAGCGGTCAGGGCTCAAGTACCGCATGTGGCTGTTCCCGCTCAGCTCGTACCTGGCGCTGGCGTTCCTGGTGCTGGTGGTCGGCCTGATGGCGTATTTCCCGGACACCCGCGTGGCGCTGTATGTCGGGCCGGCGTTCCTGCTGCTGCTGACGGTGCTGTTCTACGTGTTCAAGCTGCAACCCACCAACGCCAGCACGGTTGCCGATCAATCGGTCTGAGGCGTATCGACCCGTTGCGACCCGCTCAGGGCCGCACGGGTCAGTTGATCGACCAGGCGCTCGTGCTCGGTCTGTTTGATTTCGTTGATGGACAGGCGACGCTCCTGATACTCCATCGACAGTTTATCGGGCACCTCCTGTTGCAGCGCTTCCAGTTTGGCGCGCGCGGTGTCTTCGATGGTGGCGAACGGTTCGGGGATATTGCGCGCCAGGTAGCGGATCCAGAACTTCTCCTTGCGCACGGACTGTTCCACTTCGTTGGAATCTTTGACCGCCTGCATTTCCCGTGTGATGTCTGCCAGGTCCCTGGCAGTGAGCGCACTGCCTGGGCTGTACAGGCGGTTTTCCTTGAGTATCGGCAGGTTGAACGCGTCGGCGAAGTGCAGCCGCAGGTACAGCTTGACCTCGGCATCATCAGGGTTGGCGCCGGCAAAACGCAGGCGACGCAAGTGGTCTTCGGCGAACTGATCGAGCCTGCGCAAATAGAACATACCGTGGGCCAGTGCGAGCAAGTCGCGGTTGGCCTGGTGGGTGCTGGGTTGCGCCATGGCCTGGTACTGTTTGTGCTGCAACTCCATGTCGATGAAGGTCAGGATCGCACCGTCGCCACAGGTGCCGGAGACATAGGTGTTGAGGAAGATCTGTTCGCGCAGTTCGTGGGATTCGGCCATGCCCTGGAGCAGTCGCCAGACCCGGGCGACGAACGCGTGGGTGTTGTGCAGGTAGTCGTAGGCCTTGGTCAGGTCCCGCAGCACCTGAAACGCGTCATCGGGGCTGGCGCCCTCATGCTGCCTGAGTTGTTCCCACACAGCTTTGCGTTGCGCCTGGTCGGCACTGGGCACGCCTTGTAGCCAAGGGGTCACTTCGTTCTGCGTCGGCGGCACATGCGCAGCCCCGGGCAGCGCGCCCCCCAGCGGCGCGCGGGTGCGCTGACGGTATTGGCTCAGTCGGTTGAGACTGTCCTGATTCAACGGGTTGTCATGCAGGAACGTACCGCGATTGGCCGTACGCATGGCTTCGTTGTTGAGCAGGCTGTCGGGGATGTGAGTGATCTGGTTGACCTGCAGCAACAGGCTGTGCAACTGGGTCAAGCGCTCGGCGCCGATGGGCCATTCGCGGATGCCGGTGTTGCGCAGGTTGAGGTTCAACAAGTGCTGCATGCGCGAGACATCCGGCGTCAGCATCAAGGGGTTGTTGTCCAGGTTCAGCTCCTCCAGGCGCGTCATGCCGGCCAGGCGCTGGCGTGAGTCCTCGGTCAGGGTGATGCTGTTGTCGCTCAGGTTCAGTTGTTCCAGTTGCGTCATGGCGGTGACGCTGGTGGGCAGCTCGGTGAGCATGCAGTCGAGCCGCAGCGATTTGAGATGGGCGAACTTGCCGAGGAAGTCGTTGCCCGTGGCGGGAAAGCTGTCGCCGGCGATTTTCAGGTACTCGATATGTTCAAAGCCGCGGGTGCTCAAGATGAAGTCGGCGTCCGGCAGGCTGTTGCCGTCCAGTTGCAGCTCCAGGGCATAGGCATCGAACAAGCCATTGCGATGATTTGCCGGGTCTCGCGCCGCCAGGCTTGCAGTATTTGCCGGGCGACGAAACGCCGGCGCCCCAGGTTGAGGCCCAGCGGGTCATCGGCGTCTATGGGGTATTCGGCCGTTGCCCAGCGATCCAGGCCGAACTCAAGCGCCTGGTATTCGGCCTTGCGTCGTTGCAGTTCCAGCAGCATGGCCGGTTCGCTCAGGTCCATGGCATTGATAAAGTTGCGGGCGTCGGTGGTGCTGAAACGCGGGTAAAGCTCGATGACTTTGTTCACCAGGCTCATCGGCGGCGTGCGGCCACTAAACAGCCAGGAATTTTGCAGGCCGAACATGTAGGCCGTGAATGAACTGTCGACCCGCATCGGCGGTTGCAGCCAATACGGAATGTGCGGCAGGCCGAGCAAATCCTTGATGGCTATGCGCTGGTTGAGCGCCCAGTCCGCAATCGCGCTGCGCAGCGGGCCGAGGTCGCCGCTGTCGTCCAGGCCCAGGGCTTCACGTTGGCCGTCGTCGAGCACCTGCCAGATGGCTGTCAGCAAATCGCCGGGCGCATCGCCGATCGGCGCGCCTTGCGCGTCGTGGGCCCGGTAGCGTCCATCCACGCGTGCAATGACCTTGCGCATGCTGCCTGCCAGGTGCCCGGCACTTTCCAGCAAGGGGCCTGCGGCGCTGCCCCGATGAATATCCAGGCGCACTTCGGCGGGCCATTGCGCAAGCATTTTCAACGCATTCAGGATGATGGTTTCGCTGTCGGGGTTGGCGAGCGTGGACAGGTACAACCCCTCGAACGCGCGGTTCAGGCGCAGATCGTTGGCGGTCAACCGGGCCTGTTCATCCAGGCGCAGCGGCAACCAGTCCTTGTCGTTGAGTTGCTTGAGTTCCTTGGGCGTCGCGTGGTCGAGCAGGGCCTGGAGCGCACTGCTGGGTAGCTGCGGATAGTGCTTGCGCAGGCGCTCGTGCAGGCCGTTGCCGTTGCGCTCGCTCTGGGCGTACAGCGTATCGAACAACTGGCTGCGTTCGCGGTAGGCATGTTCAGCGATTTTTTTCGCCAGTTTGAACAGGCGTTCCTGCTGGCCCTCGGGCAACTCGTCGAGCAGGGCGCGAGTCAAGGTGTCGTCGCGTACCAGGTTGAGCAGGGGTTCGAGGCTGCGGCTTTGCGCCTGCGATAAACGGATCTTTGTCGGTGCACCGGCGTTGGCTGCCGGGTAATGCGCCACGGTGCGACCGCTGTCGTCATGCAACTCGAGCACATGGCTGGCCGGCCATTGCGGCAGGGCGCATACCAGCAGCAATTGCAGGGCGGGACGCGCCGTGCGCGTGGCGGAGTAGCTGCTCATGGCCTGGATGAAGTGCAGGATCTGCCCTTCGATGGCGAAGCGCTTGCTGCTGTCCTTGAGCAGTGGCGGCGGTGGCAGGCCCGCGCAGTGCACCTCGCGTAGCGTGCGGGGCGGGGTGTTGGTGAGCTTGAGAATGCGTTCGGCCGTCTGCTGGCCGACGTTGAACTCGGTGCCCAGGCGTGAGAACAGGCGGTGATCATCCCAGGTCAGCGGGTTTTCGCTTTCCAGGCGCCAGGCGCCGTGGCCGTTGTGTTCCAGGCGCGGCGTGTCGACCCCGACGTTGTGCGGGTGCTTGAGCCGCCATTTGCGGATGCTCGCGTCGTAGGCCACGGGGTAAAACGCGCCGTACAGTGGCATCAGCCGTTCGCCTTGCCAGTCGTACAAGCCTTCGGGGTTGGCCTTGAGCTCGATGGGCAGCACCCGGTTTTGCTGATACTGCCCCAGCGACGTATCGAGCAGGCTGACCAGCCCGGCAGGGCTGCGGCGTTCGCTCATCAGGTCGCCCAGGGTTTCGCGCAGGCCCTGTGCATCAGTGGCGCTGTTCATGCCCAGCGCGGTGCGTTCGTGGGGCTGCAGCACCGAGGCGATGGCCAGGTAAAAACTGTCGACGGCCGGCGCCACGGGAATCGTCCCGGCGTTGCGCATGTCATAGGCTTCGTAGCGGCCGCCGCCGTAATGCAGCAGTTCGACGGTGGTATCGTCCGGGCCGCTGCTTTTGTAGCGCGTGTGCGCGCCGCTCATTTCGGTGACCACGAAGTGACGATTGACCCGTTCAAGCAGCAAGCTCCTGGCAAATTCGCGCGCCCACAGGTCGGTGTCACGGTTGAACGCGCGTGCGTGGTAGAGGCCGTCGATCACGGCGTCGATGCGCAGGGCGGTGCGATGCTGTTCCCGTTGTTCAGTCTCCGGGCGCGGTAACGGCGCGGCCTTGACCGGCACGAACACGCGCGCGGCCTCATCGGTGGGGACCTGGTGGCGCTCAAGACCGGCGTAGCGGGTGAGGGCCTCGAACAGCGCGATGCGCTCACGGCTCGCCAGCGCGCCGATTTGCACACGCAACCGCGCGATCCGCTGGGTCTCGGTGAGCTGCGGGCTGCCTTCCTTGCCCAAGGTGGAACCCGGCGGTTGCTGGCGCAGGATCAACTCGAACAAGGATTCGGGGGAGGCGACGCTGCTGTCCGCGGCATCCAGGGCAATGTAAGTGCCGTCTTCCTTGCGCTTGAGGTGGATGGGGTGGGTGGCGCTGTCGTGGGCGGCATGACTTTCGAGCAATGTGCCCTGCGCGTCATACAAGTGGATGATGGCCTCGGCGGGCCAGGCGGGGAGTTGGGTCAACAGGCTGAGCACGGCGCTGCCGGCATGGGCGGGCAAGCTGGCGCTGCGATGGAAACCACTGCTCAGTTGCTCGATCACCCGGTCGACCTGCACGCGTCGGCTTGCATGGACCAGGTTGATCGGCGGCGGTTCGCCGGCCCAGATTTTGTCCAGGCTGGCGCGTGACACGGCGGTGCTGCGCAGCAGGCGGCGTAACTGTGCTTCAGGCACGGGCATGTCGCCATTGGGCAGCATCTGTGCGAGCAGTTGGGTATCGGACAGTTGGCTGGCGCCATGCAAATCGAGGCGCCAGGCCTGCTGTTTCGGCTCGAAGACAATCGGCGCGGCGAAGCCGTTGCCGTTCTTGCGTGTCAGCACAAAACCCTGGGTGGTGGCGTCGGGGTTGACCTTGGCTACCACGTGTTGCTGCCCCTGTTGCACCCGCGCGTAGTGTTGGCCATTGATCAGGTACAGGCCCTGGGCATTGGGCATGTGGCCATCGAGCAGTTCAGGGTTGGCAATGGCATAGGGCTGGATATCCGGCTTCCAGAGCTGTGCGCTGCCGCCTTGGCCTGGCACTTTGCGCGGGTCGCCCAGACGCTGCATCAGGCCTTCGATACGCTGGCGGTGCACGCGCCCGGCGCTGGTGATCAGCAGGCCATTGATCGCCAGGTCCAGCACGTCCGCCATCGCCGCGGCAAAGTCACTGGCCTGGCCCTTGGCGGCTTCGTTGCTGCCGATAATCAAGCTGTAGGCGAGGTTGCCGAACACCACCGCTTGCATCAGCCGGTTCAAGCCGCTGACACCGCCGGGCATCGGTGTCATCAGCAGTTCCATGATTTCGCTGGCGATCGCTGCCGCGCCATCGATGACCGCTTGCACGTCGCGCGCCGAGCGCGCAGTGGCGAGCAGGCTCAGGTTGGCCTGGTAAAGCTGGATATGTCGATGGCCAAGGGCTTGAGTCAGGGTCTGCGGGCGCGCGGTTTTGGCGTCGGTGACGAACCGCAGGTGTTCCAGGGTTTGTTCCGGGAACAGCGTATGGAACGCATCGTAGAGAAAACCTGCCACCAGGCTCAGGCCTTCCGGGCGCGCCTCTTTGCGCAGCAAGTGCTTGAACTGGTTGACTTCGTTGACCGGCAATTGCCGCGCAAACCAACCGAGGTCGCCGTCGCGATGGCTGGCCGTGAGGTCGACGATGAACTGCGCGCCCGCGCTTTTGGCATCGATGTGATAACGCAGGGCGCGCCCGGACGGAAGGGGAAATACGACACCACGCCCAAGCCGCTGACTTGTATCAGCAGCAACGGCACCGCGATGGTTGCCCCCGATGGGGTGAGCGGTACGGCAGGCAGGATCGTGCGGTCGATGTCCAGGCTCAGGGTGTCGAAGGCCAAGGCGGCACCGCTGCCGTCGATGGCGCCGACCAGCGCGTCATACAAGGCCTGGGTCACGCCGCTGTTGGCGCGATCGCGATACGCCTCCAGAGCTTCAAACAGCAGGTGCTGGCGGGCGCTGGTTTGAATCAGCCCGTGGAGTTTGCCGCCGGCACCCAAGGCGCCGGCCAAGGTGCTGTGCAGTTGGCCGCCGAGGTCAAGATCGCGACAGATAGCAATGAATTGGCTGACGCTCAATTGTTTTTCGTCAACGCCCGTGAGGTAGGACGCGTCGACAAAACTGTGGCCCGACGCTTGGGGGGTGCCGCTGCTGAAGTCGAAATTCAGACAGGCAGCCTGCCACAGCGAGAGCCGGGAGATATGGGTGCGATACTTCCATTCATCGACCGTGCGGCGAAAGCGCGGCAACTGCCCCAGGCCCTGGCTCGCGCTGCTGCGCGGCTCCCAGGGCAGGGGCGGTTCGAGTTTTTCCAGGTAGCGGGTGTGCAGAAAAATGTTGTGCGGATCGAGGCCACCCAGCTTGCTGCGCAATTGGGCCAGGCCGAGCGTATTGAAACGCTCGATCAGCCGCGTGTTTTCGGCCTCGACGGCGTTGTGCGCGGCGACGGCTTCGCGCTGCAGCCGCACGTACTCGCGCTGTTGCACGGAGGTCAGGCTGCTCAGGGTCTGGGTCAGGTTCTGGCGCAGCAGTTCCATGGCCTGCTGCCGGCCCCAGGATTCGCTGGACTGCAAGTGGCCGGTCAGGCCGTTGACGGGAGATGGGTCGGGCATGTGCCGCTTCCTTTCACGGTGGGATGTGGAAGGAAATGGAAGCACTTGCCCGCGCGCAGCGGGCGCTACCTATATAGCGCGGGGTTGGCTCAAACGCTTGTTCAACTCCAGCCAGGCGGCCAGCGCGGCCATCAGCATCACCCCCACCAGGGCGGTCAGCAACTGCATCGCCAGCGCATCCCCGGCCATAGCGTTGAGCATGTCGGCCAGCGGCGCAAGCAACACGCCCAGGCAGAATATTTCCAGGGAATAGCGCCCCATGCGGCACACTTGCGCGGCCAGCGTGTTGTGTGTCCAGCCGGCGCCAGGCAGCAGTTTAGCGGTGACATAGGCCAGGGCGAGGAAGTGCAGCAGGCGCACCGGCGACAGATCGGTCTTGCTGATCGGGTAGATCAAGTCGCTGATCACGCCCGGCATCACCGCGTCGTGCAGGTGGGGCCAGCGCCACGACAGGGTGATGATGCCGGTCACCAGCACGTACGACGCCGCCGCGATGAACAGCGGCTGGCGCGGCAAGGGCCGGGTTTCGAGCGGCCTGGATTGCCCGCTGCGAATCGCCGCCGCGCCGCCCAGCACAAACAGCAATTGCCAGGTCACCGGGTTGAAATACCACACGCCATCTTCGATGGCCCGCAGGTTCCAGCCCATCCAGGGCGCCAGCAGGTACACCGTCAACGACACCGCCACCACCGCCCAGGGTGTGCGCAGCATCACCGGCAACACCAGCGTCAGGCTGGCCAGCAGGATGATGTACAGCGGCAACGGGTCCATCAGGTTGGGTTTGAAGCGCAGCAGCAATTCATCGAGCAGGGCTTGCTGTGGATGCGTGATGAAGTGGGTCATGCCCATTTCTTGTACCAAGTCGCGCGTTTCCACATGGCTGTTGGCGAAAAACACGATGCCCATCAGCATCGCCAGCAAAAAGATGTGTACCACGTACAGCACCCAGGTGCGCCGCAGGATCTTCAGGCAGGCCATCCAGTAGCCTTCACGTTGCAGGACTTTGCCGTAGGCCATCACCGAAGCAAAGCCGGCGAGAAACACAAACACCTCCGCCGCATCGCTGAAACCCAGGTTGCGCAAGGTGATCTGGCCGAGGGGGTTGTGGGGCACGTGATCCCAGAAAATGAAGATCAACGCCAGGCCCCGAAAAAAATCGATGCGCGGGTCGCGTCCGTTCAGCATGGCAGCGGGCTCTTGTACAAAAGGTTTATCGGTGACAACGGCTGTGTGTTTGTTTTAAACGCCACGTGTCGGGCGGGCGCAGGTTGGCGGTATTTTTAAGCAATTGCAAAAGGCTGGATATTACTGAATGTCTCAACACTGCCGCTGATAGCGACCTGTTAATTCTGACAGTAGACGATGCATGCGCGACGTGGCCTGCTGGTGCAGGACGCAACAGGACGGCGCGATGAGCAGACTATGGGATGGGTTTTCCAGCTACACGGTGATCGGTATCGCCAATACGGTGATTCACTGGCAGCTGTTCTTCGTGTTCAGGGCGGCCTTCGATCTCAGCCAGGCGGCCAGCAACCTCTTCGCGTTCTGCGTGGCGGCAACGTTTTCGTTTTACATGAATGCGCTCTATACCTTCGCCATGCCCGCGTCGTGGCCGCGGTTCGGCGTGTTCATGCTGTGCATGGGCGCCTTGAGCCTGGGCGTGGGCTGGCTGGGGGATCGCTGGCATCTGCACGGGCTCATTACGGTGCTGGGGTTCTCGCTGGTGAGCCTGGTGTGCGGGTTCTTGCTGTCGCGTTGGGTCGTGTTCCGCCAGGGTGGCCAATGAAACTCTCGCTGATCGTGCCGGTATTCAACGAAGAGCACGCCGTGGCCGGCTTTTATCGGGCTGTACGCGACGACCCTGCGTTGCAGGCGCACGCTGTCGAGATCGTGTTCATCAACGACGGCAGTACTGACCACACGGCTGAGTTCATCAAGGCTATCGCGTCGGGTGACGAGGGCGTTGTACTGATCAACTTTTCGCGCAACTTCGGCAAGGAAGCCGCGCTGTTCGCCGGGCTTGAGTACGCCGGGGGCGATGCGGTGGTGCCCATCGATGTCGACCTTCAAGACCCGATCGAGGTGGTCGCACAGTTGATCGAACAATGGCGCCGGGGG
>JAFHKH010000189.1 GCA_016937595.1 Pseudomonas cedrina subsp. fulgida | reverse complement strand
CACAGGGGATCTGCGCTTAACTGACGGGCATTAGGACAAGCCCGCTCGCCACAGCTCAACGGCTCCCGCATTTTTGAGGTATCAGCGCACCAGGCACGGCTGCTTGTTGTTGAAGCGCCAGCCCGGAATCAGGAATTGCATCGCCACGCTGTCGTCCCGCGCCCCGAGGCCCATGCCTTTGTACACTTCGTGGGCCTTGGCCACGGCGTCCATGTCGATGTCCACGCCCAGGCCCGGCTTGCTCGGCACTTTCACGTAGCCGCCTTCGATTTTCAGCGGTTCGCGGGTCAGATGCTGGCCGTCCTGCCAGATCCAGTGGGTGTCGATGGCCGTGATGTCGCCCGGTGCGGCGGCGGCGACCTGGGTGAACATCGCCAGGGAAATATCGAAGTGGTTGTTGGAGTGCGAGCCCCAGGTCAGGCCCCATTCATGGCACATCTGCGCCACGCGCACCGAGCCCTGCATCGTCCAGAAGTGCGGGTCGGCCAGCGGGATGTCCACCGATTGCAACTGGATCGCGTGACCCATTTCGCGCCAGTCGGTGGCGATCATGTTGGTGGCGGTTTTCAGGCCCGTGGCGCGGCGGAATTCGGCCATGACTTCGCGGCCCGAGTAGCCGTTCTCGGCGCCGCACGGGTCTTCGGCGTAGGCGAGCACGTGGTGCTGGTCGCGGCACAGGCGGATGGCTTCTTTCAATGACCAGGCGCCGTTGGGATCAAGGGTGATGCGGGCCTCTGGGAAGCGTTCAGCCAGGGCGGTGACGGCTTCGATTTCCGCGTCGCCGCTGAGTACACCGCCCTTGAGCTTGAAGTCGTTGAAGCCGTATTTGGCCTGGGCGGCTTCGGCCAGGCGCACCACGGCGTCGCTGGTCAGGGCCTTCTCGTGGCGCAGGCGGAACCAGTCATCGTCGCTGTCGGCTTCGTTGCGGTAGGCCAGATCGGTTGCACTGCGGTCGCCAACGTAGAACAGGTAACCGAGCATTTTTACCGCATCGCGCTGCTGGCCTTCGCCGAGCAGGGCCGCCACCGGGACGTCGAGAAATTGGCCCAGCAGGTCGAGCAACGCGGCCTCCATGGCGGTCACGGCGTGGATGGTGATGCGCAGGTCAAACGTCTGCAGGCCGCGACCGGCCGAGTCGCGTGAGGCGAAGGTGCTGCGCATCTGGTTGAGCACGCGCTGGTACTGGCCGATAGGCTGGCCGATCACCAGGCCGCGGGCGTCTTCCAGGGTTTCGCGGATGCGCTCGCCGCCGGGTACTTCACCGACGCCGGTGTTGCCGGCGCTGTCCTTGAGGATGACGATATTGCGCGTGAAATACGGCCCATGGGCGCCGCTCAGGTTGAGCAGCATGCTGTCGTGGCCGGCGACGGGGATGACCTGGAAGCTCGTGATGACGGGAGTGTTCATGGCGAATTCCTGAAATGGCTTAAAGAGGTTTGCTGAGGGCAGCGTCGCTGGCCGAGGCGTCGGTTGGCGTCAGTGCGACCGAGGGCTTGGTCTTGGCAAAGAACACCAGGATCGCCGCCAGCACCGAGGTGCCGGCCAGGCCGTAGAGGCCGCCCTGGATCGAGCCGGTGGTCTGTTCCAGAAAGCCGAAGGTGGTCGGTGCGACGAAGCCACCCAGGTTGCCGATGGAGTTGATCAGCGCGATCACCGCGGCGGCGATGCGCACATCCAGGTAGCCCTGGGGAATCGGCCAGAACAGCGACGACGCCGACTTGAAACCGATGGCCGCAAAACAGATCGCCACAAAAGCGAAGACCGGCCCGCCGGTGGTGGACATGAACATGCCCGCTGCCGCAATCAATAACGCCGCCGCGACCCAGGCCTGCTGGAACTTGAACTTGCCCGACAGCGAGGCGAAGGCGTACATGGCGATAATCGAGATCAGCCACGGGATCGAGTTGAAGAAGCCAACCTGCACATCACTCAAGTCACCCATCTTCTTGATGATGCTCGGCAGCCAGAACGTCGCCGCGTAGATCGTCAGTTGGATGCAGAAGTACAGCGCGCAGAACAGCATGATCTGGCGGTCCCTGAGCAGCTTGCCGATGCTCGGTTTGACGCTGGTGAGGGCCTCGCGCTCGCGCTGTTCCTGGTCGATGGCATTGACCAGGGCGTCCTGTTCTTCGCGGGTCATCCATTTGGCGTCGTGGGGTTTGGAGTCCAGCCAGAACCAGACAAAGAAGCCGATCACCACCGAGGCCAGGCCTTCAATGGCAAACATCCATTGCCAGCCGTGCAAGCCAAACCCTTCGATCTGCAACAGCGCGCCGGATAACGGCCCGGAAATCAGCGACGCAATTGCCGAGCCACTGAGGAAAATCGCGATTGCCTTCCCGCGCTCCACACCGGGCAACCAGCGCGTGAAGTAGTAGATCACCCCAGGGAAGAAACCGGCTTCGGCCACGCCCAGCAGGAAACGCAGGATGTAAAAGTGGGTTTCGTTCTGGATGAACGCCATCAGGGTCGCGACGATGCCCCAGGTGAACATGATGCGGGTCAGCCAGATACGCGCCCCGACTTTTTGCAGCAGCATGTTCGAGGGCACTTCGAACAGGGCGTAGCCGATGAAAAACAGCCCGGCGCCGAAGCCGTAGGCCGCTGCGCCGATGCCCAGGTCATGCTCCATGTGCGTACGCACAAAGCCGATGTTGACCCGGTCGATGTAGTTGAGGATGAACATGATCACGAACAGTGGGAGCACATGGCCCTTCACTTTCTTCACGGCGCGCGCGAGGACCGAATCACGGTCGGGTGCGGCGGGTGCCTGGCTTGAATGGTTCACAATTGAAAACTCCCCCTGATTATTTTTATGCGGGTTTGCATGTCTTGTTGATAGACATCATACAAGTAGGTTTCTTTTGGCCGCAATGCATGGGGTGCATGTTTTGTTCGCCTGGTGGCGTTCCATTGACGGTTTTTAAAGTTAACTCTATGAAATTATTAAATATTTTTAGTTTTTTGCGTGCGGTGAATTTTATGAGTGCTGTGGAGGCTGAAGTTAAGGTCTCGAGCGATGAGCTGGGTTGTCATACAAGTTGGCGGTTTTTTACACTGACCTGAGACCATCTCCAGGCCGGATGTTAAGCTCCTCCCAAGCTAAACCCCGTGGACCTCCTGCAATGCCCATTGAACGCACAACTCCGCTTCGTAGACGCTCCACCAACCTGGCCCAGGGCGTGGTCGATGCGCTGACCCAGCGCATCCTGCTCGGCCAGTTGAAGCCCGGTGAAAAACTGCCGTCCGAATCGACCATCGTGCATGAGCATGGCGTGAGCCGAACCGTCGTGCGCGAGGCACTCTCCAAGTTGCAGGCGTCGGGATTGGTCGAGACCCGTCATGGCATCGGCACCTTCGTGTTGCAGCAGCAAGCCCAGCAAGGTTTGCGTCTGCACGTGGACACCGTGGCGTGTGTGCGCAACATGCTGGAACTGCGCCTGGGTCTGGAGGTGCAAGCCGTGGCGCTGGCGGCGTTGCGTCGAACCGAGCAGCAATTGAGTCAGATGCGCCAGGCGCTCGATGACTATCAGGCATCCCTGGCCAACAACGACAGTTGCGTGGAGGAAGACAAGCGCTTCCACCAACTGATCGCCGAAGCGACCGGCAACACCTTCTTCACCGAAATCATGCTGCACCTGGGCAATGCGATGATTCCGCGCACCCAAGTGAAGGTCGATGAGCGTGGCGGCGCCGATTTTGCCAAATTGGGGCAATTGGCGAACCTGGAACACGAGGCGATTTTCAATGCGGTCAAGCGCCAGGATCCGGACGCCGCCCGCGCCGCCATGGTCCTGCACTTGACCAACAGCCGGGACCGTTTTTCCGGGGAGCAGCGCCGTTGAACCAACACACGCTATCAATGCGCCTGGAGCGCGTGGCAGCCAACGTGCCCGCGGGCGCGCGGCTGGCCGATATCGGCTCCGACCATGGCTACTTGCCGGTGGCGTTGATGCACCGAGGCGTAATCACCGCAGCGGTGGCGGGGGAGGTGGCGAATACGCCATTCCATGCGGCGCAGCGCACAGTCCGTGATAACCGCCTGGAACCACGGATTACGGTACGCCTGGCCGATGGCTTGGCGGCAATCGAACCTTGCGACGGCATTACTGCGATCAGCATCTGCGGCATGGGCGGCGAGACGGTCCGCGACATTCTCGAGCGCGGCAGAGCGCACCTTAGCGGGCATGAACGGCTGATCCTGCAGCCTAACGGTGGCGAGCAGCCGTTGCGGCAATGGCTGATGGACAACGGTTATTCCATCGTTCATGAGGAGCTGCTGCGGGAGAACCGTTTCTATTACGAAATCATCGTCGCCGAGCGCGCCGGGCCGGTGGTTTATACCGCCGAGCAGTTGTATTTCGGCCCGCTGCAGATGCAGGCGCGCAGTCCGGTATTCCTGGCCAAATGGCAACGCCTGTTGAGCCAGAAGCGCAAGACCCTGGCCAGCCTTGCGCGGGCGCGGCAGGCGGTGGCGGAGGAGAAGATGCGGGAGATTGCCCGGCAGGCCAAATGGATTACGGCGTTACTGGCGTGATTGATACGCCGGTGGGGCGGCTGCAGCAGGTGCGTTTCCGATCAGTGACATGGCATTTTGCCTTTAGTTATTTCAAAGCTTCGCCCCCCGGTATACCGTATGCGCTGTCTTTGGGAGTGGTCGGACATGCACAGCCTTTTGTCACCCGGTATCCGCCTGCTCGGGCGTGTCGGTTTCGCGCGTAAATTCCAGATCCTTTTTTTCCTGTTCATGCTGCCCCTGGCGGCAGCCTGTGGATTATCGGGTCGGACTATCGCGACAAATTAACCGTGATTTCCAGCGAGCAGTCCGGCGTTCGCCAACTGTTGGCACTTGAAGCGCTCGATAGCCAACTGGCGGCTCAGCGCAACCTGGCGGCACGCTGGAAAGCACTCGACATCATGCACGCGCCAACGCCGGCGGCGAAGGCGGCGATGGATAAGGTCGATGCCAACGTCCCGCTGATCCAGCAAAGCCTGCAAGCGCTGGGCGACGCACTCAAGGCCGAAAATGCCGGTGCCGATATCATGGCGCGTTTCGAGGCCTTGCAAGCCGTGGTCAAGGGCATGGATTCCCAATCCCTGCGCAGCGTGGGCTGGTGGCCGGACGGCTATGACCGTTTCACCGCGATCCTGGCGGCTGCGCAAACCCTGCGTGAACAGGTTGCCCTGGATAGCGGGCTGATCCTCGACCCGTGGCTGGAAACCTACCTGCTGATGCAGATTTCCACCCAGTACTCCTCCGACCTGATCGAGCGCATCGGCCGCATGGCCAGTGTCGGCCAGTCGTCTGTCGCCTCGGGGCAGTTCACCCTGCAAAGCCGTTTGCAGATGCGTGACTTGCGTAGCCGTATTGGTGATGCGCGGGACCAGTTGGTCAAGGTGGCGGCTTCGTTGAAAGCCAAGCCTTACACCGGCATGGAGCCCTGGGCCGAGCAATATGAAAACAGCCTGCAACGCCTGGATAACGAGCTCAAGGTACTCGACGATGGGGTTTTCGGCGGTAGCATCAAACTCGATACCGCAGGCTTCGAGCGCAGTGTCGACACCCTGCTCGACAGTGCCGGCGCGCTGCGCAGGCAATCGCTCGACTCGCTGGATGCGCGGCTTGATTACTACCGTGAGGCCTCGCTGGAGAAGGTCCTGCCCCTGGTGGTGATCTTCAGCCTGCTGGCCTTGGCTGCGCTGTACCTGTTCATGTGCCTGCAAGCCTCGATCCGGCGCAGCACCAGCGGCATCACCACCCTGGCCGAGTCCCTGCGTGACGGCAACCTGTGCGTCGAGGTGGCCGTGCAAGGGCGTGACGAACTCGCGGCCATCAGCACGGCCCTGAACGTCGCGGTGGTGCAGTTGCGCACCAGTCTGCTCGGCGTCAATCATGAGACGCAGCAACTCGGTTCGGCGGTGCTCACGCTCAATGCGCAATCGGGCAGTACCCTCACCGAAGTCGAAGACCAGCAACATCAGATCAGTCAGATCGCCGCGGCCGCCACGCAGTTGGCCGCCACTTCCCTGGGCGCGCTCGCAGTTGCGAACAAGCTTCGGGCAGTGCCCAGCAAACCCGGCGGATTGCCGAAGACAGCAGCCGCGACAGCCAGCGCACCACTGCCAGCATCCAGCAACTCAACCAGCGCCTGACGGACACCGCCGAGGCGCTGGAGCAAGTCAGCCAGCAGGGCCAGCAGATTCAATCGGTGGTCGACACCATTCGCGCCATCGCTGAACAGACCAACCTGTTGGCGCTCAATGCCGCCATCGAAGCCGCCCGTGCCGGCGAGCAAGGCCGGGGTTTCGCGGTGGTGGCCGATG
>JAFHKH010000188.1 GCA_016937595.1 Pseudomonas cedrina subsp. fulgida | reverse complement strand
CAACGCGGGACAAGCCCGCTCGCCACAGGGGAACTCGCCAGCCTGTGAACGTTGTGTAGATACCTATGACCATCGCAGGCAAGCCACCCACAGGGGACGATGTACATGCATGCCTATGCCGTCGCGGGTCGATCCCGCTCAACCAACGCCAGGTACGCATCAACCCGGCCACCCGCCAGCGCCTTCACCTGAATCGACACCCTGTTCACCCGCCGCCCCATCGCAATCCCATCACGTGTACGCACCTGCACATACCCAAGCCTGGGCCAGAAGCGTTCGGCCCTGGTATTGCCGACCACCACCGTCAGCCGCAACCACTGAGCGCCGTTGCGCACCGCCCACGCCTCGAGGTCCGCATGCAGCCGTTGCGCCAGCCCGCAGCCATGCAAACACGCATCCACCAGCAACAGCCCGATGTGCCAGACACCGATGGCCAACACATCCGCCGCGATATTCACCACCGCAACCAACCGCTCTTGAGCATCGCGATAACCCAGCCAATACATCCGGCTGCAGGTCCACCCGGCGGGCAATGGCTCGTGCAGTTCTTCATGCGCTTGCGTCGGCGTGGCCGGCTCGCCATTGACCGCGATGAAATAATCCGGCGCCCGTTCGAAAAACCGTTGCAGCTCGGCCTCATCACTGGAAGCCAACTCAACCACCGCAATGCCCGTCACGGAGCAACCCGGCAACAGACATGAATCAACATCCATGTTCACCTCACCTTTAGTCATCCCGCGTCAGCACTTCCAGTAACTCAATTTCGAAGCGTAGATTGCTGCCGGGTTTGATATGCGCGCCCATCGACCGCTCGCCATACGCCAGATGCGCCGGCACGAACAAGCTGCGCACGCCGCCCACCTGCATGCCCATCAGACCCTGGTCCCAGCCCTTGATCACGCGCCCGGTGCCGATCACGCACTGGAATGGTTTACCCCGTTCCCAGGACGAATCGAACACCGTGCCGTCTTCCAGGGTGCCGGTGTATTGGGTGGTGATCAGCGCGCCCTTGACCACGGCTTTGCCGGTGCCGGGGCGGATGTCGGTGATTTGGAGTTCGCTGTTGCTCATGGGGGTTCTCATTGGATACCTGTTGTTTACTCGTATTGCCTTACACCGAAAGCCCGCGCAACGCTGCCGTTGCCAGAAAACCAGACCTCGATGCGTAGCGATGGTCCTTTTGCACACGCTCATCAATGCGCTGCAGCAGGTGTTCCGGCAAAGAGGCATTGAACCGCACAGACTTGCCCAGATAGGGCGTAGTCACTTATGAGTCCGTCCAATTCAGTGGGCCATTGTACCTGTGACTCACAAGCGTCCTGAGCCTTACTCCAACACGGCATGTGGAAGCGATCACAGGATTAAGATTTGCTGATATTTCCCTTTAACTTGCAGGACGTTTCCGAGAGAATCCCAAGCGCTTGCGCCGCTCGAATCACGTGGCTAGTCTTCGTCGGTCACTGCCAATTCAGTGATCGGGTTTAGCAGCCCGCCGATATGACTAGGCGCAAAGCGCCACCTTTTGCAGGGCGCTTTTTTTCGGCCCGCGCTTCATGGTGGCCGTGCGCAGGGCACCCTCGGGTGCACCGGGTTCCTAGTCACCGGTCTGCTAACCTGCGCGTGGCCGCCACCCTTCATCGTTTAGCAGCGAACGTGGCGGCTCCTTAATGACTAGAGGAGCTTCGAAATGGACAAACCTGTCCCCGCACCACCCGCTTCAGAACCGCAATTCTTCACCACCACCCCGGACCTCAGTTTCGAAGACGCCCTGGCCCATGCCAGCAGCGTGTTGCGTTGCGCAGCTGTTGCTGCGCAGACGGCAGGGGATCAACTCGACGGTACTTCACGCACGCTGGTGCTTTCGGTCATGCATCTGGTGGGCATGGCCAGTGTGATGGTGGATCGGTCGCTGGAGTGCATGCAGCCGCATTGAAGATGCGCGAGTGATGTGGTGAGGGAGCGCTCCCTCACGACATCAAGCGAATCGGTTCCTCAAGGGGCAATCGTTGCCAGCAGTGTTTTATCGTCCTCAAGCAGCCCTAATTCCTGCAACACATCATTGAGGGCACCCAGGGTGCCCAGATCCACCGGGCTGGCAGTCTTATCGACAAGACTTTTCATCGTCACAAAAAAAACCAACCTGCCCAAATCCACCTTGTCGGACTTGCTCAACTTGGGTGAGATACGCTTCTGGGCAGCGGCAATTTCTGCCTCCAGGTAATCGATAAACTCGGACTTATTCATGATGAGGCTCCTGCTTCAACAATGGGTCGGGTACAAGCACCAGCCTACGAAGATCGTCGTGCCTTGCCTACTGTCAGAGTTGACAGTTCTGGACCTGACCGCCAGCCCGGAGCCATGCAGACGTGCACCCACCAGCAACAGCCTGTGGACGGTCACCGTCCTAAAGTCGCTTGGTAGCGATGGTCGTGAATACCCGCACTGCACCTACGACATAACACGACTTTCCCCTATCAAAAATCACCCTCAGCTTATTTCACTCTGAATGTAAACGCGCGCAACCTACCAGGAGCCCATTAACTCTGAACAAGGAATATCAGAATGACGATCGGTTCAGGCTTCAACTACCCCGCTGACTTTGTTCAACGCCACCCTCGAGAAAAGCGCTCTATCAAGAATAAATGGAGAGCCAGGTTCCCCAACCCGCCCGATTTATGCTTTGACTATCGCGCCTTGGTTGAACAACTAAACGGAGTTGCCCGAGCCACCGATACGGGCCATAAAATATGCATTATCGGTGCGGGCATAACAGGATTAACAACTGCGCGCGAACTTTACAGATGTGGTTTCACGAATATCACGCTACTTGAAAAATCCAAACGCATCGGCGGCAGACACTTAACGGCCCTCGGAAACAGCAACACCCACTCTGTCGGCAGGCCCCCTTTTGAGATGGGCGCAATGAGAATGCCATTCTTCAATAAAACAAACGAGCCTCCTAAGGATGGGCGATCGCTCATGGCCTATTACGCCCGTGTATTTGAATTACGCCATTCGGACTTCCCAAATCCGGGCAGCGCAACTGTACGCTCAACGGGAATATATCTGCGCGAGGGAAGCATTGATGACAGCGCAGAACCGACCATGCTCATCTGGAAAAACATCGACGGAAAAACACCCCCTCCGGGTAAAACATTGGGAGATGTTTTCACGAAATGGAAGACATTCGCCGAGCGAATGACCCAAAGCATATCCGAACATTATGGGTCTGAGGACTGGGAGGACAGGTGGGCAGCAATCGTCAAAAAATATGAAAACGTTTCATTTCGCGACTTGGTAAAAATGCCAAGTATCGCTAACTGGCGTTCAAGTGACCCAGGAAACTTTGGAGGCATGGGCATGACTGCGCAAGAGTCGGCTGTTTTCTACTCTATTGGAATCGGTGATGGCAGCTGGGGGGCTTTCTATGATGTTTGCTCCCTGTACCCACTCAGGACTGCGATATTTGGATTCAGCAGCCATCTGCAGTTAATTCACGGACGGGTTGACTCAGAGGGTACGCCTATGGCTGCGCCTTACTTGAATGCTGAAAAAACCGTGGATTCCAGAGGACTTAAATTCAATAAACCCACCTACGTTGGCCTTGGATCTTTGGCTGAGTCACTTCTCTTCATAAAGCCGGACGAAACGCGAGACTCTTTATATGAGCACCTTATCAAAAGCCAGTCTGGTTTTCTGACCAGCACTGCAGTGACAAAGCTGAAAAAACTCCACAATGGAAAAACGCGAGTTTATTACGACTGGAACACCACGTCTAAAGGCGCAACAAACGTGGAGCATATCGATTGCGACGCTGTGGTAATGACACTTCCCTCATGGTTGATCGAGACACAAATATCCATTGAGAATTTTGACCAAGACATGCTCCCATTCGAGATTATAGAAGCCTATAAATCAGCCCACTGGGAAACCAGCTGCAAAGTGTACGCACCGCTCAAAAAATCGTTTCTCAAACAAAACGAAAAAATACCTCAGACCATCGTGACAGATAGTCTGGTTCATGACGTATACACTTACCGCTACAATAGCAGTGACGCCTATGACTGCATCCTCCTCAGTTACACATGGGAAGATGACGCGACAAAATTATCTGTATTTAACGACGAAGACTTGGTCGACAAATGCATACAAGAGCTTGACAGAATACTTTTGAAGTCCGAAAACATAAAAGAAAAAATCTCTCCTTATATCGCGCGAAAGCAAGCGGTCGTTCAACGCTGGATGAATGATAAAAATTCTCTTGGCTGCGCAAAGCTCTATCGTGCAGGCACGTATTACGACGCGATGAAGCTGCTGAAATACAACAGGGACTTCTCTTATAAGTCAGGACTGTACCTCTGCGGCGAATCTTTTTCCGTAGATGCCGGTTGGACTGAACCCTGTTTCAGAGGTGCGATTGATACAGTTATAAACATCTGCAACAAAACCAACGCAATTTTCAACGGCGGTTTCACTGTCCACGACTACCCCGAATATAAAGCTGGACCTTAACAGAAACAGACTACAACACCGCAGGAATCGCCCGACTTTTATTTAAACATATTGTCGCTTCTTATAAACATCCAACCGAATCCCGGTTGTATAACAATAAGAGGTCACCCCATGAGCGAACCAGCAAGCCCAGCACGCGTCGCGGTCATTCAACTTGATCCACAGGTTGGCATGGCTAACCGAGCCAATAACTTGCGTCAAAGTCTTGCACTGGCGACCGAAGCCGCAAACGGCGGAGCGGATCTGATCGTGCTGCCCGAGCTGACCAACAGCGGGTATTTTTTCAGCAGTCGCCAGGATGCCTTTGATCACGCCGAGCCTATCCCAGGCGGTGGTTCTGTTCAGGCGTGGATAGATTTCACCTGCAAGCACCAAGTCTATCTGGTGGCAGGTCTGTGTGAAATCGATGGTATGCAGCTGTTCAACACGGCCGTGCTGCTAGGTCCCGACGGATTTATCGGCAAATACCGCAAAGCGCATTTGTGGAACCTGGAAAAACTCTGGTTCACTCCTGGGGACACGGGCTTTCCGGTATTTGAAACGCCAATCGGCCGTATTGGCTTGCTGATTTGTTGGGACATCTGGTTTCCGGAGGTACCACGTATTCTCAGCCAGCAAGGCGCAGACATTATTTGCAGCCTGAACAACTGGGTGTGGACGCCGCCGCCGCTATTCGATGAAGCGGGCAAATGCATGGCGTCCTACCTGACGATGACCGCCGCCCACGTCAATAACATATTTATCGCTGCGGCCAGTCGCATTGGCGAAGAACGAGACGCCCGCTATCTCGGATGCTCATTGATTGCCGGCACCAATGGGTGGCCAATCGGTAATGTAGCTTCGGCCAATCGCCAGGAAATTTTGTTTGCCGACATTGATATTACCAGCGCTCGTAGCGCACCGATCTGGAACAGCCTCAATGATCTGCAACGCGATCGGCGCAATGATCTTTACGATCAAATGCTCGGTTACTCCCAACACCCTGCCCTGCCTCGCTGACCGGAGGGCAAACCATGAAAACACTCTTTACCGAAACAAGCGCCAGTCGTTCATGGACGGACTTCACCGTTCTCATACTAGGTTTAATCAGCGTATTGCTGGTGCTTTGGGTTGCCCTTAATCATGAAGGTTCCTGGCCGGGCTATGGCGAGATGGTCGCGAGCCTGCCTCACCCTGTTGCCTGGCTGCGTTGGATACTCGGGGATATCAGTGAAGTCGCGTTCTACAAGCATGAACTCGCATCACTCGGGTTGCTGGGCGGCGCCTATCTGGGCTGGTGGGCGAGCAAGCGCGGTAAAGTCTGGCAAGGTTTTTCTATTTCCTACGGGACTGGACTATGGCCTTGGCTGGTGACCAGTTCACTGCTGGGGCTACTGCTGAGCAATCTACTCTGGGGCTGGAGCGTCACGGCGCAGACGTGGCAACCCACCTTTGCCGCTTTCGTTTCATTACCGGCAGCCATGGTGCTGATGTTCGGCGGCGGCTGGAAAGTTGCGTTAAACGGTGCGGTCCTGGGCGCATTGCTAGTGACGCCTATGTGCTTGTTGATCGTTAACGTGGTATGCGTGCCGTTGGGCCTTCCAACAGTAATCGGCAACGTGGTCGGTATGGCCATCGGCAGCGTCCTGGCGTTTGAACTGTGTCGTCGAGTGCCCTTGCTGATACGCTCGGATTACAGCGCGCCCATCAGGCCGATGCCCAACAAACCGCCAAATTACGGTATAGCCTGGAGCCTGCGCCGGGTTCTGGCTGACTTTTCCGAAGCGCCGTTTTTTGGAAACGAACTGGCCAGTCTTGGTCTGCTGGCCGGCGTGTTGCTCGCCTACGCTCTGAACCCACTCAGCCCGGCCTATGGATCGGGCTTGGTCTTACCCCTGATAGGCGCGCAGGCGCTGACATCAACCCTGGGCGTGGTGGTCTGGCGAAAACAATGGATCAAGCGGGGATGGTACCCGACCTATGTTCCCCTGGTGTCCGTAGTGCCCGCAGCGGTACTGACGCATGGCGGTAGCTGGACGGTAATGACCCTAAGTGCACTGCTCGGAGCGCTTATTGCGCCGCCACTGGCCTGTGCGATTGCGGCGCGCTTGCCCCCACATGTTCATCCGTACATTGGAAATGTCACCTCGATGGCCTTGAGTACCCTCATGATAGTGCCGCTGGTAGGCTGGTTGACGCAGCTATAGGCCCCTTCCCACGCTGCGCTCCGGGCAGCGTGGGCAACATTTTTGGTTTGTTGCAAACACCGGTTCTACTGCTCACTCCCGTCAGCCTGACGCTGCGCATCGCCTACATCCACAAGATCCGCAAGCGCGCCGGCCCCCGGCGCTCCAACTCTGGATGCACCGGACCAACCAGTGCATTCGCCCCCCCACCCCGCGCAATTTCTCTGCACTATTCTGAAGCACAAATGTCGTAACGTTCATGCCCATGCGCCCAACCTCAGGAGACCTTATGACCCAGGATGTCCTCGCCAAAGAAACCAACCGCCGCCAACTGCAGCAGATCATCTCCGGGTTGTCCGACGGTGTGATTCTGGCCGAGGTCGATCAAACCATTCTGTGGGCCAACGAGGCCGCACTGGCTATGCATGGGGTGGGCGACGTGATGGGACTGGGCGCCGATGGGCAGCAGTATGCCGAGCGTTTCAGCTTGCGCTATCGCAACAATCATCCCCTGCAGCCGGACGCCTACCCCCTTGCCCGTGCGGCGGCGGGGGATGAGTTCAGCGATGTGGTGGTGGAAGTCACCCCCACCGCCGACGAAGAGAGAACCTGGGTCCACCGCCTGCGCAGCCTGGTCATCACCGACGCCAAGGGTGAGCCGGAGTTGCTGGTCCTGATCCTCAGCGATGCCACCGAGTGGGCGAGTGCCGAGCAGCGTTTCGAAAAGACCTTCAACGCCAACCCGGCGCCGGCGGTGATTTGCCGCTTGAGCGACTTGCGTTACATCAAGGTCAACCAGGGCTTCCTGGAGATGACCGGCTACAACCGCGACCAGGTCATCGGCAAGTCGGTCTATGAGTTGGACGTGCTGGAACACGCCGAGCGCAAGGACCTGGCTATCCAGCGCCTGGGCGAAGGTGCGACCATCCCGCAGATGCAGGCCGAGCTGAAGCTCCCCGAGGGCGGCAGCAAGCTGGTGGTGGTCGCCGGCCAGCCGTTGGACATGAACGAAGAGGACTGCATGCTGTTTTCCTTCATGGACCTGGAGCCACGGCGCAAGGCGGAAATCGCCCTGCGCCAGAGTGAGGAACGCTTCGCCAAGACGTTCCGCCTGACCCCCGTGCCGACCCTGGTGTGCAGCGCCGATAACCGCCAGGTGGTGGACGTCAACGAAGCCTTCATGAACATTACCGGTTACATCAGCGAAGAGCTGATCGGCAAGGCCATCGAGGACATCGGCTTTATTGACAGCGCCTCTGCCCGCGACCGCTTGTTCGCCACCCTGGAAAAAACCGGCAACCTCGACGGCCAGGATCTCAAGGTGCGCAAGAAAGGCAACGAGGTGATCGATTGCGCGGTCTCCGCCGACACCGTGATCATCCAGGACATGCCCTGCTACCTGCTGGTGATGATGAACATTACCGAGCGCAAACGCTCGGAGCTGGAGCTGGTGGCCGCCATCGAGGAAGTGATGCAGGACGCCTCCTGGTTCAGCCAGACCCTGATCGAAAAACTGGCCAATGCCAAGAGCGTCAACAGCCCTGACCAGCCCAGCATCACCTTCACCGACCTCACGGCCCGCGAGCGCGATGTGCTGGGGCTGATCTGCGAAGGCCTGGCCGACAAGGAAATTGCCTCACGCTTGAAACTGGCGCCCAACACCGTGCGCAACCATGTGGCCACGGTCTATTCCAAATTGGGCGTGCACAGCCGCAGCGCGGCCATGGTCTGGGCCCGTGAGCGCGGGTTGTTTGCCGGTGAGACGCGACTTAAACGGTAGGTGCTCAAAGTGCAAATGCACTAGTGCGCCTAGTGCGAATTCGCCTTATGGCCACACAGGGGCAAGCAATAACCTTCAGGGGTCGAATATTAAGTCCCGAAGGAACCCGCATGTTTACCCTCGCTCAACTGCGAAATAGCATCGAAGAAGGCCTGTCGCCACTGACCTGCGAGTTCACCCTGTGCCGCGATGCATCCCTCACCCTGAAGGTCTACGACGCGCAAAGCGGTCGCGTTGACCTGGTGGTTACCGGGATCAGCACCAACCGGCTGCAGACCCCGCAGGAAGTGGAAAAAATGGTGGAAGAGCTGCGCTACGAATTGCAAAGCAATACCGTCGGCAAGCTCACGCTGGATGACTGGCCTTCAACGACGCTCCGATGAAATAGAACACCCCGCCGCCAATGATGAACGCCCCCAGCATGTAGAACATGGCGTGCGCCGGCAGGCTGGCCAGCACCAGCCCACACAACACCGGCCCCAGGGCGGCGCCCAGGTTGGACAGGTTCTGCGCGCCGTAGTACATGCCGCGCAGGTGGTCCGGGGCGATACGGTCGATGAACATATACTCGGCGGGAAACACAATGATCTCCCCCACCGTGAACACCGCCATCGCCAGCACCCACCACAGCACACTGTCGGCCAGCGCGAAACCGATGATCCCCAGCATGAACATGCCCAGGCCTGCGATCAGCCACTGGCCCAGGTAGCGGTGCGAAATGCGCCGGCCAATCACGTATTGCAAGGCAATCACCAACACCGCGTTGGTGGTCAGCACCGTGCTGATCACGGTGTAGGTGTATTCAGCCGTAGTGGTTATCACCAGGTACTGCGACAGCCAGGCGACGAACTGGCCGAACACCACGGCGCTGAGCACACCGCCGAGGGTGAAGCACACCAGGCGGCGGTCACGCAGCAACACGCGGCCAACGGCGAGGAACGGCACTGGCTTTTGCGCGACGTCGACAGTCGCCAGCGTGCGGTCGCCCCAACGCCAATACAGCAGGAAAAACCCGCCCCCCAACAGCGCCGAAAGGATAAAGGGCAAGCTGATATCCAGCGTGGCAATCATCGCGCCGAAAAAAGGCCCCACGGCATAACCGATGTTGGTCAGGGTGTATTTGATGGAAAACACTTCGCTGCGTGCCTCGAGGGGCAACAGGCTGGCAAACCCGGCCTTGACCGCGATGTCGATCACCGCGTAAGCCAGGTTGATCATGATCAGGCAACCGTAGAACGCCCAGATATTCTGCGCGAGCACCGTGCCGATAAAGCCCAGCACAAACAGCATGCTCAGGCTGAGCAGCAGGCGATAACTGTTGACGCGGTCGACCAGGAATCCGCCGTACACACTCAACAGCGAGCCGACGATCAGCGAGCTGCCGATCACCAGGCCGACCTGGGTGATGTCGAGGGCGAAGTGGCTGGTAAGGTAGATCACCAGGTACGGAAACGTGATTGCCTTGGCCAGCGTGAGCATCAGCGTGGCGCACAGCAACAGGTTCACGGTGCGGGGGTAATTTCTTATTGTGGCAAGCATCCTGCTCTCATTCGTTGAAGGTAACGCGGCGTTTATAAGCCGGTTACCTTAACCCAGAGCAAGCGCGACGGGCACTGTCATTTTTTGACGGGAGTGATCTCAAGAATGGTGCCGTTGGTGGTCTTGAGCAGCACGTATTTATCACCTACCCGCGTCCATTGGCTCTCGTCCTCAGGCTGTTTGAGCCCGCGTTTTTTCCAGTCGCCGAGCGCCGACTCCTTGCGCATCAGCATATCCGGGGCGCGGTCGCCCTCTTTCAGGTCACGGGCGTTGATGTTCGAAGGCTGCACGGTTTCCTGAGGCGTATCGCCTGCCTGCGCCACAAAGCTTGCGGTGGACAGGCTGGCGGCGACCAGAACACAAGCGGCGAGGGTTTTAGACTTCATGGGTGCTCCTTCAATTAATGATGCGTACCCAGGTTCGGACCGTTCGCGCGCAAAATCATTCACCCCGTGATCGGTCCAGCCCGATCTGCCGGCGCACTACCTGTGTAGCGCATGGCCGGGCCATGCAATCGGCAACATGGCCGCTCCGTTCGTTTTTGCAGGCCGCCCCCTATGCGCTACAACGCCCTACCCAGCCCGAATGACTTAATGAGCACGCTGGACGCTCGCGACACGTCCCGAGAACGTCGTTTGAGGCAAAACATGCTCGCCCTGACTGCCCAAGCGATGGAAATCCTGGAGCAACAACCGACCTTTGCAGGGCTTGTGCAGCACGCCTTCAATCAAGCATTTGCTCAATTGCCAGGCCCGATACAGGTGGATAGCACCTACATCCGGGTCGTCCCGGTTCCCGCCGGCACGTTGCCCAAAGGTATGAAAAGGTCCGTGCCGGATAACCAGGCCGCCACTGTCGCTTCAGCTCAGGCACTGGACGTGCACCCCCTGCTGCCGAGCCTCTTCGACGCGGTGGTCGAGCGCATCGCCACCAAGACCGAGGCCCGCTATGCCAGCCACACCAGCAGTTTCCACTTCAACGCCAGCGGCGCCGACCGCCCTGCGTCACTGGGCCTGACCGCCACCGGGTTCGACGCCTTTCTCAACACGTTCGCCGACGACCTGACGAGCCGCTTCAAGGCGCACCTTGATGCGTATTGGCGCGCACCGATGACGGGCGCGGACAGCCGCACTCACCAGCAATGGCTGGGCGATAAGCGCCTTGAACTGATGAAGACCGAGATCGAGCTGCTCCAGATCGACGGCGTTGTCGACAGCGCCGGCGAGCTGCTGCTGATGCAGGTCGCGCGCCATCCCGATGCCCGCTCCCGCCAGGCCTTGAGCGGCAAAAGGCCCTGTGCCTGCGGGCTGTCGGTTCGAGACAAGCTGTCCACCGACATTCCCCTGTACGGAGCGTTCGTGATCACCTCACGCGACCCTGACACGCCCACCGTCACACCCGAAGACGAGGTGCAAGCGCCCAAGGCTCGTGATCTTTCGCCACAGGCCAGTGTCGGCCCGGTGCTGTTGTACCTGCCGACCACCGGCTTCGAAGCGTTTGATTCCCTGGCCAGCCTTGACCACGAATTGCATCGACGCTTGAACAGCGCCCATGAGTTCACCGGCCTCCTGGCGCTGATGAGCGAAAATGACCGGGCCTCGGGCCTGGCGTTTCACCAGCAGCAGAACCCGCGCGAACAGTTTCGCTACCGCGAGCGCCTGGAGTCGATTTTCAGCTACGCCCTTGAGTCATTGCGCACGCAGGTCGAAGCGAACTTCACCTGGATGGTGGCGCACTACCAACGACAGGCAGGCGAGCTGGACATCACTCAACTGCCCGACAGCCTCGACCAGGTCACCGATTTAACGCGCACCTTCGACGGCGTCGCCCTCCTGGCGGCCCGACAGAGAAAAAAGGCGCAGGGCCAACTCAAGCGTTTTCTCACCTCCGCCAGCGACGACGACAAACAGCACTGGGCAGCCGCCGTGCGCGATTACACGGAGCACTTGCTGCAGCTCACAGGCCCGCAGGCCTTACCCTCGTTTTCACAGTTCAGCGACCGCGCGACCCTGCTGGCGTACAGCAACGAGCAACTGCGGCGCGTGCTGGAGGCCGATTACGGCCTGACAGTCGACCCCGACACCCTCATCGTGCACACCAAAACCTACGCGCCACGGTTGGTCGGCAGCTACGTGCCGGGGGGCAAACCCCTGCCGCCTGAGCCAGGCACGCCGGTGTTCATCACCCGCGCGCTGTCACTGACCGAACTGGCCCTGGAAAACATCGAGTGGCTTGACCTCAACTTCACAAACTTTGCCTGGCTGACCGATAAAACCCATGCCGCCTACACCGCG
>JAFHKH010000187.1 GCA_016937595.1 Pseudomonas cedrina subsp. fulgida | reverse complement strand
CGCGCCTGCCTGATCTGCTCACGGTTGACTTCCGGCAAGCCGTACACCGCCTCTTCCAACAGCTGCGGTGCGCCGTGGGCTGGCCGTACCACTTGGCCCACTCATGGCGTCCTGCAAACGGAAGTCCGCCGACAGATCGATCACCTTGGTGCCCGCCGCCAGCAACTCCGCCCGGCCAAGGCATGGGCCACACCGTGAGGCGTGGCAAAGAACACCACGTCGCAGGCGCCCAAGGTCTTGGTGTCCGGAACACTGAACGCCAGGCCGTCGTAATGGCCTCGCAGGTTCGGGTACATATCGGCCACGGCCAGCCCGGCCTCGGATCGAGAGGTGATGACCACCACTTCAGCCTGCGGATGCTGAGCCAACAGACGCAGCAATTCGACACCGGTGTAACCCGTGCCGCCGACGATACCGACCTTGACCATAAACCTGCCCTCAACGAACCCACTGGAAAGCGGTCGATAATAGGGGCCGCATCGTCCTGCGACAACCATCAAGGTGACGCGTGGACACCCGAGCCACTACTATCTTCGTTACCGTGAACCTGGGAATCACTAAAAATGCTCTATCTATGGGTCAAAGCCTTCCATATCGTCGCCATCGTCTGCTGGTTTGCCGGGCTGTTCTACCTGCCGCGGCTGTTCGTCTACCACGCCCAAAGCGAGGACACCGTCAGCAAGGAGCGCTTCAGCGTCATGGAGCGCAAGTTGTACCGCGGCATCATGGGCCCGGCGATGATCGCCAGCTTGATATTCGGCGGCTGGCTGATCTACCTCAACCCCGCGATCTTTCAATCCGGCGGCTGGATCCACGCCAAGCTGACCCTGGTCATACTGCTGATCGGCTATCACCACATGTGCGGCGCGCAGGTAAAACGTTTTGCACGTGGCGAAAACACCCGCAGCCATGTCTTTTATCGCTGGTTCAATGAAGTGCCCGTTCTGCTATTGCTGGCAATCGTCATTTTGGTTGTGGTCAAACCGTTCTAACGTCAATCACCAGGGGGTTTCTTCAATGTCGCTGCCCGCTCTGCTTGAACAACGTCTGCGCCTGCCCGTCGTGGCGGCGCCGATGTTCTTGATCTCCAACCCGCAATTGGTCCTGGCGTGCTGCCGCAATGGCGTGGTCGGAAGCTTCCCGGCGCTCAATCAACGCGAAAGCAGCGGCTTCAAGGCCTGGCTGGAGGAAATCGAAGCGGGCCTGGCGCAACTGGACAACCCCGCGCCGTACGCCGTTAACCTGATCGTGCACAACAGTAATCCGCGCCTGGCGGCGGACCTGGCGATTTGCGTCGAGCACCAGGTGCCGATTGTCATTACCAGCCTGGGCGCCGTGAAGGAACTGGTAGACACCGTGCACAGCTACGGTGGCCTGGTGTTCCACGACGTCACCACCCGGCGTCATGCCGAAAAGGCCGCCGAAGCCGGCGTGGATGGCTTGATCGCCGTGGCTGCAGGCGCCGGTGGCCACGCAGGCACCTGGAGCCCGTTCGCGCTGATTGCCGAAATCCGCCAGTTCTTCGACAAAACCCTGCTGCTGGCTGGGTGCCTGAACCACGGCCACGAGATTCTCGCTGCACAACTGCTCGGTGCAGACCTGGCCTATTTCGGCACGCGCTTTATCGGCACCACCGAAAGCCACGCACCGGATGCATATAAAGAGATGCTGCTCACAGCGCGCGCCGCCGATATCGTGCACACTCCCGCTGTTTCCGGCGTGCCCGCCAGCTTTATGCGCCAGAGCCTGGAAAATGCCGGTTTCGACCTCGCAGCCCTGCAAGGCAAAGGCGAAGTCAGCGTCGGCTCCAAGCTCAAGCCGTTGAGCGACGAGGCCAAGGCGTGGAAGACTGTATGGTCGGCCGGCCAAGGCGTCGGTGAAATTGATGATTTACCCAGCGTCGATAAACTGGTTGCCCGTCTGGATGCCGAATACCGCAAGGCGCGCGAACAGGCGGCTCAACTACGCTGGCCACGCTGACCCAAACGCAACGCCTGCCGATAATGCAGGCCTGCACAACCTCCCTGAATCACTGACAAGGATGCCCGCATGAGCGACAACCGTTTCAAGATTGTGTTTGATGGAGCCTTGCTCCCGGGTGTCGAAAGCACCACGGCCAAACTGAACCTCGCCGAGCTGTTCAAGAGCGAAGTCGAAGCCGTCGAGAAGCTTTTCACCGGCCGCCCGGTTGCGCTCAAACGCGACCTGTCCCGCCCGGACGCGGAAACCTACCTCACTGCGCTGAAAAACGCCGGTGTCGACGCGCGCATAGAAGCCGAACAACCCGTGGCCTTCAGCCTCGCCGAAACCCACGAAACAGAGGCCGGCGCTTCCGACTTCTCTCGCCCGGCCGCTTCGCCGTACGCACCGCCGCGCGCTGCCGTAGGGGAAAACCTGCCGGAGTACGCCACGCTCAAAGTCTTTACTATCAATGGGCGCATCGGGCGTCTGCGGTACCTGGCATGGACGCTGGTGCTGACCCTTGCGATGCTGGTTGCGGCAGGCATCATCAGTACCGTGGGCTTCGCCATCGCGACCGCCTCACCGACGATCGCCATCGTTCTTGGCTCGCTGCTGGGCTTCGCACTGTTCGTCGCGCTTGTCGTCGTGAGCGTGCAAATCGGTGTGCAGCGCCTGCACGACCTGGGCTGGTCGGGCTGGCTGTACCTGCTGAACCTGGTACCGCTGGTGAACAGTATCTTCCCGCTGTTGCTGCTGGTGTTGCCAGGTAACTCGGGCGCCAACCAATACGGCGCGCCACCACCGCGCAACTCCACTGCCGTGAAGGTCCTGGCCTCGCTGTGGTTGGCGTTTATCCCATTGATGCTCATCATCGGGCTGACCCTGGGCATGAACGGTTACCTGAACCAACTCGAAGCCAACATGGACAGCAGCTACGAGAGCAGCGCCACCACCTCCGATGAAGACCTTGACCAGAGCGCAACCACAGAAGAAGACGAAGCGCAAAGTGCTGAGGACGCGGGCGAACCTGTAGACTCTCCAGAACAGTGAAGAAACGCCCCCGGCCTGTGATGCCTTTGTCACAGGCACGGCGGTGTTGCGATGGAGAAAGGCATGACCCGTTACGCTCTGATCACCGGCGCCTCAAGCGGCATCGGCCAGGCTTTGGCCGAAGCGCTGGCCCGTCGCGGCCGCAGCTTGATCCTGGTGGCCCGCCAGCGTGATCAGTTGGAAAGCATTGCAATCGAATTGACCCAGCGCTTTGGCGTCGAGGTGCTGTTCCGGGCGTGCGACCTGGGCGAGCCGCTGCGCTTGTCCGGGTTTCTGCTGGAGCTTGAAGAAGGCGAGCGGCAGATCGATCTGCTGGTGAACTGCGCCGGCATCGGCACCAGCGGGCCTTTCCTGGCCCAGGACTGGATGACCGAACAAGACCTGATTGAGGTCAATATCCTTGCCCTGACCCGCCTGTGCCATGCGCTTGGCAATACCATGGCGCTGCAGGGCAGCGGGCAAATTCTAAACGTGGCCTCCATCGCGGCGTTCCAGCCCGGCCCGTGGATGAGCACCTATTACGCCAGCAAAGCCTATGTACTGCACTTCTCCGAAGGCCTGCGCGAAGAACTCAAGAGCTGCGGCATCAAGGTCTCGGTCCTCTGCCCGGGCCCGACACGGACGGCATTCTTCGGCACCGCGCAGATGGACACCGCCAAGCTCGATCGCAGCCAACAACTGATGAGCCCCGAAGAAGTGGCGCTCTATACCGTGCGCGCCCTGGAAAAGAACAAAGCCATCATTATTCCCGGCCGGCGCAACCGCTGGATCGCCTTCAGCCCTCGGTTCAGCCCACGCTGGCTGACCCGCAAGATCGCCGGCGCCATCAACAAGGCCTATTGCCCGCGTTGACTGGCTGGGTACACTCACCCTGCTTATACATAATGGAGAAACAGCTGTGGATACTCTGTTCACCAAGATCATCAACAGAGAAATACCCGCGAAGATTATCTACGAAGATGACCAGGTGCTGGCCTTTCACGACATCGCACCGCAGGCGCCCGTGCACTTTCTGGTCATCCCGAAGAAACCTATCCGGACCCTGAACGACCTGACGGAAGACGATAAAGCCCTGGCCGGGCATATCCTGTTCACCGCGCAGCGCCTCGCGGTGGAGCAAGGTTGCGAAAAGGGTTTTCGCGTGGTGATGAACTGCAATGAAGACGGCGGGCAGACCGTTTATCACATTCATATGCATGTGCTGGGTCAGCGTCAGATGAACTGGCCGCCGGGCTGATAAGCCTTCACGCAGAGGTCGCGGCTCGGTGCTGCGACCCCATGCCCTGACTCAGCGCAAACGCTTGCCGCTCTCTTGCGGTAAACTGGCCGCCGAGATTCTTTCCGGAGGTCAGAATGACTACCCAACGTCACTACTCGCCGATTGACCGTCTGTTGCTGCAAGCCGACATGGCCATGCGCACGTTGCTGCCATTCAGCGGCCAGCCCTATCGCCCCTCGCCCGCCATCGTGCAACCCGACGCACAGATGAGCGAGACCCAGACCCGTCACGTCGTCGGCCTGATGCGCATCAACCACACCGGCGAAGTCTGTGCCCAGGCGCTGTATCAAGGCCAAGCCCTGACCGCCAAGCTGCCGCAAGTGCGTGCAGCCATGGAACATGCCGCCGAGGAAGAAGTCGACCATCTGGCCTGGTGCGAGCAGCGCATTCGCCAACTCGGCAGCCATACCAGCGTACTGAACCCACTGTTTTATGGCTTGTCGTTCGGTATCGGCGCCGCTGCCGGCCTGATCAGTGACAAGGTCAGCCTGGGTTTCGTCGCTGCCACCGAGCATCAGGTGTGCAAGCACCTGGACGAACACTTGGAGCAACTGCCGGCCGAGGACGAAAAGTCCCGGGCGATTCTGGAGCAGATGCGCATCGACGAAGCACATCACGCAGAAAGTGCATTGGATGCGGGCGGTTTCCGCTTTCCGGCGCCGGTGCGGTTTGGCATGAGCGTGCTGGCCAAGGTCATGACCAAAAGCACCTACCGCATCTAAAGCTTCACCCTGTGTAGGAGCGAGCTTGCTCGCGAAAAACGCAAGAACAACGCGAGCATCCTGGAAAAACGCGTAATCGTTAACGTTTTTCGCGAGCAAGCTCGCTCCTACAAGACTCAGCCCAGTTCGATAATCTCGTAATCATGGGTGATGGCCACACCCGCGGCGCCGAGCATGATCGACGCCGAGCAGTACTTCTCGGCCGACAGCTCGATAGCACGCTTGACCTGCGCCTCTTTCAACGCCCGACCCTTTACCACGAAATGCATGTGGATCTTGGTGAAGACCTTGGGATCTTCAGTGGCGCGCTCCGCCTCCAGGAAGGCTTCGCAACTTTCCACCGCCTGGCGGGATTTTTTCAGGATGCTGACCACGTCGAAATTGCTGCAACCGCCTACACCCAGCAGAAGCATTTCCATCGGACGTACGCCCAGGTTGCGGCCACCGGCTTCAGGCGGGCCGTCCATGACCACCACATGGCCACTGCCCGACTCACCGAGGAACATGGCTTCGCCCGCCCATTGGATGCGTGCCTTCATCGCCCAGACTCCACTGCTAAAAAAGGGTCGCCAGCTTAGCACAGGGCCCGCCTGCGGCCGCGTTTCGCACAAAAGCGATCAATAACCGGGCTTACCGGAAAAATTGGCTAATCGAGACAGAATGTGTCTGTTAAGCTGGCGCCAAATCGATGGCGTATTGCCACCGTTCATGCAACCTGTATCCATGCCGATACCGGTGAACACAACAACTTCAATTACTTCGCGCAGTCTTTTCGGGACACAACCATGGTTGCCCTTACTCCCATAACCAAGATCAAGAATCTCGACAAACTGTTGATGAATTGTCAGCGCCGCCGCTACCCGGCCAAGCACAACATCATCTGCGCCGGGGAACGCTCCGAAACACTGTTCTTCATTATCAAAGGTTCGGTCACCATCCTGATCGAGGATGAAGACGGTCGAGAAATGATCATCGCCTACCTCAATACCGGGGATTTTTTTGGCGAACTGGGGCTGTTCGAGCAAGCCGGCAAGGAACAAGAGCGAAGCGCCTGGGTGCGGGCCAAGGTCGAATGCGAAGTGGCCGAGATCAGCTACACCAAGTTCCGCGAACTGGCCCAGCAAGATCCCGACATTCTCTACGCCCTCAGCGGGCAGATTGCCCAGCGCCTGCGGGACACCACGCGCAAGGTCGGCGACCTGGCCTTCTTTGATGTCACCGGCCGCGTAGCCCGTTGCCTGCTGGAGTTGTGCAAACAACCGGACGCCATGACGCATCCCGATGGCATGCAGATCAAAGTGACACGCCAGGAAATCGGGCGCATTGTCGGCTGTTCACGGGAAATGGTCGGCCGCGTGCTCAAGGATCTGGAAGAGCGCAGCCTGGTGAACGTCAAGGGCAAGACGATGGTGGTGTTCGGCACCCGTTAAACCGGCAGGAAGCTGGCCAACATTTGCCGGTAGAGCGTGTCCAGGCGACTGATCGCATCCGGCGCGGGGAACGCTTCGTGCAGGGCGATATGGCTGTCGGCGCGAACGCGTTGCTCCAGGCCACAGGCCTCGTTGAAACGGTTGACCGCAGCGATCAGCGCTGCGCGATCGTTATCCAGCAACAGCGCGCCGTGCACCAGCCCTACCGGGCGGCCGCCGCTTTGTCGCCAGCGCTGGGCGGTGCCGACCATCTTGCGGCCGTTGAGATTGACGTTATAGCGGCCATCGCAGAACGCCCCGTCGATTTCGCCAACCGAAGCATCACCGCCTAACTCGAGCAGCAAGTCGCAGATTGGCTGGCACAAACGCAAGTAACCGGTTTCGATACGATGCTGGTCGCCTTCACTGCGCGGCGGCGCGTAGACCAGCGCGATATTGACCGTGGCGTTCGACTGCGGCACCGGTTCGCCACCGGTCTCCCGCAGCAATACCGGCCAACCGGCGTCGGCAGAGACTTGGCTGGCGGTTTCAAACGCAGGTAAACGGCTTAAACGGCGCGGCATCACCAGGGCTTGATCGCTGGGCTGCCAGAACAGCAGGCCGTATTCCTGCTCACCGGCGCAGACGGCTGCCAGTAAGGCTTGCTCGGCGGCAAGCCCCGCTTCAACAGTCATCACTAACGGCTTAGCCATCAAACCCCCTATCTGAATAAACACAAAACCCAATGTGG
>JAFHKH010000186.1 GCA_016937595.1 Pseudomonas cedrina subsp. fulgida | reverse complement strand
AGCGTCCAGGGCGGCGTCCACGCGGAGCGTGGGAACGATCGATCAGCCCTTTTTCTTGTAGGCCACGCAATCAATCTCCACCTTGCAGTCGACCATCATGCTGGCCTGCACACAGGCGCGCGCCGGGGCGTGTTCCGGGGTGAAGTATTCGCCGAAGACCTTGTTGAAACTCCAGAAGTCCCGTGGGTCTTCCAGCCATACGCCGACGCGCACCACATCCTTGAGCTCGTACCCGGCCTCTTCGAGGATCGCCACCACGTTGCGCAGGGTCTGGCGGGTTTGCTCGATGATCCCGCCGGTGATGATTTCGCCGTCCACCGCAGGCACCTGGCCTGAGACATACAACCAGCCGTCCGCTTCCACCGCGCGGGCGAAAGGACGTGGCTGGCCACCACCGGCTGTGCTGCCGGCACCGTAACGCGTAATACTCATGAAATAGCTCCTTGATTAAAAACGAATGTTCTTGAGAAATTCCGCCAGTCGCGGCGACTGCGGGCGTTCGAAAATAGCCTTGGCGCTGCCCTGCTCTTCAATGCGCCCCTGGTTCATGAATACGATCTTGTCCGACACTTCATAGGCAAACCGCATCTCATGGGTGACCAGCAACATGGTCATGCCCTCTTCCGCCAGGCCCTTGATCACGCTGAGGACTTCGCCCACCAACTCCGGGTCCAGGGCTGAGGTGACTTCATCGAACAGCATGAGGCTGGGGTTCATGGCAATGGCACGGGCAATCGCCACACGCTGTTGCTGACCGCCGGACAACTGACCGGGGAAGTGATTGCGGCGTTCTAAAAGCCCTACACGATCAAGCCATTTTTCCGCCAATGCCACCGCCTCGTCCTTCGGCATTTTCTTAACTTTCAACAAGCCCAGGGTAACGTTCTGCAACGCCGTCAAATGCGGGAACAGGTTGAATTGCTGGAACGCCATGCCGGTCATCGCCCGGTGCTGTGAAATCACGCGTTCAGGGTGACGCACGCGCTTGCCGGCGATCTCGCTGTAGCCGATGGACTCGCCGTCCAGGCTGATCTGCCCACCCTGGAATTCTTCCAACAGGTTGACGCAGCGCAGCAGCGTGGTCTTGCCCGAGCCGCTGGAGCCGATCAAGGTCACCACGTTGCCGCGCTGCATGGACAGGTCGACACCCTTGAGCACTTCGACCTGGCCGTACTGTTTACGCAGGCCACGGATATCCAGCAGCGGTTGGTTGGTTTGAGGTTGGTTCATGGCAAGGCCACCCGCTTTTCAATGTAGCGCCCGAATAACTCTATGGCGTAGTTGATGACAAAGAATAGAAACCCGGCGAACAGATAGAACTCCAGGGTCATGAAGGTGCGTGCGATCACTTGTTGGGTGCTCAGCAGCAACTCGGCCACACCGATCACCGAGAGCAAGGTGGACGCCTTGACGATTTCCGTGGAGGAATTGACCCAGGTCGGCAGGATCTGGCGCAGCGCCTGGGGCAACAGCACGTAGCCCAGTGACTGCGGGAACGTCAGGCCGATCGCCTTGCCCGCTTCCAACTGCCCACGGGGAATGGCTTGCAGCGCACCGCGCACGATTTCCGCGACGTGGGAGCCGCAAAACAGCGTGAGGCCGACCGCGCCGGCCTGGAACGCGCTGATCTGCCAACCGAGCGCCGGCAGCATATAGAAACACGCCAGCACCAGCACAAACACCGGCGTGCCACGGATCAAGTCGACATACAGGCGGAACGGCGCGCGCATCCAGAACTTGCCATAGGTCAGCATCAACCCGGCGACGATGCCGATCAAGGTGCCAAAAATAATCGCCAGCGCAGAGACATACACACTGGTTTGAAAGCCCGCCCAGAGGGTATCGCGGGCGATCCACAACTCATGCAGCCAGCTTGGGGATTCGTACATGCAAGCCGCTCCTAACGACGGATCGCCAGACGCTGCTCGAGGTAACGGAGCAACATGGCAATGAGATAACAGGCGACCACGTAGAGCGCGGTCGTGACCAGCCAGGTTTCAATCACCCGGTAGCTTTCGACGTTGATCTTGCGGGCGTAATAGGTCAGCTCCGGCACCGCGATGGCGGCGGCCAGGGACGTGTCCTTGAACAGCGAAATGAAATTGTTCGACAGTGCCGGCAGCACGTTGCGCAACATCACCGGCACGGTGATATAGGCGCGGATACGCCACTCACCCAGGCCGATGGCCAACCCGGCTTCACGCAGGCCCTTGGGAATGTTCAACAGCCCGGCGCGGAACACTTCGGTCAGGTAGGCACCGGCATACAGCGACAGGGTGATGATGAACGACGGGATCTTGTCCAGGCGGATGCCCAGGCTGGGCAGCGCGAAGTAGATCAACAGGATCAGCACCAGAATCGGCGTATTGCGCACCACCGTGACGTATACCGAGGCGAGGATGCGCAATGCGCGGTGCCTGGACAGCATGGCGAACGCCATCAGCAGGCCGATCACACAGCCAATGGCGATCGACAGCAATGCCAGTTCCAGGCCCAGCCACAGCCCCGCCAGCAAGGTGTCGAAATCGCGCCAGACGGCGGCAAAATTCAACTGATAGTTCATGGTAGACAGTACCTGATGGAGCGCCGCGCGCGGCGCCCCGGTTTTCACGAATCACTTGAACTCGACAGGGAAACCAATCGCAGGCTCTGGCAAATCCACGCCGAACCATTGCTTGAACGACGCCTTGTAGGTGGGGAACTCCACGCCGGTCATGGCCTCATGCAGCGCCGTGTTGACGAAGTTCAGCCAGTCCTGGTCGCCACGTTTGACGGCGCACGCGTAGGTCTGCGGGCTCCAGGCGTAGCTCGGACTGCGGTAGCGGCCCGGGTTCTGCACCATCAGGTACTTGACCGAGGACTGGTCGGTGGCGGCGGCATCGGCACGCCCGGAGTTCACCGCCTGGTACATCAGGTCGACGCTGTCGTACTGGTCGACCTTGGCTTTGGGCAGCGCCTGGTGCACCAGTTCTTCGGCGTACACGTTTTGCAGCACCGCCACGGTGACGTCGTCGCCGGCCGCCTGCAGGTCTTCAATCTCTTTGTATTTGCTGTTGTTCGGCAGCAACAGGCCGACGCCTTCGCGGTAGTACGGCAGGGTAAACGCCACCTGCTGCGCACGGCTGGCGGTGACGGTGATGAATTGGCAGCTCATGTCGACCTTGTCGGTCAGCAGGTTGGGAATGCGGGCGTCGGACGACTGCACCACAAACTCGACCTTGCTCGGGTCATTGAACAAACCCTTGGCCACGATGCGGCCGATGTCGATATCGAACCCTTGTAACTTGCCATCCGCTCCCTGGAAGTGCCACGGCGCATTGGTACTGCCTGTACCCACGATCAGGTGCCCACGCTTGAGCACATTATCGAGCTTGCTGTCCGCCGCCTGCGCAAGGCTGGCGAGGGAAGCCGAGGCGGCGAAGAGAAAAACACACGCTTTGAACACGGAAGGTCGGTGATGCATGACAAGCACTCCAGGGATTGTGTATTCCGCTATACCGGAACTTAGTATGTAACAACGGAATAGACAGCAGAAAGTGTGCCACACGCGCCAGCAAGCGCATAGGCAGACGATAAATCCCCTGGAAATCAGTCAGATAAACAGTGCGGTGGCATGAGGTGTTGCGCCAGTCGATAGGGTCACGTCGCTACCCAGGGCCCCATGCAGCAGTGACAGGCCCCACACGGGTGCGCCATGGCCGCGTTACCGTGCACTCGCGCAGTGCACGCCCACGATGGAAAATTCCCTGCGCTGCGCTAGCCTTGGCGGATGCCTATCGAATTAAGGACGACGCCTTGATGAAGTTCAGTTTCAGCGTGATTTTACTCACCCTCCTGGCGACCGGCAGCGCCTGGGCGAGCAATGATCGCCGCGAGTGCAAGGCCGAACTGCGCAAGCTCAACGAAGCCTTGAGCACCAACTACACCAGCCAGAATCACCTGGGTTATCGCCAGGCAAAGGCCTCGCGGGACAACCTGGAATACAGGAAATGCGCGAGCCAGGCGCGCAAGGCGCGTGAGCGCGTGGAGCGCAAGGGCGACCTGTAACGGTTGACAGTAGACCAGGAGGATTTTCCACCTTAGCGTCGCCATTGCGGGGTTCGGCGAGCAAGTGCTTGAAACCGTCTTCAAGCGCTTTACTCACCCTGGCGTTACGCGGCTGGTATCGGCACCAGAACAACTTGCGTCACCCGCCGTTCCTCCACCGCCGCCACCTCAAGGCGCCAGCCGTCGTAGTCCAGCCTATCGCCCACGACCGGCAGGCGGTCCAGCAAACTCATCACCAGACCCGCCAGGGTCTGGTAATCCTCGGTCGCCACGGCCTTGAAGCCGATGCGCTGACGAACCAGGTTCAGGTTCAAGGCGCCATTGGCACGGAAGCCCCCGCCCTCCTCGACAATATCCGGACCCGCGATTTCACTGGCGTCCGGCAACTCACCGGCGATGGACTCGAGAATATCGGTCATGCTCAACACACCCACGAAGTCCCCGAACTCATTAATCACAAAAGCAATGTGAGTCGATTCCTGGCGCATCTGCTCCAGGGCATTGAGGATCGAAAAACTTTCCAGCAGGTTGATCGCACGCCGCGCCAAGTGCGCAAGGTTTGGCTGGTTGCCGGCCAGATAGTGCTTGAGCAACTCCTTCTTGTGCACGAAGCCCAACGGCTCATCGACGTCACCGTTGCGGATCAACGGCAGCCGCGAGTAGGACGAATGCATCAACGCCTGGCGAATAGCCTCGGGATCCTCCGCCAGGTCAATACAGTCGACGTTGGCCCGAGGCGTCATCAGGCTGCGGATCGGCCGTTCAGCCAGTTGCAGCACGCCGCTGATCATCACTCGCTCACGTCGGTCAAACAGCGGGCCTTGCGCGGCATCCGGCTGGCCGAGCAAATCGGCGACCTCTTCGCCGACCTCCTCCACCGCCAGGCTCCGCCCGCCGAGCAAACGCATCACCGCATGGGCCGTGCGCTCACGCACCGGCAACACGCCTTGCGCCGACTTCTTGCGCCGCGACCGGGCGATCTGGTTGAACACCTCGATCAGGATCGAGAACCCAATCGCCGCATACAGATAGCCCTTGGGAATATGAAAGCCCAGGCCTTCGGCGGTCAGGGCGAAACCGATCATCATCAAAAAGCCCAGGCACAGCATGATCACCGTCGGGTGCGCATTGACGAAGCGGGTCAGCGGCTTGCTGGCAACAATCATCAGGCCGATGGACACGATCACCGCGATCATCATCACCGCCAGCTCGTCCACCATGCCCACCGCGGTAATCACCGCGTCGAGGGAGAACACCGCGTCGAGCACCACGATCTGCGCCACGATCGGCCAGAACATCGCGTAAGCCACGTTGCCTGAACGCTGGGCGACATGCCCTTCCAGGCGCTCATGCAATTCCAGGGTGGCCTTGAACAGCAGGAATACCCCGCCGAACAGCATGATCAGGTCACGGCCGGAGAAGCTCTTGTCGAACACCTCGAACAGCGGCTGGGTGAGCGTCACCAGCCAGGAAATACTCGCCAGCAGGCCCAGGCGCATCAGCAAGGCCAGGGACAAACCGATCAACCGCGCGCGGTCGCGCTGCTCCGGCGGCAGCTTGTCCGCCAGGATCGCGATAAACACCAGGTTGTCGATGCCCAGTACCAGTTCCAGCACAATCAAGGTCAACAGGCCGAGCCAGGCCGTTGGATCCGCTAACCATTCCATTTATAGAGTCTCTTCAGTCGATTGCCAGAATGCCGGACACGGCAAGACGCGGTCGGTGCACTGGTACAAGGCTAGCAGTCGGAATACGGGGGGCTTCAGAGGGAACAGCGGCAACGGATGTGGTGGGGAAGGAAGACTGGGAGGCTCCGAGAGGGTGTTCATGCAAGTCCTGAGATCACAAAAGGACTTGAATCCTACAGCCTAAACCCAAATTTCCTACAACTTAAAACTATTACAAAACCTGTAATCCAAACACTGAAACCGATGTGGGAGCGGGCTTGTGTGGGAGCGGCGGTGCGACGATTCGACTTGCTCGCGAATGCGGTGTGTCAGTCGCACGAGTTATTGACTGATCCACCGCATTCGCGAGCAAGCCCGCTCCCACACAAGCCGCTCCTACATTCCCGGAATCGGGTTACCAGAACCGCTGCTGGGTCAACCGGCTCCACCAGGTCAGCAGCACGCGGTCCACCGAGCCAGTGGCGGCCAGGCCCACACGCTCCTGCAAGCTCTTGCGCTCGGCATAGTGCAGGTGGAACACCTCGGCGGTCTTGGCCTTGGTCGCCAGGTACTCATCGCTGGTCTGCAGTTCATCGACCAGTTGTTTGTCGAGCGCCGCAACACCCAGCCACACTTCTCCGGTCGCGACCTGATCGATTGCCAACTGCGGGCGGTAACGCGAGACGAAGTTCTTGAACAGTTGATGGGTAATGTCCAGGTCTTCCTGGAACTTCTCGCGGCCTTTTTCGGTGTTTTCGCCAAATACCGTGAGGGTGCGCTTGTACTCACCGGCGGTCAGTACTTCGAAGTCGATGTCGTGTTTTTTCAGCAGGCGGTTGACGTTGGGCAACTGCGCCACCACCCCAATGGAGCCCAGGATGGCAAACGGCGCGCTGATGATCTTCTCGCCAATGCAGGCCATCATGTAGCCGCCGCTGGCCGCCACCTTGTCGATGCACACGGTCAACGGCACGCCCGCCTGGCGGATACGCGCCAGTTGCGAAGAGGCCAGGCCGTAGCTGTGGACCATGCCGCCGCCGCTTTCCAGGCGCAGCACCACTTCGTCTTTCGGCGTGGCCAGGCTCAGCAAGGCGGTGATTTCATGGCGCAGGCTCTCGGTGGCCGAGGCCTTGATATCGCCATCGAAGTCCAACACGAACACCCGTGGCTTGGCCTCGGTTTTCTGCTTGCCCTTCTTCTTTTCGGCCTTGCCTTCGGACTTGCGCAGCGCCTTGAGCTGGTCCTTGTCGAGCAGGCTCGATTCCAGGCGTTCACGCAGGCCCTTATAGAAGTCATTGAGCTTGCTGACCTGCAATTGGCCGGCGGATTTGCGACGACCTTTGCTGCGCAACGCCGCGAAGCTGATCAGCACCACCAGAATAGCGACCACCAGGGTGACGGTCTTTGCTAAAAAGCTCGCATATTCGGCCAAAAAATCCATATTTCTCTCTATTCGGGACATAATTTAAATATGCGCTACGCGCGCCATTGCCCAAGCATACCGACGGCACCGCGTTCGGGCCAGTGATCAAACCGCCAGCAGCCGGCCCTCCAACAGCCTTTTAAAACAAGCGTATGTTTTTTCATTGACAGCTTGCAGGCATCCTCATAACCTCGCCTGACTTTCAACGTACCGAGTGAACGGACGTGGGCAGCATCTATTTGATTCGACATGGCCAGGCCTCCTTCGGTGCAGACGACTATGACGTCCTGTCGCCCGTCGGCGTGGAGCAAGCGCAAGTGCTCGGTCGCCACCTGGCGGACATGGGCCTGGTGTTCGACCGCTGCGTCGCCGGCGACCTGCGGCGCCAGCAGCACACCGCCACCGCCACCTTCGATCAATACACTGCCCTGGGCCTGCCGGTGCCCACGCTTGAAACCGACAGCGCCTTCAATGAATTCGATGCCGACGCGATCATCCGCGCTCTGCTCCCCGACCTTCTCACCGCCGAGCCCGAAGCGTTGGAGATCCTGCGCAATGCTGCGCAGAACCGCAGCGAATTCCAGCGTATCTTCGCCCTGATCATCGAACGCTGGCTGGCCGGCACCTATGACCCGCCGGGGCTGGAAAGCTGGCTGGGCTTCGTCGAACGGGTCCAGGCCGGCCTGCAACGCCTGCTCGATGCGGCGCACAACACGCAGAAGATCGCGGTGTTCACCTCCGGCGGCACCATCACCGCCCTGCTTCACCTGATCACCCGAATGCCGCCGCCCAGGCCTTCGAACTGAACTGGCAGATTGTTAACACCTCGCTCAACCAACTGAAATTCCGCGGTCGCGAGGTGGCACTGGCTTCCTTCAACAGCCACGCCCACTTGCAACTGTTGAAGGCGCGCAGCTCATCACCTACCGATGAACCGCGGCCAACCGTGACCCCAAGGTCACTGGACTCCACCCTAAAGGATCGAAACCATGACTGACGTAGCCAAAGCTGTAGAAGCAATGAAAGCCAAATTCAACCCAAGCGCTGCCGAAGGCTTGGACCTGGTGTTCGGTTTCCGCATCGACGACACCAAGAACTTCTCCCTGGTCGTCAAGGACAAGACCTGCGAACTGCACGAAGGCGAAAATCCGGACGCCCAAGTGACCCTGGTGATGGACAGCGAAACGCTGGAAGGCATCGTAGACGGTTCCACCGACGGCATGCAGGCCTTCATGGGCGGCAAGCTGCGCACCGAAGGCGACATGATGCTGGCCATGAAGTTGAGCGAGTTGTTCCCTTCCTGAGTCCACTGCCATTCAAATTGATGTGTGCGGTTGCTCGCGAAGGCGGAGTGCCCAGTCGATACATTT